>DASUCS010000001.1:0-15845 GCA_036275935.1 Acidimicrobiales bacterium
TTCGGATCGAGCCGCCGCACCTCGCTCTGGATCACGACGGTGTTGCCGCCGTTCATCGCGAGGAACGCGATCCAGTGCCCGGCGCCGTGCATGAACGGCGCCGCGGGCATGACGCGCATCGCGCCGGCCTTGGCAGCTTCGACCACGGACTCGAGCGACTCGTGCGGTGCGCCGGCAACCGCGCCGCCCATCACCGACAGGAAGATGTCGTGTTGCCGCCACAGCACGCCCTTGGGCATGCCGGTCGTGCCGCCCGTGTAGAGGATGTAGAGGTCGTCGGGTGACCACGAATCAGCACAGGCAGGACGTTCCGGCGACGCCGCCGCCAGCGCCTCCTCGTACCACTGCGCACCGGGCAGCAGGTCGTTGCCCGATTCGTCGTCGATCTGCAGCAACAACTTCAGCTCAGGCAGTTGCGGAAGAACCTCGGCCAGCGTCGGCGCGAACTGCGAGTGGTACACGATCGCCTTCGCCTTGCTGTTGTCGAGGAGGTACTGCAGCTCCTCGGCGACGTACCGGTAGTTGACGTTGATCGGCCCGACCCGGGCCTTGAACGCGCCGAGCATGCACTCGAGGTACTCGTTGCCGTTGTAGCAGTAGATGGCGAGATGGTCCTCGTGCGACTCGTGACCTTCGAGGCCCTCGCGTCCGTTCGGCCGGGCGCCGAGGCCCGCCGCACCGAGCACGTTCGCCAGCTGGCGCGTGCGGTCGGTGACGTCCTTCCACGTGAGCCGGCGATCGCGGAACACGATGCATTCCTTGTCGGGGATCGCCTCCGCGATCGCCTCGTGCACCTGGGCGAGGTTGAACTCCATCCCTTAGTTGTTGCAGGTCGTCCCCTCTGGAGGCAACTGAAGGTCGACGAAGTACGCCGCTTCGGCGTCGGCCACGCACGCGCTCGCGCCATAGGCCGCGTGCTGGTTGCCCTGGTACGTGATCAGTCGCCCGTGCGCCAGCGTGTGCGCCACGTCGACAGCCTGCTGGTACGGCGTCGCCGCGTCGCCGGTCGTGCCGACGACGAGCATCGGCGGCGCATCGGGCGCCGTCACCGGCCCGACGATCGAGTCGATCGGCGTGCTCCAGTACGCGCACGGGAGCAGCTCGTTGGCCACGGTGCCGCCGAAACGTGACGACACGCCGATGAGCTCCTGAGCGAACGCGTGGTACGCGTCGGCGCCGACCGGATGCGGCGAGTCGGTGCACTCGACCGCGGTGTAGGTGGGGAAGTCGACGGACGTGCGGTACGCGTTCGTGAGCTGGAGCATCGGACCGGCTCGACCGTTGAGTCCGGATGACAGAGCCGCATAGAACAACGAAACGGCCGACGGCACGTACGTCGTGATGAGCGCGGCGTCGGCCAGCTCCGTCGGTCCGAGCGACAGCCCGTTCGAACCGTCGATCGGCGCCTGCTCGACGCGACGGGCCAGCTCGTCGTACGCGGCCCGCGCGCCGCCAGGAGGGCAACCGTCGCCACCGTCGGGACAACCGTCGAGGATCGCGCCGGTCTGCTTCTCGAAGGCAATCGTCTGCTGTCGGAGTCCCGTGGCGAAGTCCTGCGTCGGATCGACGACACCGTCGATCGTGATCGCTCGGATCGTGTGAGGGAACAGCTGCGCGTAGCGCAACCCGAGCAGGGACCCGTAGGAGATCCCGAGGAAGTTGAACTGAGCGTCGCCGAGCGCGCGGCGAATGGTGTCCATGTCGCGCACCGTGTTGTCGGTCCCCATGTGAGCGAGCAGATCGCCAGCCGACTGTGTGCAGTCGTCGGCGACGGCCATGGCGCCGTCGTCGAGTGCGACTTGTTCATCAGGTGTGTCGGGCGTCGAGTCCAGGTGGAGGAATGCGGGGACGGTGCTGTCGCCGCAGGTGAGGCGCGTGCTCTTGCCGACGCCGCGCGGATCGAACCCGACAACGTCGAATCGATCCAGGACCTTGGACGGGAGGTCGATGCCGCCCGCGACGAAGTCGATGCCCGAGCCGCCGGGCCCGCCGGGGTTCACGAGCAACGAGCCGATTCGTTGCGACGCGTCGCGCGCGGGAATCTCGTTGACTGCGATGTCGATGGTGGGTCCCGTCGGGTTCGTGTAGTCGAGCGGAACCTTGACGGAGGCGCAGCGCACGTTGCGTCCGCATGGTTGGAACGAAACTGGCTCGGGGGTGAAGGACGGTGGCCCGCTGCCGGACGACGATGGCGCGCTCGTCGTCGACGGCGATGCGCTCGAGGAGCTCGACGAGCTCGACGTGGCGCGTGGCTTCGCCTTGTCACTGCATCCCGCGACCACCAGTGCGGCCACGACGACGAAGACGGCGCCGCGGCAGTGCATCCGGGCGATGGTAGAGGTGGTAGTACGGCGTGATGTCATCACCTGACGTGCAGTTCGGAGTGTTCATCCCGCAGGGCTGGAAGATGGAGCTGTCCGGCATCACCGGTGCCGAGGCGAAGTGGGCGAAGGCCGTCGAGATCGCGCAACTCGCCGAGTCGACGGGCTACGACAGCGTGTGGGTCTACGACCACTTCCACAACGTCCCGACGCCGGCGCACGAAGCCGTGTTCGAGTGCTGGACGGTCATGGCTGCGATCAGTCAGCTCACGAGTCGCGTACGACTCGGACAGATGGTCGGCTGCGCGCCGTACCGCAACCCGGGATTGCTGGCGAAGATCACGAGCACGATCGACGTCATCAGCGGCGGGCGTCTCGACTGGGGTGTCGGCGCGGGCTGGTACGAGCACGAGTTCCGCGGGTACGGCTACGAGTTCCCCGCACCGAAGGAACGCATCGGCGCGTTGCGCGAGACGGTCGAGATCGTGAAGCTGCTGTGGTCCGAGCCCGAAGTGAAGTACGAGGGTCGGTACTTCCAACTCGATGGCGCGCAGTGCGATCCGAAGCCGCTGCAGGACCCGCACCCGCCGATCTGGATCGGGGGTGGCGGTGAGCAGCTCACGTTGCGTGTCGTCGCCCGGCACGCAGATCGCTCGAACTTCGGTGGCAAGCCGCATGAGTTCGAGCACAAGTGTGAGGTGCTGAAGGAGCACTGCGCCGCGGTCGGTCGTGACTACGACGAGATCACCAAGACGATCTCGTCCGAGGTGTTCGTGCGCGAGACAGAGGCCGAGATCGAAGAGGCGGGAAGTCAGTCCCGGTGGGGTGAGCCATTCGACTCCTGGCGAGCCGGCAACTTCGTCGGCACGCCGGAACAGGTCAGCGAGAAGATCCAGACCTACATCGATCTCGGTTGCACCGGCTTCGTGCCGTGGTGCTCGGACTACCCGGACGATCGTTCGCTGCGGCTGTTCGCGGAAAAGGTGATCCCGAACTTCCGCTGACCCGCTACAACCGCGGTATGGGGAATCTGGCGGTGGACACCGCCGTCGAGCAGATCGGTGAGCTGCGGTACCGCGCGTCGCTGAGCAAGGACTGGGAGATCTGGGGGCCGATGGGCGGCTACATCGCCAGCGTGGCGTTGCGCGCCGTCGGCGCGGCGTCGGCCTATGCCCGTCCCGCCAGCTACACGTGTCACTACCTGTCGGTGGCCGCGTTCGACGCGGTGGACATCGCGGTCACGCCGCTGCGCACGAGCAAGGTCGCCGGGTCGTACCGCGCCGAAGTGACGCAAGGTGACCGTCGCATCCTCGAGGCGACCGTGTGGGCGATCGCCGACGGCGTCGAAGGTCTCGAGCACGACGAGTCCGAGCCGCCGGACGTCCCCGGTCCCGACGGCCTGAAGGACATCGAGGAGTACTTCGCCGACGAGCCGGACGATCCGGGGCCCCCGTTCCCGTTCTGGAACAACTTCCAGAGCCGTCCGCTCGACTTCCGCAAGGACTGGCCGCCACCGGAACCACTGCCCGCCAAGGCGCAGCAGTGGCTGCGGTTCCTCGAAGGCGACTTCTCCGATCCGTGGGCGGACGCGTGTCGCGCGTTGGTGCTCATCGACGTGCAGAGTTGGCCCGCCGCGAGCAAGCCGCACGCACACCTGAACCACGGGATGTACGCGCCCAGCCTCGATCTCTACGTCGCGTTGCATCGCCGTCCGGTGGGCGAGTGGTTGCTCATGGACGGAAAGAGTCCCGCCGGTGACGGCGGGCTGCTCGGCTGGACCGGTCAGCTCTGGGACGCGGACCGCAACCTCGTCGCGTCCGGCGGCGGCCAGCTCTTGTGCCGCCCGATGCGCCAGTGACGACCATCGTGCATCGCCTCCCCCCAGCGGCCGTGGCGATGCACGATCGTTGCCGCTATTCGTAGTAGCGGTAGACGACCTGGGCGACGCAGCTCGGCTTGGGGGCGTCTTCGACCTCGATGATCGCGGTGATCGTCGCCTGCACGCCGCCCGCGACGTCGTCCACGGCCTCGATGGCGGCGCCGAGGCGCACCTTCGAGCCGACCGGCACCGGTGACGGGAAGCGGACCTTCTCGCAGCCGTAGTTCACACCCATGCTGATGCCGTCGACGACGAGGATCGTGGGCAGGAAGTACGGCACCAGCGCGAGCGTCAAGTACCCGTGGGCGATCGGCCCGCCGAACGGACCCTTCTTCGCCCGCTCCGGATCGACGTGGATCCACTGGTGGTCGCCCGTCGCGTCGGCGAACAGGTTCACCTGCTCCTGCGTGACCTCGTGCCAGTCGCTGTAACCGATGTGCTCACCGACCAGCTCCTTGAGCCCCTGCACTCCGTTGACCACCGTGGGCGTCGCCATCTACTTGAACCAGATCCTTTCGTACTCGCGCGATTGTGGATGCAACAGCAGCACGACCAGCGCGATCTCGAACATGAGGCTGATGATGTCGGTCGTGAAGACGTCACCCGGTCCGCCCGCGATCATGCGGGCGACGAAGGGGAACAACGCGACGAGCAGGCCGAGGCCGTAGCCCCACTTCTGCTCATTGGCGATGCCGTAGCCTGCGCCGATCCCGGCGGCGATGAGGGCGATGCCGAACGGGTTGAGGAAGGCGCCGAAGAGCAGGAGCACGGCAGCTTGGGCGTAGAGCAGGAACACGGCGATCTGCAGCGTCTGGGGCTGCGAAGGATCGACCCACCGGCGTGTCTGCATGGCTGACAGCATTGCAGGTGTCGTACTGGCTGCAGGCGCCGGGGTGCGGCTCCGCCCGCTGACCAGCGTGCGCCCGAAAGCGCTCTGTCCCGTCGGCAACCGTCCATTGGTCGACCTCGCCCTCGAGCGCTTCGCTGGAGTGACCGATTCGCTCGCCGTGAATGTCCATCACCACCGTGCGCTGCTGGAAGCGCACCTCGCCGGGCGTCTGCACCTGTCGATCGAAGAACCCGTTGCGCTCGGCACCGCGGGCGGCGTGGGCCACCTGCGCGAGTGGATCGACCATCGACCTGTGGTCGTCGTGAACGCGGACACGTACTGCCCATCGTCGGTCTCGGTGCTGGTGCACGGGTGGGACGGCGTTCGCGTTCGTGTCCTGGTCGCCGGCGACGACCAGTTGCGGCGAAACAGCCGGCTGGCCGGATGCCTGCTGCCGTGGAGCGAGGTGGCCAACCTGCAGCCGGAGCCATCGGGGCTCTACGAGCGCACGTTCGCCCGAGCCGTGCAGGAAGGAAGGCTCGAGGTCGTCGCCCTCGATGCTGACGCCACCTGCATCGACTGCGGCACGCCCGCCCAGTACCTGGCCGCGAACCTCGAGTCCTCGGGCGGCGAATCGGTGATCGGGCCCGGTGCCGTCGTCGAGGGAACGGTCGAGGAGAGCGTGATCTGGCCGGGCGCTCACGTCCGACCCGAGGAGCACCTCACGCGTGCGATCCGGGTCGGCGACCGGCTCACGGTGCTCGTTCGGTGAGCGCGACGTTCACCTCGTTGCTCGCGGCCGCCCGCAGCTGGCCGCACGCGGCATCGATGTCGGTGCCGCGGTTCTGGCGGATGGTTGCGTTCACCCCGAGCTCGACGAGCCGGTCGCGAAACGCGCGCACGCCCTGCGCTGACGTACCACGCGTCGGCCAGCCCGGGGTTGCGTTCAGCGGGATCAGGTTGACGTGCGCTCGCAATTGTCGGGCGTACGCCGCGAGCTCGGCGGCGTCGCTCGCCCGGTCGTTCACGCCGTCGATCAACGCCCACTCGAACGACAGGCGGCGATTCTTCGCACGCAAGTAGTCGCGACACGCGTCGGCCAGCTTCGTGAGCGGGTAGCGGCGGTTGATCGGCACGAGCTCGCTGCGCAGCTCGTCGTTGGCGGCGTGCAGCGACACGGCGAGGTTGACCGGAAGCTGTTCGGTCGACAGCCGTTTGATACCGGGAACGATGCCGATCGTCGACACCGTGAGATGTCGAGCCGAGATGCCGACGTCGTCGTGCAGCCGCACGATCGCCGGCCACAGGTTGTCGTAGTTCGCCAGCGGCTCGCCCATCCCCATGAACACGATGTTGGACACGCGCCCACCACCGGCGAGGTCCAACCGTTGCGAGGCGCGGATCACCTGCTCGACGATCTCGCCCGATGTCAGGTGGCGATCGAAACCGGCCTGACCAGTGGCACAGAACCCGCAACCCATCGCGCAGCCTGCCTGCGTGCTCACGCAGACGGTCACACGATCTCGGTAGCGCATGAGCACGCTCTCGATCGCTCGGTCGTCCGGCAGCGCCCACAGTTGCTTGACGGTGTCACCGTTGTCGCTGACCCGTTCGGTGACGAGCGACAGCGAGGGCGGCAGCGCCTCGGCGAGTCGTGTCCGCAGGGTCTTCGGCAGGACGGTGATGTTCTCGAGGTCGACGTGCTGGCGGTAGAGCCCGTCCCAGACCTGGTCGACGCGATACGCAGGTTCGGCGTCGAGCAGCGATCGCCACGCGTCGCGGTCCGCGTCGTACCGACTGGTCATGCTCGTAGGCTACGGAGATGGCCGACGTCAGCTCGAAGCCGGCTCGGCGTGAACGCGACCTGGCGCCGCGGCCCGAACACCATCACCGGGACATCGATCGCGGGACCGCCCGTGCCGCCGTGTTCGGTGTGAGCGACGGTCTCGTGTCGAACGTGTCGCTCATCCTCGGCGTTGCCGGCGCGAATCCCGGCGCCGGTGTGGTGCGGCTCGCCGGTCTCGCCGGTCTGATCTCCGGCGCGGTGTCGATGGCGGCAGGGGAGTACGTCTCGATGAAGGCGCAGACCGAGCTGTTCGAGCGCGAGCTCGAGCTCGAGCGACGCGAGCTGCGACGCAACCCGCACGTCGAGACGGTCGAGCTCACGCAGATCTACCAGTCGCGCGGCGTGGATCCCGATCGAGCGCGGGAGCTGGCCGAGCAGATGATGCGGGATCCCGAGATGGCGTTGCAGACGCACGCACGTGAAGAGCTCGGGATCGATCCCGACAAACTCGGGTCGCCGACGGGGGCCGCGATCTCGTCGTTCATCGCGTTCGCACTCGGCGCCCTCGTGCCGCTGCTCCCGTGGTTCTTCGGTTCGGGCGTTGCCGCCACGGTCGCGTCGATCGCCCTCGGCGGCGTCGCCTGCGTTGTCGTCGGCGCGCTGCTCGCCCGTTTCACCGGGCGCCGGGTCTGGTTCTCCGCGGCACGGCAGCTGGCGATCGCGATGGTCGCGGCCGGCACGACGTTCCTCGTCGGCCACCTGGTCGGCGTCGGCGTCAGTTAGACGCGCCCGACGAAGCTGCGGTCGACGTGGTCGATCGCGAAACCGAGCTTCGTGTACATCGCGACCGCGGCTTCGTTCTCGGCGTCGACGTACAGCATCCCGTGAGTGATCCCGCGCGCTCGATGCATCCAGTCGAGCCCGACGAGCGTCATGGTCTTGCCGAGACCACGGCTCTGGAAGTTCGGGTCGACGCCGATCACGTAGATCTCCCCTGACGGCGGCGTCTCCTCGGTGTGGATCTTCGTCCACACGAAGGCCGCCAACGCGCCCGTCTCCTCGTCGTGATGCAGACGGAAGCCCTCGGGGTCGAACCACGGCTCGGCCTCACGCTCCAGCAC
The DNA here is from genome assembly GCA_036275935.1 of Acidimicrobiales bacterium. Taxonomy (GTDB): domain Bacteria; phylum Actinomycetota; class Acidimicrobiia; order Acidimicrobiales; family JACDCH01; genus DASUCS01. The sequence continues at coordinate 7,937 of DASUCS010000001.1, forward strand.
CTGCTCGACCGTCCATCCGCCTTGCTCCGGGTGGTTCGCGAACGAGCGGTTGTTGACCTCGACCCATTCCGCCTCGTCCTGACCCGGTACGAACGCCCGGGTGTGCAGGTCCGGCGCACGCCCGTCGACGGGAAGCGGCCGGCGGAGCTGGAGCAGGTCCCGTTCGACCTGGAGACCGTGCCGTGCGGCCGCGTCCTCGTCGGCCGCCGTCGGATCGCTGACGAACCACCGCAGCTCGCCGCCGCCATGCGCCTTGACGTCCGCCAGCGCGTCATCCAACTCGTCAGGATCGCTGTAGACGACCCACGTGCGCGGCGTTCGCTTGATCGTCGGCAAGGATCTGGACTGTAGGTAGGTTCCCAGCAATGGGGAAGCCGCGGTCGCCGAAGGGTCGAGCACGCGAGACGATTCGATTGCTCGCCGACGAGTATCCGGGCACGGCGACCGAGCTGTGCGCGCTCACGCACTCGAATCCGTTCGAGCTGCTGTGCGCCACGATCCTCTCGGCGCAGACCACCGACGAACGCGTGAATCTCGTCACACCGGAGCTGTTCGCGCGCTACCCGACGGCCGCGGATCTCGCCGCCGCCGATCCGGCCGACGTTGAGACGATCGTCCAGTCGACCGGTTTCTACCGCAACAAGACGAAGAGCCTCATCGGGATGGCGAAGGGACTCGTCGAACGGTTCGACGGCGAGGTGCCCGTACCGATCGAAGATCTCGTGACGTTGCCCGGTGTCGGACGCAAGACCGCCAATGTCATACGCAGCGTGGCCATGGGCGAGCCCGGGCTCCCCGTCGACACGCACGTCGGCCGGCTCTCGGTTCGTCTCGGCCTCACGACACAGACAGATCCGGTCAAGGTCGAGTACGAGTTGAACGACATGGTGCCTGCCGCGGAACGAGGATCGTTCAGCTTGCGCTTGATCCTCCACGGTCGCCGAATCTGCGACGCCCGACGGCCGCGCTGCCATGAGTGCGTCCTTGCGTCGTTTTGTCCGTCCGCGGGCGTCGCCGGACGCGCAGTTCGGTGATGCGTTTCTGGGGGGCCCGCGGTATGTTTGCTCTTGACCAGGTTCCCGCCACCTGGTTCCCGCGACATCGGGATCCGCCGCCTGGTGTCGCCCGCGAAGGCTCCCGTTCAGGGAGCCTTCGCCCGTTTTGGCGACGAGTTGATCAGCTCCCTCGAGTCAGGCGCTCGAGTCGTCGCGAGGCTTGCTGGAGCGCGCGCTCGACTTCGTACAGCTCGATCGCGAGTTGCTCGTCCGACGCGCGCTGATACTCCTCCGCGAGTTCGGTGACGCGCCGCGTCAATTCATCGAGGGCTGTCGCCACCGCGGACAGCGGAGCTCGCGCGTCGTCCATCCGCACAGCGTTACCCACTCGGGAGTGCCCGGTGCAGACCAGTACCGTTGCGGGGTGCTTTCGCGGCTGGATGTCCGAGGGGTCAGAGACCTCAGCGGCGCACTGCCGCGCCCCTCGGTGGCCGAGGATCCGGCGGTGGTCGAGGCCGTGCGGGCGATTCTCGACGATGTTCGCACCAGGGGTGACGGCGCCGTCCGCGATCTGACCGAGCGATTCGACGGCGTTCGGCTCGACGACCTCGCCGTGCCCGCCGCCGATTGCAAGCGGGCACTCGAGAGCATCCCGACGGAGCTGCGGGCTGCGCTCGAGCAGGCCGCACACAACATCCACGAGTTCGCCACGGCCGAGGCGACCGGCGACGTGCGGTTCGAACGCGACGGACTCGTCGTGCGAACGCTGCGCCGGGCGGTCGATCGCGCCGGGTGCTACGTGCCGGGAGGGCGGGCGGTGTATCCGTCGACGGTCCTCATGACGGCGGTGTTCGCCCGGGTTGCGGGCGTGGACGAGGTCGTCCTGTGCGTGCCGCCCGACCGCGACGGCCGCGTGCCGGACGCCGTGCTCGCCGCCGCCGCCGTGGCCGAGGTCGACTCGGTGTTCCGGGTCGGCGGAGCCCAGGCCATCGCCGCGATGGCCTACGGGACGGCGTCGATCCCGGCAGTGGACGTCATCGTCGGGCCGGGCAACGTGTACGTGGCTGTCGCCAAGCGTGAGGTGGCCGGCGAAGGGCGGGTGGGGGTGCCATCGGCGTTCGCCGGACCCTCAGAGGTCGTGGTGGTGGCCGACGAATCGACCGCCCCGGACCTCGCCGCCATCGACGTGATCGTGCAGGCCGAACACGGTCCGGATGGGCTGGCGTGGCTGATCACGTGGTCTGACGTCGCGGCCGACGCGATCTCAGGCGCGATCGACGGGCTGGTCGCGGACGCGGCGCGCCGAACCGAGATCGAGTCGGCGCTCGACGCCAACGGGCGGTGCGTACTGGTCGATGGGCCGGAGCAGGCGATCGCAGTCGCCAACCTGATCGCGCCGGAGCACCTCGAGCTGTTGAACGCGGATCCGGAGTCACTGGTGCCGCTCGTTCGTCATGCCGGCGCGGTGTTCTGCGGACCGTGGGCGCCGGCGTCGATCGGCGACTACGTCGCCGGCCCGTCGCACGTGCTGCCGACGCACGGGTCGGCGCGGTACGCCGGAGCGCTGACCGTCGACGACTTCACGAAGCCCGTGCACGTCGTCGATGTCGATCGAAGGGCGTTTGATCGACTCGGGAGCGCGGTCGTGGAGATCGCGTCCGCCGAAGGTCTCGCCGCGCACGCCGAGTCGATCAGGCTCAGACGCCGATGATCGAGCCCCGCAAGGACCTCTCCCTCATGGAGGGGTACCACTCGCCACAGGTCGACGTGAAGGTCCGCCTGAACACGAACGAGGCCCCCGAGCCGCCACCCGCGGCCTACACCGAGCGCTTGACGGCCGAGCTCCAAGCCGTCGAGTGGCACCGGTATCCCGATCGTGCGGCGACCGAGCTGCGTCGTGCCATCGCGGACCTCCACGGAGTCGATCCCGGTCGGGTGTTCGCCGCGAACGGGTCCAACGAGGTCCTGCAGACGGTCTGCCTCACGTACGGAGGCGCGGGTCGCTCCGCTGCGGTCTTCGAGCCGACGTACGCGCTGCACAGCCACATCGCGCGGATCACCGGCACGGCCGTGGTGACCGGCGAGCGCGCCCACGACTTCACGCTCGACTGGACCGAGGTCGAGCGCGTGCTGAGCGATGCGCAACCCGAGATCACCTTCCTCTGCTCGCCCAACAACCCGACCGGTCTCGTCGAGACTGAGGACACCGTTCGGGCGGTGCTCGATCGCGCCCCCGGGTTGGTGGTGGTCGACGAGGCATACGGTCAGTTCGCACCGTGGTCGGCGCTGACGCTCGTCGACGACGACACGCCCCTCGTCGTCACCCGTACCTACTCGAAGACGTGGTCGATGGCCGCGGCGCGGTTGGGTTACTTGATCGGCCCCGCGTGGCTCGTGGAGCAGCTCGACAAAGTGGTGCTGCCGTACCACCTCGACGTCGTGAAGCAGATCGCAGGACGGCTCGCACTCGACTACCGGCGCGAGATGGACACACGCGTCGCCGCGCTCGTGGAGGAACGCGGTCGGCTGATCGCCCGGCTCACCGATCTACCGATCAAGGTGTGGCCCTCAGGAGCGAACTTCGTGCTGATCCGCCCGGAGACGATCGACGGCGATCGCCTGTGGCATCTGCTGCTCGACCACTCCGTGCTCGTACGGAACTGCTCGTCGTGGCCGCGGCTCGAAGGGTGTCTGCGGGTCACGATCGGCACACCCGCGGAGGACGATGCACTGCTCGCTGCCCTCGAGGAGATCCTGACATGAACACCCGGGTCGGCACGAAGAAGCGCGAGACGAAGGAGACCGCCGTGTTGGTCGATGTCGACCTCGACGGCACGGGCTCCGCGGAGGTCAGCACCGGGCTGCCGTTCTTCGACCACATGCTCGACCAACTCGCACGCCACGGTGGGTTCAATCTCAAGGTCCTGGCGACAGGCGACCTGCACGTGGACGGCCATCACACGGTCGAGGACGTCGGCATCACCCTCGGCGAGGCCTTCAGCGAGGCCGTCGGCGACAAGGCCGGCGTGGCGCGCTTCGGGAGTGGGCTGTTCCCGCTCGACGAGGCGTTGGTGGAAGTTGCACTCGACCTCTCCGGTCGTCCCTTCTTCGTGTGGCACCTTCCGTTCGGCGAGGTGCTGCCGCTCGGTGATCCGCCGTTCAACCCGGAGATGGCCGGGCACTTCTGGCAGTCCTTCGCCACCGCCGCGAACATCACGCTGCACGTGCGAAAGCGCTCGGGCGACAACACCCATCACCTGATCGAAGCGTGCTTCAAGGGCGTCGCCCGCTGTTTGCGCACCGCCGTGCGCGTCGAGGGTTCGGGTGTGCCGTCGACCAAGGGACGTCTGTGAGCCCCGCTCCGTTCATCGCGGTACTCGACTACGGCATCGGCAACCTGCGTTCGGCGGAGAAGGGGTTGTGTCGCGTGGGCGCGGACGCGCGCCTCACCGCGGACCCCGCAGAGATCCGCGATGCCGACGGTGTGGTGCTGCCCGGTGTCGGCGCGTTCGGGCGGTGCATGGATGCGCTCGATCGCACCGGCCTGTCGAGAGTGGCACGAGACGCCGTCGCACGCGGGGTTCCGTTCCTCGCGATCTGCATCGGGATGCAGTTGCTGTACGACGAATCAGAGGAGAACCCGGGCCGCCGCGGCCTCGGCATCCTGCCGGGGGTCGTGCGTCGCCTGCCACCGGGTGTGAAGCATCCGCAGATGCAGTGGAACACGCTCGACAAGAAGCGCAGCTCGATCTTGCTACGCGGTCTGCCGGATCCCTCGTGGTTCTACTTCGTGCACTCGTACGCGCCCGACGACGTGACGCACGCGATCGCGGTGTGCGACTACGGCGGTCCTGTCGTCGCGGCGGTCGAACGCGGCAACGTGTGGGCCACGCAGTTCCACCCGGAGAAGTCCGGAGCGAACGGCCTGCGGCTGCTGTCGAACTTCGTGGGTCGCTGCTCGTCGTGACGTCATTCGACTTGTATCCGTCCATCGACCTCCGCGGGGGTCGAGTCGTGCGCCTGCATCAGGGTGACTTCGACCAGGAGACCGTGTACGGCGACGACCCGCTCGCAGTCGCGCGGTCGTTCGAATCGGCGGGGGCTCGGTGGATCCACGTCGTGGACCTCGACGCCGCGCGGCGAACAGGTTCGAACCGCGACATCGTCGTCGCCGTTTCTCGTGCGGTGTCGGTGCCCGTGCAGACCGGCGGTGGTGTTCGCGACGCGTCGCTCCTGGAAGACGGCGTCGCCCGCATCGTCGTCGGCAGCGCGGCTGTCGAGGATCCGGACCTCGTGCGCCGGCTGGCGGACTCGTATCCGGGCCGCGTTGCCGTGGGACTCGATCACTGGGACGGCGAGGTCAAGGTGCGGGGCTGGGAGGAAGGGAGCGGTCGGCAGTTGCTCGAGGTGGCCGGCGAGCTCGCGCTTCCGGGGGTGGCCGCGTTCGTGGTCACCGACATCTCTCGCGATGCGACGCTCGTCGGCCCGGACATCGACGGGCTCGCCGACCTCCATGCCGCGACTGCCGTGCCGGTCATCGCCAGCGGCGGCGTCGGGTCGCTCGACGATCTTGCTGCGCTCCGGGGTTTGGGCTTGGCGGGCGCGATCGTCGGCAAGGCCATCTACGAAGGACGCTTCGGCGTCGACGAGGCGGTGCTCGCGTGCGCTCGGTGAGGGTGATCCCGTGTCTCGATGTGGATGCGGGACGCGTCGTGAAGGGCACGAACTTCGTGAATCTGCGGGACGCCGGCGATCCGGTCGAGCTCGCGGCACGTTACGACGAGATGGGCGCCGATGAGCTCGTGTTCCTCGACATCACGGCGTCATCCGACGCGCGCGACACGATCGTCGAGCTCGCCCGCCACACCGCCGAAGAGGTCTTCATACCGTTCACGATCGGCGGCGGGATCCGATCCGTCGACGACGCGCGCCAGTTGTTGCGAGTCGGCGCGGACAAGGTGTCGGTGAACACGTCGGCGGTCGCTCGGCCCGAACTGATCTCGGACATCGCCGACGAGTTCGGTACTCAGTGCGCGGTGCTGGCGATCGACGCTCGTCAGACGGAAAGCGGATCGTGGGAGGTGTTCACCCACGGAGGCCGCAAGCCGACCGGGCTCGACGCGGTGTCGTGGGCCGCGGAGGGTGAGCGCCTGGGTGCGGGGGAGATACTGCTGACGTCGATGGACCGCGACGGGACGCGAGAGGGGTTCGACCTCGCGTTGACCAGCGCGGTGGCCGATGCCTGCAACGTGCCGGTGATCGCCTCCGGGGGAGTCGGCACGCTGGAGCACCTCGTCGAAGGTGTGCTCGAAGGTGGCGCTGACGCCGTGCTCGCCGCGTCGATCTTCCACTTCGGAGAGCACACGATCCGCGACGCGAAGGAATTGATGGCGTCGCGAGGGATCAGCGTCCGCCCGGCCTGAAACCGGCGAGCCAGTCGAGGACGAGGCGGACGACTTCGTCCGTGCGGCCCACGAAGAAGTGGTCGGCACCCGTGACGATCGCATCGGGTCGGAGGTCGTCGACGGCGAAGAACTGGTCGTGCTCGGCGGCGATGACGAACGCCCGGGGACGTGAGCCGTCCTTCGAAAGGGCCGGAGCGATGAGGCACCGGTCGGCAATCCGCTCGTCGGACAGCCCGGCGGCCACGCCACCACCGAACGAGTAGCCGATCACGAGCCGCGGATCGGGGGAGAGGGCATCGAGCACCTCGAGGGTCTCGGCCGTTGCGGTCTCGACGTTGCTCGAGCTGAAGTCGAACCTGGCGGCCGTCACGCCTGCGCCCGGCAAGGCCGAGTACAGCGCGCTGACGACGTTGTTGAACCGATCGCCGCCCATGTCCGGGTGCGGATGCAGCAAAACCGCCGATGCCCACGCATCAGGTGCCTCTGCGAGGTCGTAGCTCGGCACCGGGCGACGGTACCGTGACGGGGATGCCGAAGCCCAAGCCCGAGGCGAGTGACGGCGACAAGCTGCCGATCAAGATGCTGAGCGATCGCGTCCTCGTGCAGCTTGGCGCGGCGGAAGGCGAGCGCCGGTCCGCGAGCGGCATCGTGATCCCGGCCACGGCGCAGATGTCCAAGCGTCTCGCGTGGGCGGAGGTCGTCGCCGTGGGCCCGAACGTGCGGGCGATGGAGCTCGGCGATCAGGTGCTGTTCAACCCGGAGGACCGCTACGAGGTCGAGGTGCGGGGCGAGGACTACGTCATCCTGCGGGAACGTGACGTCCACGCCGTCGCGTCAAAACGTCTCGAAGAGGGCTCGACTGGCCTCTACCTTTGACCTTCATGCCCATGACGACCCTTGACGACCAACTCGCGGAGATCCAGTTCAACGACGCCGGCCTCGTGCCCGCGATCGCACAGGATCACGCGACGGGCCAGGTCGTGATGATGGCGTGGATGAACGAGGCGACGCTGCGCGAGACGCTCGAAACCGGCCGCATGGTCTACTGGTCGCGCAGCCGGCAAGAGGTGTGGCGCAAGGGTGACACGTCGGGAGACATCCAGACGGTGCGCGAAGCGCGGTACGACTGCGACGGTGACGCGTTGCTGTTCATCGTCGAGCAGCACGGCAAAGGCGCATGCCACACCGGCGAGTTCTCCTGCTTCTACCGGACCTTTCCGACGAAGCAGTGATCGTCCGGCCCTCGCGGGCTGACTTCCACGCCCTGGCACGCGACCACACGGTCGTTCCCGTGTGGTGCGACGTGCTCGGCGACCTCACGACGCCCGTCGCCGGGTTCCTGCGCGTCGTCGGCGACGAGCCGGGCTTCCTGCTCGAGTCGGTCGAGCACGAGCGGTGGGGCCGCTGGTCGTTCGTCGGTCGTCGTCCCGCCGCAACGCTGATCGCTCGCGACGGACGAGTCACCGTCGATCAACGGTTGCCGGATTCGGTTCCGCTCGATCGCGGCAT
>DASUCS010000002.1:0-6807 GCA_036275935.1 Acidimicrobiales bacterium
CCGAGTTCCTCAAGCCGATGATGGCGCTGTACATCGGGGGGATGGGGGCGCGCGACGTCAACTTCCACTTCGACGTCTTCGCGCGTATGGGCCACGAGGAGGCCTGCCACAAGATCCAGGACGCGTACCTCGACGGCCGCAAGCCCGACGCGATCGCGGCGGTGCCCACGCAACTGATCGAGGACATCGCGCTTGTGGGTCCGAAGGAGAAGGTCCTCGACGAGCTCGAGAAGTGGAAAGCCACGTGCCTCACCACGATGCTCGTCTCGGGCCCGCCCGAGCTGCTGGGTCAGATCGCCGAACTCGTCGGCTGAACGCGAACGCTTGGGCGTCCTGTCGTCTCTGCGACGACGGAACGCCCGAACGTACGAGAAGGATCAGCCCTTGGCGGCGGCCTTCAACTTGGAGCCGACCGTGACCTTGGCGACATGTGTCGCCGGGATCTCGACCGGCTCGCCCGTCTGCGGGTTGCGACCCGTGCGGGCGTTGCGGTGCGCACGCTCGAACGTGAGAAAGCCCGGAATGGTGAGCTTCTCGCCGCCCTTTGCGACCACCTGGGTGACCTCGTCGAGAAAGGCGCCGAGCACCTTGTCGACATCGGTCTGCGACATACCTGTGCTGTCGGCCATGGCCTTCACCAGGTCTGCACGCGTCATCGGGTTCTCCCTTCGGAGCAGCAGCTGATCGGGACACCGTACGGACCCCGGCGCCCCAGTTGGTGGATGGTCGCCCCGAAATCCCTTGGGGGACGGCCCGATTCGGATCTGGCAACGCCGAGAATCCCCGTTATGTCAAGTTGGCTCCGGCGCAGCCGGATGCCAACTGGACAGAACGGTCTCTGGCTGGACGCGCCCCCGAGGTCACCCCGCCGGAGGGATGCTGGCGCTCACGGCCGTTCGTACGGTCGGCGCATGATCAAGGGATTGTTGCTCTTGGCAGTTGTGTTCCTGCTGGCGACGTTCCCGGCGACGTGGCTGCTGATGTTGTTCCTCGGCAACCTGCACCTGGGCCTGTCGTACTGGGGCACGCTGCCGCTCGGGATCCTCGTCTCGGTGCTGTTGGGCGCGTCGAGTGCCCAGTGGGATCTCGAGTAGCGACTCAGCCAGAGCGCGCCGGGCGTCCGGAGCGGACCAGGAGGTCGGACCACGGGTCGTCCGTGCGCGCCACGGTTCCGACGCGCGGCCAGCCAGCGGTGTGGTCGAGCAGACGCTCACACACGTCGTTCGGCGGGTCGAAGGCAACACCGAGGCCCGCGCACACGTCGTGTCCATGGAGGATCAGCTCGTGGCCCGCACGGGCAGCGAAGTCCGTGCCGTCACCGATGATCGGACCGGTCTGGTCGTACCCCATGCAAGCTCGGGCGTCTGATGGCGCAGTCACGATGGTGGCCCGGACGAGCTCACACGCGCCTCGGAGACCGTCGACCAAGTCCTGCGGCGGGGCACCCTCCGGCGCGTGGATCTCGCTGAAGTTCGGATACTTGTTCTGGTTGCGCGATGCGAGCATGAACGCGTACGAGAACACGCAGTCGACGGTGTGGTCTGCCGTCTTCCAGCAGCTCCACTCGAGCGTGCCGGCGGGAACCGACCAGTCGCGATCGACGGCAGTCCCCCAGGCGCCGAGCGTCAGCTGGCTGATCGCCTCGAAGTCATCGACGGTGAATGGTCCGGGCATTGGTCACCTCTGCAGCAGTGGCCGGCAGGCGTCGAGTAGCCAGGCGACGGCGTCGACGTAGTCCTGCTTCGTCGGTGAGCCTCGAAGGTCGCGCTCCACGTCTTCGACCGCGGCCTCGAGCACGTAGAGATGATCGTGCAGTGTCTCGAGCTCTTCGCGTGTCACGACCAATTCGGCCTCGGACAAGCCGGCTTCCTGTGCGCGCAATCGAGCGATGTAGTCGCGCTGGCGACACGCTTGGCTGCAGAACGCTCGAGGCCGACCCGGTCCCCCGGTGATCGCCAACTTGCGACCGCACCACCGGCACTTGGGTCCCACGGCCGTTTTCGTCACTGACGTTATTCTACGTCGGACAACCGGGATCGGCCACCGATGAGTCGAATCGGTAGACGGTGCGAAGCGGTGTCGTCAGCACAACGGACGCGGCGGGATCGCTGGCAGTCCACGCAACCTCGTGTGCGGCCGCATCGCGGAGCTGCGGTGACACGACGACGTACTGGTAGCCCCCGTCGCGCAAGGAGCGGCGCCACGCGGTGCACGACGGTGACTCGTGGAACCCGCCATGTGGCCCCCGCTCCCCCACGTACTGCACGTGGTTCGAGAGATCGCGACCGTAGAGGTTGAACTGCGGCTCGAAGCCGGCGATGGCGATGCGAACGTCGTGCACCGAGCTCGCCCATTGCGCGACCGGATCGGATGCGTAGCGCTGTTCGTCGTAGTGGCGCGCGAGCGGATACCCGCCGACGACGATCACGAGCGCCGCGATCGCAAGTGCGACCTTCCGGGCTCGAAACGCGAGCAACGCAAGGAGCACGACGGCTGCAGCGAACAGGAAACCGAGGTTCCGGTGATCGGTGGGCCAGCCGGGGAACGGTCCCTGGCTGAACTGCGCGACCACCAGCACTGCGAACAGCACTCCCGCGGTGATCCAGCGTGTCACCGTCCGCCGAGAGATCGGTGGTGACGCCAGCAGCACGAGCCCGAGCGCGACGGCCGGTGCGGCATAGCGCACGTTGCTGGCGAACAGGAGCGGCTGGTCCTGCGGCCCCAGCGCCGTCGTCGGCGTGACGAGATAGACGGCGCAGCCGACGCCGGCGACGACGCCGAGCGCTCGTGTGGACCCGTCGCGAGTCACGAGTGCGGCGAGGATCCCGGCGAGCACCGCGATCAGTACGAGCGGCCACGCTCGGCCGAGGTCGATCCGGAGTCCAGGAAAGAACCAGTCGCGCCACACATCTGTCGATGTCGCATAATGAGCGATCGAGTAACCGAGATCGTCGAGCGTCCTGAAGGAGTCCGACGTGAAGAGCGGGACGTTCACGCCTGGTGCGGGATTGCCCGTGTCGACGAAGTCGCGCACGAGCCAGTACGCCGAGGGAATCGCGGCGAACAGTGCTGCCCACGCGATGGACACCATGCGAGTCCCCCGGCGGGCGAGGAAGGGCACCGCGAGGACGAGCGCGGCCGCGAGCGCGAACGCGGTCAACTTCGTGCCGAACGCCATGCCCGCTGCGAGTCCAACGAGCGCGAAGCCAGCGACCGTCCGATCGGGGACCACGAGCATGGCCGCCGAGCACAACACGAAGGCGAGGACGACGACGTCGAGGCTGGCGGTGCCCGCGTGGTGCAGACCCATCAGTGGCGAGGCCAGCACCACGCACACGGCGATGACCCCGAGTGGCCCTTGGTCCCATCGGTCACCGACGCAGTACGCCGCCGCGACTGCGAGCGCGACGAACGCGAGGTTGAAGAACACGGACAGCACGTCGCGGTGGAAGAACAACATCCCGTAGGCGTGCAGCAGCTCCGCGTTCGCATGGTGGTACGCGTCGGGGAACTCAGGGCTGAGCAGTTGGATGTGCGCCGTCGAACCCGTCTGCGCGAACCGGGCCGCGAACGGCAGGTGGTAGTGGAGGCTGTCGAAGCTCGTGATCCCACCGTCGAGCACGCCGCCGATGCGGTCCACCCACTGACCCACCGTGATCGCCACCGCCCCGATCGCGACGACCCCCTCCCACCGCAGCGTTCTGGCAGTACCGGCGACACGCTTTTGTGTCGCCGGTACTGCCAGAAGCAGACGAAGAGCGACACCACTCGCCACGACGGTGAGCACGGCGAGCCACTCGCGGAACAAGCCGAACGTGCCGAGCACCTCCCCCACGACCACGAGGAGGGACAGTGCGACTACCGCGTCCGCGACGTGAGTCACGACGCCACGCCACATCGGCACGACCCGGGACCGGACCGCGGACGCGCCGAGCCAGGCTGCACCGACGACGAGCGCGAGTTCGAGTGACCCCAGCACGAACCGCCCCAGGCTCAACATTTCGTCACTGACGATATTCTAGGCGCGCTACGGTCCGCGGGCGTGTTCAAGCCGTCCGAGCTCTCCCCTCCCCTACGTGACGCGGCTGCCGGTCTCATCCAGAGGATGTGGGGCTGGATCGTCGACGTCGGCGCGGTGTCCCCCGACGACGCGCTCGGCAAGCGCTTCGGCTACATGGGCCCACAGAGCATGATCGCCTTCCCGCCGGGTTCGGTGTTCGGCGAACAGCACATCCACATCGGCGCCCGCACTCTCATCGGCGCGCACGTGAGCATGTCGGTCGGGATGGCGCCGGGTCAGCCGGTCGAGCACGACGTGGTGATCCGCATCGGCGAGCGCTGCAACATCGGCCGGGGCAGCTTCGTTGTCGGCCATCGATCCATCGAGATCGGCGACGACGTCACCACTGGGCCATACGTGTACATCACCGATCAGAACCACGTGTACGCGGACGTGAACACGCCGATCGCCGATCAGTGGCCCGAGGAAGATCCGGTCACGATCGGGTCCGGCTGTTGGCTCGGCGCCAACGTGATCGTGCTGCCGGGGGCGCACATCGGCGACAACGTCGCGGTGGCGGCGGGATCGATCGTGCGGGGCACGCTCCCCGACCGTTGCGTCGCCGCGGGGGCGCCGGCGAAGGTCGTGCGCCGGTACGAGAACGGCGAGTGGAACCCGCCGCTACGGGAGATGTCGATCAACCCGCCGGCCGGCTGGCCGGGGGCGACTCACTCCTCTTCGTCGCCGGCGGAAGCGTCCTCCGTCGACTCGTGATGCAGCACGGCGGCGAGCAACCATCGGATGTTCGCCTCGTCGCGCTCGCGGAGATATGACAGATCGTCAGACTCCGCGCCGCTGCTCACGCCGATTCCGTCGGTCGATCCGCCGGAGATGTGAGCGTTAGCCTTGTCCTCCATGGCATCTGACCGGCTTCCTCACGCATTTCCGGAATTTTCGAGCGTCGACGAGGAACGTCAGCACCGCAAGCAGCGCCTGGCCGCGGCATTTCGCCTGTTCGGCCAGTTCGGGTTCGACGAGGGCGTGGCTGGCCACATCACCGCGCGGGACCCGGAGCTGCTCGACCACTTCTGGGTCAACCCGCTGGGCATGAACTTCAAGCAGATCCGGGTGAAGGACCTCATCTTGGTCAACGACAAGGGCGAGGTCGTCGAGGGCAACTGGCCGGTCAACACCGCAGCGTTCGTGATCCACTCGCAGATCCACGCCGCCCGTCCCGACGTCATCGCAGCGGCACATGCCCACTCCGTCTACGGCAAGGCGTGGTCGTCACTGCGCCGGCCACTCGATCCGCTGACGCAGGATTCGTGCGCGTTCTACGGCGACCATGCCGTGTTCGACGACTACACGGGCGTCGTCCTCGATCTCGAGGAGGGCAAGCGCATCGCGCACGCACTCGCCGGCCACAAGGCGGCGATCTTGTCCAACCACGGGCTGCTCACCGTCGGCCACTCGGTGGACGAAGCGGCGTGGTGGTTCATCACGATGGAGCGCACGTGCCAGGCCCAGCTGCTCGCCGAGTCCGCAGGTGAGCCGGTGCTCGTCGACGCCGACCAAGCGGAGAAGACGGCGGCGCAGGTCGGGTCGCACATCGGCGGTTGGATCTCGTTCCAGCCGCTCTACGACTGGATCACCGCGCAGCAGCCCGACCTCCTCGAGGCGTAGTCGAAGAGACTTGACCACGCGGTCAAGTTGACGAGTACCGTCGCGCCATGAGCGCGACCCAAGACTGGCCGTTGAAGTTCGGCATCTTCCTCGCCCCCTTCCATCCGGTCGGCCAGAACCCGACGCTCGCGCTGCAGCGCGACCTCGATCTCCTCGTCCACCTCGACAACCTCGGCTACGACGAGGCGTGGATCGGTGAGCACCACTCCGCGGGGTACGAGATCATCGCCAGCCCGGAGGTCTTCATCGCCACCGCCGCGGAACGCACGAAGAACCTTCGTCTCGGGACCGGTGTGTCGTCGCTCCCCTACCACCAGCCGCTGATGCTGGCCGACCGCATGGTCTTGCTCGATCACCTCACGAAGGGTCGCATCATGCTCGGTGTGGGCCCGGGCGCGCTGCCGTCGGACGCCTTCATGATGGGCATCCCCGTCGCCGCGCAGCGCGATCGCATGGAGGAAGCGCTCGAAGCGATCCTGCTGCTGCTTCGCGACGAGGAGCCGGTCACGATGAAGACCGACTGGTTCACGCTCGAGAACGCGCGCCTCAACCTGCGCCCGTACACGCACCCGCACTTCGAGGTCGCTGTCGCGTCGCAGGTGTCGCCGACCGGTGCACGCGCCGCGGGGCGGTTCGGTGCGAGCCTGCTGTCGATCGGGGCCACGAACCAGCAGGGCTTCGACATGCTCAACTACAACTGGACGATCGCCGAGGACCGAGCGGAGCAGTTCGGTACGAAGGTCGAGCGCAAGAACTGGCGGCTGGTCGGCCCGATGCACATCGCGGAGACGCGAGAGCAGGCGTACAAAGACGTGGAGTTCGGCCTCGCCGACTGGATCGACTACTTCCAGCGCGTCGCCGCGCTGCCGGTCGCGCCGGACACGAGCAACTCCGAAGAGATGGCCGACGCGGTGAACAAGTCGGGCTTCGCCGTCATCGGTTCGCCGGACGATGCGATCGCGCAGATCGAGCGGCTCATCGAGCAGTCGGGGGGCGGCTTCGGCACGTTCCTGAACATGGCGCACGAGTGGGCCGACACCGCGGCGACGCGCAAGAGCTACGAGCTGATGGCGCGCTACGTCTTCCCGCACTTCCAGGGCTCGGCGGTGTCGACGACCCGTTCG
>DASUCS010000003.1:0-5261 GCA_036275935.1 Acidimicrobiales bacterium
TGGGAACGTTGCCGGCGCGCGGTACCCGTGCTCGGCCAGCCGACCGCCGTAGCCGGCGATGACCTCGTCGAGGTTCTCTTCGTGCGCGAGCGTCAGCGTGGCGAGGAGCGCCGCGCCTGGAGCTGCACTGAGCGCGAGCACCGGCGGCTTGAGCCAAAGGACCCTGGGGGTGGGGATCGGTACCCGGGCCATGACCTCGACCTCTCGGTCGATGCGCGCGTGATCCGTGTCGATCTTCAGGAACATGTCGCCGACCCGTAGCGTCGCGCGCTCCGAATGCGCGACGACGACTTCGATGTCAGGCATGTCGTCGATCATGGCCCCAACTGCCGTCGGTCGAGATTTCTCGATGCGGGTTGCGAACCAAACTACGCCGGTGTAGTTTGGGTCCACGCCGTGGCTCCATGGCGCTCGGAGCGGTTGCTCCCTTCCCCGCAGGTGCGATGTGAAGGTTGACGATGGCTGCTCCCGTTCTCGAGTCGATTGATGCGCTGCTGGACGATGATCCGCGCGCGCTCGACGACGAGACGCTGAAGCAACACGTGCGATCGGTCATGGCCGCGAAGGCTCGCGTCGATGCTGCGGTTCTCGCGGCGGTGAGCGAGCTGGATGTGCGCAACGTCTATGTCAGCGACGGGCAGACCGAAGCGAAGGCGTGGGTCGCGCATCACACGGCGGTCGGGCGCACCACTGCGGGCGCGTTGGTGTGGTTGACGAAGCGGTTGCGTTACCTCCCTGCCTTCGAGGACGCCTTGTCGCGCGGCACGATCACGTACGACCACGCCCGCGTTCTCGCCACTGCCATCAATCCGCGCACGATGGAGGCCATCGTCCGTGACGAAGCGATGCTGTGCGGTCACGCCGAGACGCTCGAGGCGGACGACTTCGGTCTGCTCGTCGCGCGCTGGAGGCTCCTGAACGATCCCGACGGTCCTGATGCCGGCAAGGAGAAACCCAGCGAATGGCACGTCTCGCCGATGCTCGATGGCCGGCACCGTGTCGATGGTGAACTCGATCTGGAGGACAGCGTCGAGTATCTCGCCGAGTTGGAGGCCCGCTACGAAGAGATCTGGCGGGCCGATCACGCGGAACACGCGACCGCGGAGGAGCGCAACCGTACGACGTCCCAGCGTTACGCGGCCGCCCAGGTGGAGATGGCGCGGCGGTCGTCGATGGCCGGCAACCCGGAGGAAGACGACGGTACGCCGGTGACCATCCGCACGACGGCGCGCAAGACGCAGATCATCGTCGTCGCCGACATCGAGGCCGTTGCGGGCGACGCGACGGCGCGTGCGGAGCTCGAGGACGGAACGCCAGTCCCTCAGGATCTGCTCCAGCGCTGGCTGTGCGACACCGCGCTGTGCCGAGTCGTGATGATCGGCGGTTCCGTCCCTTACGACCTCGGCAAGGTGACCTACACCGCCAGCGACGGGCAACGACGAGTCCTCACCGCCCGTGATCGCGGCTGCATCGTTCCGGGCTGCAAGCGCAAGGCTCGCTGGTGCCAGGCCCATCACGTCGTTCCGTGGCCGAACGGACCGACGAACATCGACAACCTCGTCCTCTTGTGTCATCGCCACCACAAACAGGTGCACCGCGGCATCATTCGGGTGGTGCCGGGCGATCGCGTTGGAACATTCGTGGTGACGCGGGCCGATGGCACGCCTCTCTACGAGCGACCACCTCCGTACGTCCTCGTGGCGTGACGGCCCGTCGTGGGCGAAGCGATCGGCTCCGTCCTACGCTTCGGTCATGTCGTACCAGCACTTGCTCGTCAAGGAAGAGGGCGACCTCACCACCATCACCTTGAATCGTCCGGAGAAGCGCAACGCGCTCTCGGAGGAGGTGATGCTCGAGCTCACCGACGCGTTCCGAGCCGTGGGTGACTCGGCCGCGCTCGGCGTGATACTCGCCGCCGAGGGGCCTGTGTTCTCCGCCGGCCACAACTTCGCGGACATGGCAGGCGCCGACCTGGGCAAAGCCCGCAGGCTGTTCAAGTTGTGCATCGACATGATGGATGCCGTTCAGGCGATTCCGCAGCCGGTCGTGGCCAAGGTCCATGCCCTCGCCACCGCCGCAGGTTGTCAGCTCGTCGCGACGTGTGACCTCGCGGTCGCGAGCGAGGATGCCAGCTTCGCTCTGCCGGGTGGGAAGGGCGGGCTGTTCTGCCACACGCCGCTGGTGGCCGTGGCCCGCAACGTCGGTCGCAAGCGCGCGCTCGAGTTGGCGCTCACCGGCTCGCCCATCGACGCGGCCATCGCCGCGGAGTGGGGCCTGGTCAACCGAGTGGTCCCGGCCGAGCGCCTCGACGAGGAGACCTACGACCTCATCACCAGCGCCATTCGCGGAAGTGTGCTGTCGAAGGCAATCGGCAAGCAGGGCTTCTATGCACAGATCGACCTCGACCAGCACAGCGCGTACGCGTACACGCTCGAGCTGATGGCCGCCGGAGTTGTTGCTCCCGACGGGCAGGAAGGAATCACCGCGTTCCTCGAGAAGCGCAAGCCGAACTTCACCGGACGGTCTGACGACACCCACTCACGCACGTAGGCGCGACCCGTACTCGGCGAATTCCTCTTGCACCTCACGCGACGTGACCTCTTACGGTACGAACGTGGCGCAGGAGTGGACAGTCGGTGAGCTGGCGCAACGGGCGGGCGTCTCGGTGCGCACGCTCCACCACTACGACGAGATCGGGCTGCTGAGGCCGACGCGCAGCGCCGCCGGACACCGCCGGTACACGGGGCCCGATGTTGCTCGTCTCACGCAAGTCGTCGCGCTTCGCAGCGTCGGGCTGTCCCTGGGAGAGATCCAATGCTGTCTCGACGACGGCGAAGCCCTGGCGGCGACGCTGATCCGACAGCTGCGCGACCTCGACCTGCGCGTCGCGCAGACGACGGCGCTCCGGGACCGACTCGCCACTGTCGTCGCGCAGCTCGAGAGCGGTCGCGACCTCGACATCAACGACCTGATGGCTCTGATCGGAGACACGAAGATGCTGGCAGAAGGCAAGACCAAGATCGTCGAAGACGCGGGGAATGGCGAAGTGCTCGTGCACAGCAAGGACGACATCACCGCCGGCGATGGAGCGAGACACGACGTGCTCGAGGGCAAGGCCGCTGCATCCACGCGCACGACCTGCAACATCTTCCGGCTCCTCGAGCGCAGGGGCGTGCGGACTCACTTCGTGGATCTCGTCGACGATGTCACCTTCCGAGCGCGCAACGTCGAGATGATCCCGCTGGAGCTCGTCGCCCGCCGGTACGCCTCCGGCAGCGTTCGAGACCGCTTCCCCGACCTGTCGGACGGCGCAGTGTTCGAGGAGCTGGTGTTCGAGATCTTCGAGAAGGACGATGCCAATCACGATCCGCTGCTGGACTTCGACTTCGACGCAGGCGTTCTTCGACGGTACGTGCCCAACAAGGAAGCTGCAGCGGCGATCGGGCCGAATGTCAGCGCCGGTGACCTCATCACCGAGGAACCACTGGCTGAGAGCCGTTACGCCGACGTTTCGCCGGAGCTCTTCGCCGGCCTTCGGAGCTGCACCGTCTCGGCGTTCGAGATCATCGAAGACGCGTGGAAGCAACACGGCGGCGTGTACATCGACTTCAAGATCGAATGCGGATTCGATCGCGAGACGGGGGACCTGTTGGTGGCCGACGTCATCGACAGCGACTCCGGGCGACTGCGCTTCGGTGACGTCGACATGTCCAAGCAGTCGTATCGCGACGGCACGGCCACTCTGCCGGAGATCAAGAAGAAGTTCGACGAGGTGGCAGCCCTGACGGACCGTTTCGTCTGACGCAACACTCCGCATGTCCTCGGGGCGGGAAGGCCACTAGCGTCCGCTCCGTCATGACGGACGCAACGACCGACCGGCGGGTCCTGACCGAGGTCGAGTACGCCGATTCGACGAAGCTGCGGTCGCGCCAGTCGATCTACGACTTCCGGTCACCTGCGGGCGAGTGGTGGTCGTGGGTGCTCGATCACGCCGAGTGGCCCGAAGGTGCGGTGGTGTTGGACGTCGGCTGCGGGCCGGGCAACTACCTGCAACGGGTGCGCGGCGTCGGAATCGACCTGTCCGAAGGAATGGCGCGTGAGGCGAAGCAGCATGCGCCGACCAGTGTTGGCGACGTGTGCGCGCTGCCTGTCAGGGCCGCATCGATCGACCGGCTGCTGGCGCCACACATGCTGTACCACGCGCCGGATCTCGATGCGGCCGCGAGCGAGTTGGCGCGCGTCCTCCGGCCCGGGGGCGTGGCGTTGGTCGTCACGAACGACTCGTCGCACATGGGCCACATGATCGAGCAGCTGTCGGGCGTGCTCGGCTCCGACGCGGTCATGCGCTTCATCGATCGGTTCAACCTCGACAACGGCGGCGCGTTGTTGGAGCGACACTTCGATCGCGTGACGCTCGACCGGTGGATCGGCGAGCTGGCGGTGCCCGACGCCGAGCCGGTCGTGCGCTATGCGGACAGCTGTCGGCCGCTGTACGAGACGCAGCTGACCGGCGGCCAGACGTGGGAAGAGATGATGCGCGGATTCCAGGCGCTCGTCGAACAGGACATCAGCGCGACGGGTGCGTGGCGCTGCGTGACACACAGTGGGGTGTTCGTGTGCCGGTGAATCGTCAGATCGTGCTGAAGCAACGGCCCGATGGGCTCGTGACGCGGGACGACTTCGATGTGGTCGACGGCAAGATGCCGGAGCCCGGCGACAACGAGGCGCTCATCGAGACGCTGTATCTCGGCATGGATGCGACGGTGCGGACGTGGTTGTCGAAGGCGGAGGGCTACATCCCTCCGGTGGAGATCGGCGAGGTGGTGCGCTGCAGTGGCATCGGCCGCGTCGTCGAGACGAACAGCGCGAAGGTGCCCGTTGGCGCACTGGTGGCCACGCTGACCGGCTGGCAGCAGTACGCCGCCGTCGGCGACGATCCGATGCTCACGACGGTGCTGGCCGACGACGCCGATCCCTTGGCCGAGCTGAGCGTCTTCGGTAGCGCGGGCATGACGGCGTACGTGGGGCTCACCGAGATCGGCAAGGTGAAGGAAGGTGAGACGGTCGTCGTCTCCGCCGCGGCGGGCGCCACCGGCTCCACCGCGGTGCAGATCGCCAAGATCCTCGGTGCACGGGTCATCGGCGTGGCCGGCACCGACGAGAAGTGCCGGTGGCTGACAGAGCTTCTCGGTGCCGACGGCGCGATCAACTACCGCACCGACGACCTCGCGGCGAAGCTCAAGGAGTTGTGCCCGAAGGGC
>DASUCS010000004.1:0-13052 GCA_036275935.1 Acidimicrobiales bacterium
AAGCCGTGTGAGAGCTGCCAATCGATCTGCAAGCTGAACGTGGTGCGCTTGCCGTCGAAGTACTGGTCGAGCTGCTTGCGCACCGCGTCGAGCTTCTTCGGATGCTCGATCACACGAGGCGAGATGTTCTCGACGAGATCCTCGACGAACTCCTCCTCACCGGGATGCAACGCGACCCTCACGAGCCCCGCGTCGGTCGCAGCAACTCCGAGCGGACCGATCGGCGTGTCCACAGTCGTGTAGGCGACGTCGATCAGTCCCTCCTTCTCGGCTCGTTTCAGAAACGCAGCGGAGGCGGCCTCCACGCTGGTCATCTGGCCATCTCCTCTCGCAAGCGCGCCAAACCGGCGCGCACGTTCTGCCTCGCCGCCGCCTCGGTGCAGTCGAGCACCGCGGCGATCTCGCGATAGGGGCGGTCCGCGGCATGGCGCAGCAGGATCGCCGTGCGCTGCTTCGGCGGCAGGTCGTCGACGATCGCCCACACGGGTCCGTCACCCAGGTCGGCAAGCTCGATGCGGTGCTCCGGTACCGTCGCCACCGGCACCGGCCGGCGGTCGCGAGCCCGCACCGCGTCGATCACCTTGCGGTGGGCGATCGTGTACAGCCAGCCGCCCAGGTTGTCCGCATGTTTGAGGCTCGGGTACGCCCGTAGCGCAGCGAGCATCGTCTCCTGGAAGCAGTCGTTGGCGTCGTGCACACCGACGGACGCGACGAGATACCGAAACACGCCCGACTTGTGCTCGTCGAGAACCGCCTGGAACGGGGGCAGCGTCACGTCAGTACAAACGCTCGCCGCTCGCGGTTTGTGAGATGGCCCAGGTCAGGCGATCGCCTTGAGCAAGTTGGACGCGGTGTCCTGGGGACTGACCTTGTACCAGGCCTGCTCGATCTTCCCCTTCTCGTCGATGAGGAACGCCGACCGCAGGATCCCCATGTACTTGCGGCCGTACATCGACTTCTCGGTCCACACGTCGAACTTCTCGGCGACGGCATGGTCCTCGTCGGCCAACAGCGGGAAGCCGAGCGAGTACTTGTCGTCGAACTTCTTCTGCTTGGCAGGCTTGTCCGGGCTGATGCCCAGCACGACCGTGTCGCCCACCTTCGGCATCACGTCGCGCAGGCCGCACGCCTGCTTCGTGCATCCCGGCGTGTCGGCCTTCGGGTAGAAGTACACGAGCACCTTCTGGCCCTTGAACTTCGAGAGCGTGACCTTGTTCTCGTCCTGGTCGAGCAACGTGAATGCGGGCGCTTTGTCCCCGGGCTTGAGCGGCATGGCCTCAGGCTAGGACCTCGAGCCGAAGCACGGTTCGGCTCGCGTCAGTCGCAGCAGGAGTCCCGCCAGCCGCAGGCCGCGCACCGAAAGTGCGCGTGCTCGGGCAGCAGCTCGCCGTCGCAGTGGGGACACTGGGCGAAGATCGCATGGGGCGAACACTCGCCCTGTTGTGGGGACGTCGTCATGGCCGAGCGACCGTATCCAGCAGCTCGAGACCGGTTGGGGATGGTGCCCTGTCGGTGTCGACGAACCCTGCCTACGCTCGAGCAATGGCGTATGACGAGGACCTCGCCGATCGCATTCGCGAGTTGCTGTCCGATGCGAAGGGTGTCAGCGAATCGAAGATGTTCGGCGGGCTGGCATTTCTCGTCGGTGGCAACATGGCCATCGCCGCGAGCGGCCAGGGCGGCATCCTCGTGCGCGCCGATCCCGCCGAGTCCGACAAGCTCGTCGCCACCACGAAGGCCGAACCCGCGGTGATGCGTGGACGACCCATGGCTGGTTGGCTACGCGTGGACAGCGCCGACGTCCGCACCCGGGTGCAGTTGAAGAAGTGGGTGTCGATCGGCGAGCAGTACGCCCGCGCGTTGCCCCCGAAGAAGCCAAAGAGATCGACGAAGAAGTAGTCAGAGCTCCAGAGTGAGGAACACACTCGTCGAGTCCTCCCAATAACCGTTGAAGGCCCCACACGGCACGAAGCCCATCGACATGTAGAGCGCGCGTGCGGGCGCGAACGCATCCTGGTTCCCGGTCTCGAGACTGACGCGCGTGCATCCGCGCGCTCGCGCAACGTCGACGAGGTGCGTGAGCATCGCACGAGCAACGCCTCTCCCCCGCGAGTCCGCGGTGGTGTGCATCGACTTCACCTCCGCGTGCGAGGGATCGAGCTGCTTCAGCGCGCCCATGCCCAGCAACACGCCGTCATGTCTGATCGTGAAGAACGTGACGTCGTCCGCGGCGAGCTCCGACGCGTCGAGGGCATGCACGTCCTCGGGTGGGCTGTTGGTGTGATTGAACTCGAAGTGCCGCTCAAGCAGCGCGCGGACGTCGGGCGCGTGCGGGTCGTCCGGCGTCACTTTGAAGCTCGTCACGAACGGATTGTGGCGCGTGACCATCCGCAAACGTGAGGCGCGTGACGATCGCCCAGCCCAGCATCCCGGCCGCCGGCGCGAACTTGGCGGGACGATCGTTCGCTCGCGCATGGAACCCGAGCGCGAGCAAGAAGTAGACGATCAACGCGTTCGCCGTCAGCCGGCCGAGCCGTGGCCACCGAAGCCCTGCGACGAGACCGACCGCCGACGCGCTCTTCACGACGGGGAACACGCCCCGCACGTTCTCGGGCACGCCGAGGTGGTCGAGGTCGTCGCGCAGCCACTGTGTCGGCACCGCGTTGAACGCCGCGTCGGCCAGCTGGACCCCGGCGAGCGCGATGACCCGCTCCCTGGGCCGCAATCGTCGCATGGGTCAAGCGTATGAATCGGTGCAAAACGCCACCAAACCGGCGTCGCGTGACGATCGGCTCGTCACGAGCCGAAAGCTTCGACCTTTCGGCCGCCGGCGACGAACACCTTGCCGTCGCCCGCGGCAGGCGAGCTGAAGTGGGTGACCTCACCGACCGGCGACTGGAACAGCTCGTGGCCGTCGTCGCGTGCGAACGCGTGGACGACGCCGACTTGGACGTCGAGCACCCACACGAGCGAACCGGCGACGATTGCGGGGCCCGGTGCGGACCCGGCGGTCCACTGCTCGTGGAACCCGGAGCTGTCGACTGCGACCGCGTGGAGCTCGTTGTTGCACGGGATGAACACGACGTTGCCATCGTGGGCGACGCCACCGTTCGCTCGATCGCAGATCTGCGCCGACTTCTGCTCGCCGCCGACACCGCCGAGGTGCGTTGCGTCGAGGAGGTAGCCGATCCCGGCCTTGCCGATCTCGAACGCGTGCTGGTCGTCGAGCAGCACTGGACTGGTCGTACCGACGTCTCCGTCGACCGCGTTCAGCCGCGCCCAGTCGGTGGGCCCGAACTCGTCAGCCACCTTCAGGTCGGGCGTCAGCCGGATGACGGCGTTCCCTTCGTCGAAGTCGGCTCTGCCGTCGCTGTTGCCGGCCGCGAGCCACACGGACCCGTCGGGCGCGATCGCCGGACCCGGAGGCGCCCAGAACCCGCCCTCACGATTGGCGCGCACCGCGAACTCGATCGGATCACCTGAACCGTCGGGCGCGACCGCGACGACTCGCCCTTTGTAGTTGCCGCAGTCGCCGAACCGGCCTCCGAACGGGACGTACACGCGTCCGTTCGCCAACGCGAGCGCACCTCGTTGGTTGTGCACCGCCGGATCAGCCCCGCCGGCATCGATCGGCCGGTGGAACACCACGGCTCCGGTGTCCAACGCCAACGCGAACAGCTCGTGATGTGTGGGTTGGATCATGCCGACGACGTAGAGGCGATTCGCCGCGGGGTCGGCAACTGGCGTGCCTGTGATGCCAACGGGGTCGACGTTGCCACACGGCAGTGATGACGCACTCACCGGCGTGCCGATGGACTGCTGCCACGCCGTCGCGCCGGTGGCGGCGTCGAACGCGTACACGGAGTCGTTCGCAGTGGCGACGATGACTCGACTGCCGACCACCAGCGGCTGCGCGTACACATCGCCGTCCACCGACGCGGACGTCCACACGTTGCGCAGCCCGGTCGCACTGGGGCCGTCGTTCGTCACACCGGATCGTGAGACGTCGTGGCCCCACGCCAGCCAGTCCGTGCCCGTCGGCGGTGGCGCACTCGACAATGTCCTCGACGTCGTTGGCGGATTCGGTGCCGGCGGCGAGGACGGCGACGTCGCCGTCGAGCGACCACTGTTCGACGAACAGGCCACCAGCACGATCGTGACGAGGATGACCAGCGGTCGCAGCTTCGACATCACCTGTTCGAGAATTGCACGAATCCCTGGCAATCCCTGCGCGCCATCCGTCCGTACATAGCGACCGTGGGCACGTCGACCATCCGACACGTGACCGCGCTCGTGGTGGTCGCCGCCCTTGGGTTGGGTGCCTGCGGCGGCGACTCCCACAAGAACGTCAGCGCCGCGAGCAACAGCCCGCACTCGGCGGTGAGCACCGGCAGCAGCGCCGCACCACCGAACACGACGACAACGATCGACACCACGACGACGACAACGCCGATGGCGGCAGCACCCGCGGCGCCCGGTGCGTCGTCCGGCGCGGTGGCAACGGTCGTTCCAACCCCAGGACCATCGCAGACCGCGCCGGCGGACACCGCTCCGCCGGACACCGCGCCGACGCCCCCACCGACCACGTCGGCACCGACGACCACAACCGCGCCACCGCCCCCGCCGCCGGCGCCAGGAGCGATCTCGATCAAGGCGTTCACGTTCAGCCCGAACCCGCTGCACGTCGGCGTCGGCGCGGCCGTGACGACGACCAACGACGAGACCGGCGTGTCCCACACGTGGACGTCGAACACGGGTGCCTGGGACTCGGGAACGCTGACGCCCGGTGCCGGCTACACGTTCAGCTTCTCGTCACCCGGCACGTACGAGTACCACTGCAGCATCCACGCCTCGATGACGGGCTCGGTCGTCGTCAGCTGACCGGGCGCTCCCAACGCACGACATCGTCGATCTCGCCGGACTCGACGTCGTACACGAAGCCGACGATCGTCTTGATCGGTTCGAGGTAGGGCTTCGACGTGAGGATGTCGATGTCGTCACGCAACGCCGCGGTGTGATCATCGATCGGGAAGAAGCCGAGATCCGCGCCTGTGAGCCGACGGAGCTCCTCGTCCGTGACGCCCGCCAATCCACACTTCGTGTGTTGCATGACCGCGACCGCGTCGACACCGAGCACCTGGCTCGACAGCGCGAGGCTGCGCAGGACGTCGTCCGTGACACGTCCGCCTGCGTTGCGGATCACGTGCGCCTCACCGAGGTGAAGTCCCAACACGGCGAACACGTCGATGCGGGCGTCCATGCAGGTGACCACCGCGAGATGACGGCTGGGTCGCGCGTCCGCGATGTTGGCGCGCGCCGCGGCGTACGCCTCGTTGGCAGTGAGCATTCGTTGTATCTGTGTCATCCGTTGATCAGGTGGTCGGCGGCCATGGTGAAGTAGTCGACGAATCGTTGATGCAGCTCAGCGTCGAGCTCGGCCTCGTCGAGGGCAGCGAGCATCGCGTTCATCCAATGATCCCGCTCGCGCCGGCCGATGACAAAGGGAGCGTGGCGCATCCGCAGACGAGGATGACCGCGCCCCTCGCTGTAGGTCGTCGGTCCGCCCCAGTACTGCGCCAAGAACAGCGCCAAGTGCTCGGTCGGCGGACCGAGGTCGTCGGGGTACAACGGCCGCAGCATGATGTCCTTCGCAACGCGGGCATAGAACCGCTCGACCAGTGCGTCGAAGAACGGCATGCCGCCCACGGCGTCGTAGACCGAGGTGTCGCTCATCCATCGACGACACTAGGGTCGCACCATGCAAGTCGGCGACACGGTCGAAGACTTCGAACTGCCGGACGAGACCGGCACGAAGCGCAAGCTCAGTGACTTCCTCAACGACGGTCCCGTCGTGCTGTTCTTCTATCCCGCGGCGATGACGTACGGGTGCACGAAGGAGAGCTGTCACTTCCGCGACCTCGCCGCGGAGTTCAAGGCGGCGGGTGGTCAACGGGTCGGTATCAGCGCGGACACCGTCGAGAAGCAGAAGCAGTTCTCCGACAAGCACGACTTCGACTACCCGTTGCTCGCCGACACAGACCGATCCGTCGCCGAGCAGTTCGGCGTGAAGCGCGGCGGGTTCAGCATCTCCCCCACGAAGCGTTCGACGTTCGTGATCGACACGGACCGCAAGGTGATCGCCGTGATCAGCAGCGAAGTCAGCATGAACAAGCACGCCGACAAGGCGCTCGAAGCGCTCAATGCCCGCAAGTAGCCGTCAGAGCCGGCGATAGGCGAGACCGGCGCCCCAGTCGATCGTTTCGACGTCGGGCGGCGACTGCGCGCCGTCGCCACAGAGGAACGACAGCTCCTTGCCGGTGAGCAGCGGCCACTTCGCGAACGCCTCGTCCGGCGACGGACCGGGACGAGGATCGTCCGTGCTGCCCGGGACCGCCGCCTCCATCGCTGCGACGTACGCCTCCCACGGTTGCCAGCCGGGGACCGTGTGCTCGCCGCCTGGACCTCGGAACAACAGCGTCGGGAACACGTAGCGCCATCCGTCACCGTCGGGCTTGGCGTTGCCCTTCCCCTCGTGCGTCTCCTCGAGTGTGCGCACGTACTCGTTCGGCCGACGCGTCTCTTCGCGATCGGCAGCGAACGCCTTGGCGACGACGTCGCTCGTGAAGTCGGACTCGAGCCGATCGAGGTCCACACCGGGCACGGTTTCGGCCAACGCGAACAATCGGTCCGGAAGATCGGCGGGCGCTGAGAACACGAAGCACGACTCCCGAATCGCCCGCAGCAGCGCCGCGGCGATCACGTCGTTCTGCTGCTCGCCGGCCTTCACCACCCGGCAGGCGTGCTCGCTGAGCAGCGGCGACCACCGCAGGTGCACCGGCCACGGCTGCCCGGTGTGCTCGTGGACCTTGCTCCAGTAGATCGCCTGCTTGGGTGCGGCGCGCTCCGGATCGAAATCGGGACGGTCGATCCGCCGGTCGACCACGAGGTCACCGACGACCGTGCGCCACGCGAAGCGATCGCCGTACTGCCAACGCAACCGCCGCAGCTTGGGCTCGGTCCCCCACGCCCAGGAGCACCACGGGTCGGTGTACTCGACGACCTCGACGGTGGTCACTGCGTCTTTCGCTTCAGTCCGTGACCGAAGAACCCACCCACCGGTCGTGCGTGCGCGTGGTAATGGTCCGGGATGTTGCGCATGTTGTCGTCCACGTAGTGCTCGAACGTGAAGTGCTCACGCACGACCATCGCCAGACGATCGTGCAGCTCCGACTTCACATGGTCCGGCGGGTTCGGGTCGTGGCTGCGCCACACCACCATCGGCACCGCGCAGATCTCGCACTCGGCGATCCAGCAGAGGTCGTCTTCGTGGAACCACGGGGTGATGCGAGCTTCCTCGCACAGATCACACTCAGCCATTGTCCAGACCTTCGCGCAACTCCGTGATGAACGCGCCGGCACCTTCGGGCCCCGCGCCGTCCAACAGCCGCCGGATCAGCGCCGAGCCGACGATAACGCCGTCCGCTTCCTGACACACGGCCACCGCTTGCTCCGCCGTGGAGACGCCGACGCCCACGAGCACCGGCTTGTCGGTGACCGCTTTCAACCGCTTGGCCATCACGATCGCGGAGTCCGCCAGCGCGGCACGCTCGCCGGTGACACCGAGCAAGCCGACGCCGTACACGAAACCTCGCGAGCGTTCGCAGATGCGGGGCAGCCGCTCGTCGGGGGCGGTGGGGGCGGCGAGCAACACGGTCTCGACACCGACCTCGTCCGCGACCGCGCACCACGGGCCGGCCTCCTCCAGCGGCAGGTCGGGCAGGATCGCACCCGCGACGCCGACCGCGGCGAGCGACTTCGCGAACCGCTCGTGGCCCATGTGGAACGCGATGTTGTAGTAGGTCATCACGACCAACGGGACGCCGGCGTCGAGGCCGCGCAGACCGTCCAAGATCGACTGCGGGGTCGCGCCTGCTGCCAGTGCGCGTTCCGACGCCTCTTGGATCGTGGGGCCGTCCATCACGGGGTCGGAGAACGGCACGCCCACCTCGATGGCATCCGCGCCGGCGGCTGCGCACGCGCGCAGCACGTCGGGCCACTCGTCACCGAGCCCGCCGGTCACGTACGGAACGAGGAGCTTGCGCCCGCGATCGCGGGCCGACCGCAGGGCGGTCTCAAGCGCGCCCGGCATCGTCACCCAAGATCTCGCTGACCTGTTGCACGTCCTTGTCGCCGCGGCCGCTGAGGCTCAGCAGCACGGTCTTTCCCGCCAACTCGTCCTTGGCCCGCACGATCCACGCCAGCGCGTGCGCCGACTCGAGCGCGGGGATGATTCCTTCCATGCGCGACAGCAGCGCGAACGCCTCGAGCACCTCGCCATCGCTCGCGGTCTCGTAACGCGCTCGTCCGAGATCGGCAAGATGCGCGTGCTCAGGACCGACGCCGGGATAGTCGAGCCCGGCCGAGATGGACTCGGCTTCCAGCACCTGACCCCACTCGTCCTGCAACAAGTAGCTCAGCGAACCGTGCACCACGCCCGGAACCCCATGACCGATCGCCGCACCACGCGCCGGTTCGACACCGACGAGCTCGACGTGCGGCAGCTCCGCGAACCCGCTGAAGATGCCCGCCGCGTTCGACCCGCCGCCGACGCAGGCGGTGACGACATCCGGGTCACGTCCGTCCAGCAGGGCGCGACACTGCTCACGTGCTTCGTTGCCGAGGACACGATGCAGTTCGCGAACCATCCACGGATAGGGATGTGGCCCCATCACCGAGCCGAGGCAGTAGTGCGTCGACTCGACCGTCGCGACCCAGTCGCGCAGCGCTTCGTTGATCGCGTCCTTCAACGTGCGACTGCCCGACGTCGCTGACCGCACTTCGGAACCGAGCAGTCGCATGCGGAAGACGTTGAGGGCTTGGCGATCCATGTCGACCTCACCCATGTACACGACGCATTCCATACCGAGCAGCGCTGCTGCGGTCGCGGTCGCAACGCCGTGTTGCCCCGCCCCGGTCTCGGCCACCAACCGCGTCTTGCCCATGCGCTTGGCCAACAGCGCTTGGCCCAGCACGTTGTTGATCTTGTGCGAGCCGGTGTGGTTCAGGTCTTCGCGCTTGAGGAGCAGTCGCACCCCGAGGTGCTCGGACAGGCGGCCGCACTCGGTGAGCGGAGAGGGCCGGCCCGCGTAGTCGCGCAGCAGCCTGTCCAGCTCACCGCGGAATTCGGGGTCGCCCCACGCGGACCGGAACGCGCGCTCGAGCTCGGCGCATGCGGGAACGAGCGTCTCGGGCACGAAGCGCCCGCCGAACTTGCCGAAACGGCCTTCGGGTGTGGGCTCGCCCATCACCGGCTGACCGGTGGTCACTGGTACTCGTCCTCTTCCCAATCGAAGGGGCGCTCGTCCTCGTCGCCTCTATACCGACGCGGCGCGGCGGCCTTGGCGTTGCGGACGAAGTCGCGCACCTTGCGGGCGTCCTTGCGGCCGGGACCGTCTTCCACGCCGGTCGACACATCCACTCCCCACGGCCGGACACGCTCGATCGCTTCGGCCACGTTGTCCGGCGTCAGCCCTCCCGCGAGGATCACCCGACGGTTGCTCGGCGCCCCTTCGGCGAGCGACCAGTCGAACATCTCTCCGGAGCCTGGGGCGTGCGAGTCGAGGAGGATCGCGTCGGCCCCGAAGTCGTCGGCCCGATCCAACGCGGGATCGCCGGCGGGGAATCCCTTGATCACGAAGGGCACCTTCGAGCGCACGAGACGGGTCTGTTCGACGGTCTCGCGGCCGTGCAGTTGCGCGGCACGCAAGCCCACGGTGTTCACGATCTCGACGACCCGTTGCGGTGACTCGTCGCGGAACACCCCCACCGTCAGCACCTCGGGTGGGAGCCGTCGAACGATGTCGCGGACGTGGCCCGCCCCGACCTGTCGCGAGGACGGAGCGAAGACGAACCCGAGCGCGTCGGCCCCCATCGCCACGCCGAGGAGGGCGTCCTCCTCGCTGGTGATGCCGCAGATCTTCACGAACACAGGAAGGAAACGCTACCGGGCAGCCTTCTGCCCAACCGCACGCAAAGCGGCCACGGCTGCACCTCGGTCCGCCGATCGCACGAGGCTCTCGCCGACCAGCACTGCATCGAACCCGGCATCGACGAGCGGCTGCGCGTCGTCCGGACCAGCGATGCCCGATTCCGCGACACGAACGATTCCCTCGGGGATGCGCGGTGCCACACGCACCGCCCGAGCGGTGTCGACCGAGAACGTGACGAGGTCTCGCTGGTTGACGCCGACGATGGTCGGCTCGATGCGCAGCGCTCGCTCCAGCTCTGCTTCGTCGTGCACCTCGACCAGCGCGTCCAGCCCGAGCTCGCGAGCGAGCGAGGCGAAGTCGGACAGCTCGACGTCGTCGAGCGCGGCCACGATCAACAAGATCGCGTCGGCACCCATGATGCGGGCGTCGCAGACGTCGGTCGCGGAGATCGTGAAGTCCTTGCGCAGTGCGGGGATCGCGACCGCGTCGCGCGCGGCGACGAGGTCTTCGGGCGCGCCCCCGAAGTGATCGCGGTCGGTGAGCACCGACAATGCCGCGGCACCGCCGCGCTCGTAGTCGCGGGCGAGCAACGCAGGGTCGAGCTCCTCGTCGATGGCGCCCTTCGAGGGCGAGCGACGCTTCACCTCGGCGATCACCGAGAACCCGGCCCGCAACGCGGTGGCGAACCCTCGAACCGGGGGGCACGCCCTGGCGTCGTCGAGCAGGGCATTCAGATCACGACGATCCTCAGCCGCGGCCTCGCGGTGCACTCGCAGGATCTCGTCGAGGTAGGTCGTCGCCATCACACAGTCCTAACGAGGGTCTCACCGCCTGCCCATGGGCGGCGCGACGATACTGGCCGATGGGAGATCCCCTGCCTGTTGTACTCGTCGAGGACGACGCCCACATCGCCGATTTGGTGTCGCTCTACCTGGACCAGTCGGGCTTCCGGGTCTACCGGGCGGACAACGGGCGCGACGGCCTGCAGGTGATCAACGACCGTCAGCCCCGGCTCGTCATCCTCGATGTCGGGCTGCCGGGCGACATCGACGGACTCGAGGTGTGCCGTCGGCTGCGAGCGACGACGGACGTCCCCGTGATCATGCTCACCGCGCGCGACGGGGAGATCGACCGGGTGCTCGGCCTGGAGCTGGGCGCCGACGACTACGTGACGAAGCCGTTCTCACCGCGCGAACTCGTGGCTCGGGTGAAGGCCATCCTCCGGCGCGCCGACGGGTCGGGGCGCAAGTCGGGCGCAGCGATCCTGACCGCGGGCGAGGTCGAGGTGGACCTGGGGCGAGCCGAGGCTCGTGTCGGCGGGCAGGCCGTGGCCTTGACGACCCGCGAGTTCGCACTGCTCCAGTACCTGGCGGAGAACAAGGGCCTGGCGTTGTCGCGCCGTCAATTGCTCGACGGGGCGTGGGGTGCCGATTGGTACGGCGACGAACGGACGGTCGACGTGCACGTCCGCCAACTTCGCAAGAAGTTGGGAGACGGCCTTCCACTCGCGACGGTGCGCGGCATCGGCTACCGGCTCGAGTAGGTCGACCTGATGACTCGCCGGCTCACGCTCGTGATCCTCGGCACCGTCGCGGCCACGCTGCTGTTCGCGGGGTTCGGCACGCTCGCGCTCGCCCGGCTGGGCGCGCGCGACCAGACGACGCGAGACCTGCGTGCGCAGGCGACGGACATCGCGTCGGCCATCAAGAACCTCGACGACCAACGCCAGGTCGGCATCCTCAACCAGCTGCGCAAGGCGTTGAACCTCGAGGGCATCAACATCGTTCGGTACGGACCGGGAGGACGCACGGTCGACGCGCTTCCGGACGGCGTGACCAGCGACGACCTCGACCTCGCCAAGTTGCGCGACGGAAAGGTGCTCACCGGCGGGAGTGGTTCACTCGTGTACGCCGCCGCTCCGGCCCCGCTGGCCCTTCCCCGCCGACAGCTTCCACAGGACGCGCTCGCGGTCGTCGTGCTCACCCGCAAAGTGGACCCGTTGCTGCGTCCGGCCGTTGGTTGGTTCGTCGTCGCCAGCATCGGGACGCTCGCCATCGGCGCGCTCGTGGCGTGGCGCTTCGGCCGACGCCTGACGCGTCCCATCCGGCAAGCCGAGGAGGCCACTCGCCGCATCACCGCGGGGGACCTGTCGGCTCGTGTCCCGGTTCCTCCGCACCACGGCGACGACGAGGTCGCGTCGCTCGTGACTTCGATCAACACGATGGCGGAGGTCCTCGAACGCTCGAAGGGCGTGGAACGGCAGTTCCTGCTGTCGGTGAGCCACGACCTGCGAACTCCGCTCACGTCGATTCGCGGCTACGCCGAGGCGATCGCCGACGGAGCGCTTCCCGATACGGCACAAGGGGGGACCGTCATCCTGAGCGAGGCCCGCCGGCTCGAACGGCTCGTCGGCGACCTTCTCGATCTCGCGAAGCTCGAATCGCGTTCGTTCTCGCTGACCCACGAGCCCGTCGACCTCGTCACGGTGGCCGAGGGCACCGTCGACGGCTTCCGACACGAGGCGAGCGACGCGGGGGTCACGTTGGAGACGCGCGGCGACAGAACCGCCGTCGTCGACGGTGATCCCGACCGGCTCGCGCAGGTCGCCGCCAACCTGGTGCAGAACGCGCTGAAGTTCGCGCATTCACGCATCGAGGTCACCGTCGAGGCCGCGAACGGCTGGGCGCGGTTGTCGGTCAGCGACGACGGGCCCGGCATCGCATCCGAGGACCTGCCGCACGTGTTCGAACGCCTCTACGCGTCGCGCCACCAACCACAGCACAAGGAAGTGGGCTCCGGGCTCGGTCTGGCCATCGTGCGCGAGCTCGTCACCGCGATGGGGGGCACGGTCCAGGCCACAGCGGCCGACACCGGCGGCGCGTGCCTGTCGGTCGTGCTGCCGGTGCTCAGTTCGGCGCCGGTATCGACGTCGTAGTCGACGAACCCGGCGGCGCGGTGGTCGTGGTCGTGGAGGTCGAGCGCGGGTCGATGCACGCGCTCACCGGCTGCACGACGCTCAGAGGTTGCGGGCTCGAGCTGAGGCGCACGGTCACCTGGATCTGA
>DASUCS010000005.1:0-2661 GCA_036275935.1 Acidimicrobiales bacterium
AGGCGCGTGGCTTGCGGCTTGAAGGCATTGTCCGCGGCTTCGGGATCGGGCAACACGTCGACCTCGTACACCTCGTTGTTCGCACCATCGACATCCATGTCGAGGCGCGCGCAGAACATGTGCTGGTGGTACGGCGCGGCGAGACCAGGCGCCACCATGCTGGCGTGTGACGGCTTCGATTCGGCCGCCATCGTCGACATGATCCCGGTGAGCTTCACCTCGAGCTGGATCGTGCCGTCGAGGTAGAAGTACCAGTAGAAGCCGTACTCGTAATTCCCCACGGTGGAGATCGAGCTGACGACGAGACGGCGGGAGCGGCGCACTTCGGTGGTGCCGCCTTGCATGTCCCAGTGCTTCCAGAGGATGCCGTAGTCCTCTTCGTGGATGCACACCGCGTTGGCGTGCACTTGCGGGTTGCCGTGCTCGTCGGCGAACACGGCGTCGAGGTAGCGGATCTCGCCGAGGCAGTCGCAGCCGAGCTCGAGTGAGTTGACCATGCGGCCGAGGCCCCACTCGCCGGCGTCGAACGCGTTCTTCCATCCGTGCATCGGCCCGGGATCGCCGTAGGGCACGACCATCTCGCTGATCGACATGCGGTGCGCGACCGAGCGGCCGGCGATCGACACGTCGTGCAGCACGAGTCCCTCGTATGGATCCATGGCGATGCGCAGCGACCACTTCTGCCATTGCAGGTGGTGGCCGTCGAGGGTGAAGCTCGGCCCTTCGGGCTGCGTGATCTCGAGTGGCTTGAGATCGGTGCGGGCGGGACCGTTGTCGGCCAGCGCGTACGAGCCCTTGTCCTCGGGGATCGGGACGACGCCGTAGTCCGCGACTTCGAGGACCTCGCCCTTGCCCATGTCGACGAAGGCGACGAGGCCTTCGATGGGCTTGGCGTAGCCGTTGTCGGTCGGCTCGTCGCGCAGGTAGGCGATCACGCGGGTGATGCGGCGGCCTTCCTCGTGGGCGATGCCGAACGTGCCGGCGGGCCACGGGTCGAGCTGCACCTTCTCGAGGTCGTCGATCCCCCGTTTGCGCAGCGCGGCGGCGAACTCCTCGCTGCCCATCACCGCGACGATGGCGTTGATCGAGTCCTCGAACAGCAGCGCGGGACGCACGTCGGGAATGTGGTCGACGGACACGACGGATTCGTCGGTGAGCGAGACGATCGCTTCGAGGACGCCGGCGCCAGGGCCGGGCACCATCGTGATCGCGGCGCGCCGTTCGGGCGCCGCGCCGTTGCTCGCTGCGAGCTCGTCCTTGGTGGGTTCGTCGAGGACGATGCGGGCGATCAGTCCGTCGTGGCCGAAGATCTCGGCGGCCTTGGTGATCTCGTCGGCGGACAGGGGTTCGAGTGGATGCATCAGACGCGCTCTCCGTTGCGCAACACCGGGAATTGGCGGACGGGGTCGTCGCAGGGGACGTCGCCGTCCTCGTCCGTGCGGGTGTAGGCGCCGGCCGGCGCGTACTGGACGATGTAGGCCTTGCGCACCGCATCGGTCGTGTTCGGGCCGGTGAGATGAGGCATGAGCGACGAGAAGACAACGGCGCCGCCTGCGGGGACCGGAGCGGTGGCCTGCCTCGGCGGTGTCTCGAAGCACTCGTAGCCGAGGGGTTCGACGTAGTAGTGCTCGAGCGTGCCCAGCGTGTGGAGCCCGGGGGCGACGACGGGACAGCCGTTGTCGAGCGTGGCGTCGGTGAGCGCGAGCCAGACGGTGAGGTACTGCTGGGGCTCGATGTAGGTGTACCCGTTGTCCTGATGCCACGGCACCCGGCGGGGTTTCTCGGGCTTCTTGTAGACGGCTTGATCCCAGTACAGGTTCACGTCGGGACCGATGAGGTCGGCGCACAGGTCGGTCATCGGCTCGCTCGTGACGAGCTCACGCAACACCGGCGAGCGCGACGCGATGTGGATCGTGACCGTGAGCGCGCCGGACTCCGCGATCATCATCCGTTCGTCGGGCTGGGTCTTGAGGAACGCGTCGACCTTGGCCTCGAAGTGATCGATGTCGTCGGTGACGGCCTCGACGGTCGCGGCGTCGATGAGGTCGTCGATGACGACGTAGCCGTCCCGGTCGAACTGCTCGGCTTGTTCGGCCGTGAGGCGCCGGAACGGGGGCTGCGGGCTGACCCACTCGAACTCGGTGTTCAGCGGATGCCGCGTCAGCGTGCTCTCGGATTCCCCCATCGGCTCGCAGCGTAGATTCGCATTCGATGGAAGTTCAGATCGTCAGGATCCACGGCCACGACGTTGCCTTCCGGGCCGCGGGGCCGGACAACGGCGACGATCCGGTGGTGTGCTTCGTGCACGGCATCGCCGGGAGCTCGGCGACGTGGGCGCCGGTGATGACGCGGCTCTCGGACCGCTACCGGGTGATCGCTCCGGACCTGCTCGGCCACGGCGAGTCGGCGAAGCCCCGCGGCGACTACAGCCTCGGCGCGTACGCATCAGGGATTCGTGACCTGCTGGTGATGCTCGGCCACGAGCGGGCCACGTTCGTCGGGCACAGCCTCGGCGGCGGTATCGCCATGCAGCTCGCCTACCAGTTCCCGGAGATGTGCGAGCGGTTGGTGCTGACCTGCAGCGGCGGGCTCGGCAAGGAGGTGCACCCGTTGCTGCGGGCGATCGCCGCGCCGGGCTCTGAGTACGTGCTGCCCTTGGTG
>DASUCS010000006.1:0-8763 GCA_036275935.1 Acidimicrobiales bacterium
TCGAGCTCTGACGCGGTCGCCCCGAGGGCGCGCGCGATCACGTCGGTCACTCCTGTCGCGTTCAGCGTGCACACGAGCGGCAGGAAGCGGCCAGTGGCGTCGGCAAACCCGGCGACGAAGCCGTTCCCGTCGGCCGTCGGCCGATCTGCGACCGTGTACACGGTCCCCGACGTGCCGAGTGACAGCGCGACATCGCCCGGGCGCAAGCCGACGCCGAGCGCCGCGGCCATGTTGTCGCCGGTGCCCGGTCCGCACAGGGGGCGACCACGCAACCCGAGCACGTCGTTCACCGACGCGGTCATCCAGTCCGACGGCTCTTGCGGACCGAGGACCTCGGGCAGGCGGTCGTCCCACGTCCCATCCGAAGGAGCACCGACGACCCGGTCGAGGAGGTCGGGTCGCCAGGCGTTCTCGGTCGGGGACCAGTAGCCGGTGCCCGACGCGTCACCGCGATCGGTCACGTAGCGGCCGGTCACGCGGTAGGTGAGGTAGTCGTGAGGCAACAGCACGCGTGCCACCCGCTCGAACGTGGCCTGCTCGTGCCGCGCCAGCCATGCCAGCTTCGTGATCGTGAGTGACGCGACCGGAACCGACCCACACGCCTTCGCCCACCGTTCGGCACCGAACTGCTTCACCATCGCCTCGGCTTCCGGTGCGGACTCGGTGTCGTTCCACAGCTTCGCCGGGCGAAGCACCGCGCCGGCCGCGTCCAAGACGACCATCCCGTGCTGTTGGCCCGCGATCGACATCGCCGCGATGTCGCGCTCGCCCGTCTGGCCGATTGCAATCACCAGCGCGTCCCACCACGCCTTGGGATCCTGCTCGCGCCGCGCGGTGTGGGACGTCGCCGGGTGCGGCGCTCGACCCGCTGCGACGAGATGACCATCGTCCGCATCGCGCACCTCGACCTTCGTCGACTGCGTCGAGGAGTCGACTCCCATCACCAAGGGCACGGCGGTCAACGGTAGTGGCGCGCTGACCCAAAGTGACGGTGACCTGCGCCTTCACCAGTGACACCGACGCCGCAAACAGGCCCAGTACGGTCACACGTCGTGCCCCGTTCGCGTCGAGTTGTCGTCATCGTCGCGATCGTGATGGTGGTCGCGGGCCTCCTGGTGTGGGTCAACCGACGCGGCGCACACCCGGGAGCAGGTGCGGCGACCATCGCGTTGCGGCTCCGTCAGACCGACTCGGCGCCACGTGATCTCAACGCGTACACCAAGCTCGCGACCTGGGTGGACGGGTTCGACTTCGGCCCCGCGTACCAGCGCAACAACGGTGCGCCGCCGATCACGCCGAAGGCGATCGACGACATGGCGGCCAACGGGGTGACGACACTCTTCCTCCAGGCGGTCCGCGACGATGCACGCTCGCCCGGCGGCATCGTCGACCGCGCACGCGTGACGGAGTTCCTGATCCGC
This sequence comes from Acidimicrobiales bacterium, assembly GCA_036275935.1. Lineage (GTDB taxonomy): Bacteria > Actinomycetota > Acidimicrobiia > Acidimicrobiales > JACDCH01 > DASUCS01. Next base: position 1,422 of record DASUCS010000006.1, read on the forward strand.
GCCCACCGGCGCGGCCTTCGGGTGGTCGGGTGGTACCTGCCCACGTTCAAGGATGTCGCCGCCGACGTCGCGAACCTCCGACAGATCCTCGACTTCAAGGTGCTCGGTCACCGGTTCGACGGCGTTGCGATCGACATCGAGGATGTGGACGACATCAAGGACGTCGCCGATCGGAACCAACGATTGATCGACGAATCGAAGCAGCTGCGAGCCGCCGCGGGCTCGGACACCGTCGGCGCGATCGTGTTGCCACCAGTGCTCACCGAGGTGGTCAACACGAGCTACTGGCCGGAATTCCCGTGGCCCGAGCTGCGCCCGCTCTACGACGTGTGGTTGCCGATGAGCTACTGGACGTTTCGTACGTCGGCGTCGGGTTACCACGACGGCTTCGCCTACAGCGACGAGAGCATTCGACGACTGCGCAACAACCTCGGCGATCAGAACGCGGTTGTCCATGCCATCGGCGGTGTCGGCGACAAGGTCACGATCGACGAGATCCAACGCTTCGTCGAGTCGCTGCCCGCCGACCGGGCGGTGGGGGGCTCGATCTACGACTGGACCTCGATGACGCCGGCCGATCGGGCGGCCCTCGCTTCGGGCTTCGCCACCGGCAAGGCGGCGAACCTCCCGCCCCCTCCGTGACCGACCCGCTCACGACAGCAGAGCCCACGAACGCAGCGCAGCCCGCACTCGCCGCCGCAGAGACGGTGGCACCAGCTCGCAGACCGAGTCGGTCAGTTGCTCGATCGGTGGGTAGCCGCCGAGCACCCATCGGCTGAAGCTGCCGTCGTCGAGCCAGGCCGCCACCTCCGGCGCAATGTCGTCGACCGGCCACTCGCCCGCGGCGCAGGCGGCCCGCAGCACCGGCCAGCTGTGCACGTCGGCGAGCACTGCACCGAGCCGCACGAGGTTGTCCGCGGCGGCGTCACCGAGCTCCTCGGCGTCGCTGCGCAGCACGGCCACCGCCGGATGCTGGGCGGCAACGTCCTGCCACGTCACGGGCGGGCCGACCTCTCCCGCGGCGGCGAGAGCGGCGAGCGTGCGGTCGAGCCATACGAGGGCCCACAGCTCGATCGTCGTGTGCTCTGGGGGTTCTGTCGGCAGCGCGAGCGCCCGCCGGCACGCGTCGTCGATGCGACCGCGCCCGTGTTCCTCGTCGAGGCCGAACAGGGTGGCCGGTTCGCCCTGCAATCGCAGCGTGCTCGCGCTGGCGCCGGTGCGGTCCACGAGGTGCACACACCGCACCCGGCGTCGCTCGGCACGTACGTCCACGAGATGGCGCGCACTGCCCTCGGTCACGACGCCGATGGCCATCCACTCCGCCGGCGCGGTGAACCCCGCCAGCGCCTCGACCACGCTGCCCTCGTCGTCGAGTGGCCGGATCCCCAAGTCGAACCCGGGCTCGGCCGGCTGGGTCGGCCACGACGTCACCCGTACGAGCGACGGTCTGGCGCCCCAACCCGCCGCTTCGGCCGCCTCGTCGAGGGCGGTGACGAGCCGGGGGAGCGCGTCGCTCAGCGGCGCAGGGTCAGGGGCAACGCTGTCGTCGTGGCTGCGCCGCCGCCGGCGCGTCGTGCGAACGGCGTCCGTCTTGGAACCCATGCGATCTCTCCTGACACGTCACCTCCATCGAGGCGATCAGCGCCCGCAGTGCGGGAGGGAGATCGCGAACCCATTCGCTGGTTCGGCACGCTACTCGGGGAGTGCGACAGTGAACGCCCTGCCTTCACGAAACCAGCGAGTCGAACGAAGCGCCCGCTGGACGGCCGACGGCCGTCAGGGCGCCGTGAGACAGCACAAAAGCAGCGAGGCCGAAGGCCGAGCGATTCGTGTCGAAGGTCGTGTCGCGATTACGCGACCCTGTCGAAGCGATCGACGAAGCGCACGGCGGTCGGCCAACGGCGCTCCGTCAAGACCCGCGCGAGGCGGGCATCGCTCGCCGCGTACGCGTGCAGGATCTCGTGGCTCAGGTCGTGGATGCGCGTGCGATCGACGTCGACCGGCGTGAACCCGACCAGCCGCGCGATCGACTTCAGCGAACAGCTCACCCGCAATGCCGGTCCGACGTCGGCGCGGTACAGGCGGTACGCGTCGACGTGTCCGTGGCCGAACCAGCGCGCGCGGTACGCCACCCGGTGTCCGGGCAGCGGGTCGTGGTCGAGCTGCAGCCGCGGATCCGGCCGCAGCCGCAGTCCGAGGTCGATGCCGTGCAACGCGGCCCGGTCGGCGAGGAACGGGAGATCGAACGCCGCGCCGTTCCACGTCGCGATGACACCGGGCTCGAGCTCGCCGAGCCGGGCGTCGACGTCGTGGAGGATCTCGTGTTCAGGGCCCGTGAACACTTCGTCGTAGCCGTCGTTCGACAGGCCGATCGTGACGACAGGAGCGACCGCGGGGTCGAGCCCGTCGATCGTGGTGTCGGTCTCGATGTCGAGCCCGTAGACCACCGGCCTCCTACTCACGACATCGAGCGTAAAGAACCCGAGTGTGTGGGACGCGGATAGTCAGAAGCGGATGCGCGGCAGCAAGGACGGCCGCAGCCGGCGCGCGATCGCGGGCGTCAACGGCTGATCGATCTCGTCGAGCGCGAACCACGCGGTGAGGCTGCCGTCTTCGTGGTCGACGCGGTGCAAGCGCGCGCCGCGCGGAAGTGGCGGCAGCGGGAGGTAGCCGCGCAGCATGCCCACGACAGGAGCGGGAAGACCGACGAACGACGCGCGCCGCGGCGACAACGTCAGGAACGGACCGCTGACCGCGACCTGGGTCGCGACCTCGCTGATCGAGAAGCCGCGCACGCTGGTCTTCACGATCACGCCCTCCTCGCCGAGCACCAGCCGTACGGGCAGATGGGTGCGCTGCGTCCACGCATCGACTGCGTCTTGGACGACAGTCGCCTTGAATCCGATCTCACCCGTGCGCAGCCGTGGCGGGAAGCCGGGCTGGATGCGCAGGTTTTCGGCGTGCACCACGATCCGCTCCACCTCGAGCCCCGCCATCTCGAGCTCACCCAGCTCGAACACCGCGACGTCCAGCACGCCGAGCATCGCGGACACGGGCGATGACTTGACGCGGATCTTGATCGGCCGTCGAGCGACGCGGCTGAGCGTCCCGTCGAGCAAGCCGATGAGGAGATCTGCTGCGCTCGGCGCCGCGTCGCCACGCGGCCGATCGTCGACGTCGACGGCGAATGACTCGTCATCGGGCGGCACGGCTTCCACCCTATGGCTGATGGTCGATCTACGCGACGCCGTCGAGCAATTGCGTCACGAGCGCAGCGATCGCGCTGCGCTCGCTGCGAGTCAGCGAGATGTGTCCGAACAAGGGATGCCCGCGCATCGCGTCGATCACCGATGCGATGCCGTCATGGCGTCCGACGCGAAGGTTGTCGCGCTGCGCGATGTCGTGTGTGAGCACGACGCGGCTTCCTTCACCGATGCGCGACAGCGCGGTGAGCAGCACAGCCTTCTCGAGGTTCTGTGCCTCGTCGAGGATCACGAACGAATCGGTGAGGCTCCGTCCCCGTATGTGGGTGAGCGGGAGCACCTCGAGCAGGTTTCGGGAGACGACCTCGTCGATCACTTCGGGCCCGACGATGGACTCGAGCGCGTCGGTGACCGCGGCTGCCCACGGCGACATCTTCTCCGCCTCGGTTCCCGGCAGGAACCCGAGGTCCTGGCCACCGACGGCGTACAGCGGCCGGAACACGACCACGCGCTTGTGCGTGCGCTGTTCGAGCACCGCGTCGAGACCCGCAGCGAGGGCGATCACGCTCTTGCCGGTGCCGGCCGGTCCGCCGATCGACACGATGCCGACTCGTGGATCGGCGAGCAGGTCGATGGCGATGCGTTGCTCGGCCGAACGACCGTGCAGGTCGAACAGTGTGCGGTCGCCGCGCACGAGGTGCACACGCTTGTCGTCGTGCACGCGACCCAATGCCGACTGTGATCCCGAGACACCTGCGACGAGCGCGACGCCGGTGTTGCAGGGCAGGTCACGCGCCTCGGTCAGGTCGACGACTCGTTCGGTGTACAGCTCGTCGATGGTGTCGCGGTCCACCTCGAGCTCGATGAAGCCGCTCCAGCTCGAGTCACCCGCGAGCTCGTTGCGGTACTCGTCCGCGTCGAGCCCGACGATGCTCGCTTTCAAGCGCAGCGGGAGGTCCTTGGTGACGACGGTGACGGCGTGGCCTTCGTCGGCGAGGTTCCGTGCGACCGCGAGGATGCGATGGTCGTTGTTGTCCGACGCGAGCGCGGCGGGCAGTGCGGCTGCGTCCTGATGGTTGAGCTCGACGCGCAACGTGCCGCCCGCGGCGTTGACGACGAACGGCTCGGTCAGCGAGCCGGCCTGCGTGCGGAAGTCCTCGAGCAATCGGAGCGTCTGGCGCGCTGACCAACCCAACTCGGGGTGGTGGCGTTTGTCCTCCAACTCGCTGAGGACCACGATCGGGATGACGACTTCGTGCTCGTCGAACCGCTCCACCGCCCGGGGGTCCGCCAGCAGAACCGAAGTGTCGAGGACGTAGGTGCGAAGAGCCCGCGACGTGATCATTCGACCGCCAGTGAACCGCTTCCAAACCGCGCGGTGGGGGATGGTCGTTACGCTCCGTCAGTGGCCTGCTTGTTCTGCGCGATCGTCGCCGGGACCGCGCCGGGCCATCTCGTCGACGAGACCGCCGACACGCTTGCGTTCCTCGACATCCGGCCCTTGTTCCCGGGTCACACGCTGCTCGTGCCGAAGCAACACGTCGAGACCCTGCGCGACCTTCCGGCGCCGCTGTTGGCCCCGTACTTCGCCGAGGCCCAGCGGATCTCGGCCGCGATGGAGGACGTGCTCGGTGCCGCCGGCTCGTTCGTGGCGATGAACAACCGCGTCAGCCAGAGCGTGCCGCACCTGCACACACATGTGGTGCCGCGCAACCGCAAGGACGGGCTGCGGGGCTTCTTCTGGCCGCGCGGGAAGTACGGATCACCGGCGGAAGCCGACGAGATCGCCGCGCGCCTGCGGGTCGCCCTCAGTCGGGCTCGACGATGACCGCGTCGCCCGGCGTCAGCGCTCCGTCGCGCAGCACGCTGGCATAGACCCGGCTGATGCCGGCCTCGCGATCGTGGCTCATGCGGTTGAAGTCGCCGTCGAGGAACCAGCCGGCGTTCTTCTTGCAGGGCGTCGAGTAGGCCGAGACCTCGGCGAGCACCTGATCGCCGAGGGCCAGACGTGTGCCGGGTCGAAGCGTCGTCCAGTCGAGACCGGCGATGGACACGTTCTCGCCCGCGTTGCCGATCGCGATCGGATGTCCTTCGCGTCGCAAGCGGTCGACGACGTCGACCGACCACAGGCACAGCGCCTGCCACACGCGGCCATGGTGCTGGCGGGCCGCTTGGCGGTCGCCCTCCACCCCCCGGTAGCCCACGTCCGCCCGTGAAATCGGGGTCTTCGGGACCCCGCCGCCCGACGCGAACAAGCCGGCGATGCGGCCTTCGGCACGCGGCGCGCCGGCGCCCAGCGCGTGCAGCCCGCGCCCGATGTCGGCGAGATGATGGGACGCGTCGTGCACCGCGTGCCGCAGCACCCAGTCCGGATCCACGACCTCGTCGCCGAGCTCGATGGACGCCGTCCACTGGTGGGCCTCGAGTGCACCCACGCGCGCCTCGAGCTTCGTTGCGTGCTCCTCGATGAGATCGACGCCGTCGGCGAACGACGTCGTGTACGGCGGGTCATCCGCGACGGCATCGGTCGGACGAGGAACCTCGAGGCGTGACACCGCTCCCCTCGTCATCAGCCCCAGCAGCTCGTCGAGGCTGGCGAGCACCACCGCCGCGTGTCCGGCGTACTCCGCGGCCGACCACGTGGTCGGGGCCGGACGGGTGGACAGCACCGCGTCGTTTACGCCGGCGGCTGCCCAACGCCAACGCATGGCCATCGTCGTGAGCGAGCGCCGCGCATCGAGCCGGTTGTAGTGAGCGCCGTCGAAGCGGCACTCGTGGCAAACCTCGACGGTCAAACAGCCTTCTTGAGGTCTTCGAGGGCGGCGCTGAGTCCGTCGGCGATCGACCACACGTCCGGGACCAGGTCGGCACACGCCACGAGACCGAAGTCCAGCTGGTCGAGGTAGCTCATCACGGTGATGTTGAGCCCGCCGCCGTCGAAGATCGGCCCCATGGGGTAGTGCGCGACGACGCGCGCGCCGTTCGAGTACAGCGGGAACGGCGGGCCCGGCACGTTCGAGATCGTCACGTTGAACAGCGGGCGGTGACGATCGGCCATGCGGGTCCGCGAGTACAACCGCGCCGCCCGTCCCGCGAGCGCAGGGGCGGCGAACTCGGCCCAGTTCGTCAGCGTGTCGGCACCGATCGCGTTGAGCTGCTCCTTCGCCTGCTGCGTTCCTTCGTGGATCGCCTGCAGCCGCTCGATCGGATCGTCGTACTGCGTCGCCAGCGAGCACAGCATGTTCGAGACCTGGTTGCCCAGCGTGCCGGCCTGCTCCTCCGTGCGAACAGACACCGGCACCATCGCCACCAGCGGCTCCTCGGGAAGCTCGCCTCGGTTCTCGAGGTAGTGCCGCAACGAGCCGGCGCACATCGCCAGAACGACGTCGTTCACCGACACGCCGAGCTCGTTCTTCACGTTCTTCACGTCGCTGAGTGACAACGAGGTGAACGCGAAGCTGCGGTGCGGTGTCAGCGCGGCGTTGAACGACGTGCGCGGCGCGGCGAAGTACCCCGGCGGCGGGTCGACATCGGGAAGGCGGTTGCGCTGACGCGTGCGCAGCGCCGTCTCCGCGGTGCGGCGGATGGTGCTCGCCAAGCGGAACGGCTGGCGCGCGAGCGAGGTGGCGGCGTACCCGAGCCGCTCCACTTCCGTGGGGATGCGGTCCGGCTGCCACTCCTCGGTCGGCGGCGGCGGCTCGTCATCCGGATTGAGCTGCAGCATCGCGACGGTGATCTCGTTGCCGGACACGCCGTCGATCGCCGCGTGGTGCACCTTGGTGAGCACGCCGATGTTGCCGCCCTCGAGCCCCTCGATGATCCAGCACTCCCACAGCGGGCGCTCGCGATCGAGGTGGATCTTCACCAGGTGCGAGGCGAGCTCGGCGAGCTGCTTGGGGCCACCCGGCGCCGGCACGGCGATGTGGCGGAGGTGGTAGTCGAGGTCGAAGTCAGGGTCTTCGATCCACAACGGGTGGTGCAGCCCCATCGGGATCTCGACGAGCCGGCGGCGGAACGGGGCGGCGAGGTGGAGCCGGGACTCGTAGAACTCCTTCACGTCGTCCATCGACAGGCCGCCCTCGACCGTCGACGGATCGAGGACCATGAGCCCCGCCACGTGCATGTACGACGACGGCGTC
>DASUCS010000007.1:0-2476 GCA_036275935.1 Acidimicrobiales bacterium
CCAACGGGCACGATCACTCCGAGCTCACCGTCCGGCCGCTCGAGGAGGTCACGGAACGACGGCAGATCCGTTGCCACCACGGGACGGCCGACGAGCAGCGCTTCGATGACGAGCAGCGGCGCGCCCTCGGTGAGTTGCGACACGGCACAGACCGCTCGCGACGTGCGCATCAGCTCGCGTACACGCCGTTCGGGAACGAGACCCTCGAAGACGACGTCGTCGGGCGCGAGCCGCGCTGCCAGCGCGCGGAGCGATGCTTCGGCGGGGCCCGTGCCCGCGAGCCGCAAGCGACCCTTCGTGCCCGACCCGATCACAGAGGCGAATGCCTCGATGAGGACGTCGAGGCCCTTTTCCTCCGACAGCCTTCCGGCGAAGAGCAGATCGTGTCCTGCAGGTGGAGTCCACGACGGCTCTGGGTCCGCGAAGTTGTCGACGGTCGTCACGCGAGGAAGCCGAGCGCGTTCCAGACGCGTCGCGAGCGGGCGTGAGACCGCCACGACGACATCGACACGCCGGCGCACGACCGCCCGGTCGAACACACCCTTCGCCGTCTTCGCCCACAACAGTGGGTGCGTGAGGAGCGAGCCGTCCGCGCCTTCACGAGCTTGGAGGATGCGGTGGTCGTGCACCGTCAACACGTGAGCCGCCGATCGAGGAGTCCCGAGTACGGACACCGAGAGCTCACGCACGACGTTGTGATAGTGCACGACGTCGGGACGGAACTGTCGACCTCGATCCGCGAGCGCGTGGCGTGCTGCGGGATCCCACACGTCCCGCACCTTCGCGATGCCTTCGTGCACGATCTCGCCGGCGAAGACATCCACCTCGTCGCCCGCTGCCTGCAACGCACGAGCGACGCGCGCGACATGCATCTCGACGCCGGATCCGGGGCCGGGCGCGCTGTCGTTCACGAGCAGGACGCGCATCACTCCATCCTCGCGTCGGCGAGGGATCGATCAGGACGGGCCGCGGCGGTGGACCAGTGCCGGGATCGTCTTGACCAGCAGTCGCAGGTCGAGCCACAGCGACCAGTTCTGGATGTAGGCGAGGTCGAGCTTGACCATCTCCTGGTAGGTGAGGCCGTTGCCGCCCGCCACCTGCCAGTAGCCCGTGATGCCGGGCAGCACGCTGTGGCGCCGGCCGTCCATCACGCTGAAGTCGCTTGCGTCCGCTGCGAGGGGCCGAGGACCCACGAGGCTCATGTCGCCCTTGAGCACGTTCCACAGCTGCGGCAGCTCGTCGACCGACAGCCGCCGGATGATCGAGCCGACGCGGGTGACCCGCGGGTCGTTGTGCATCTTGAACAACAGCCCATCGGTGACGTTGTGCGCCGCGAGCGGGGCGACCAGGTGCTCCGCTCCGACCTGCATCGACCGGAACTTGCAGATCGCGAACGAGCGCCCGCCGAAGCCGATGCGTCGCTGCCGGAAGATGACCGGTCCGCGATCTTCGAGCTTCACGGCGAGGGCGACGATGGCAAGGACAGGAGCGACGAGCAACAGGAGCACCGCGCTGACCACGATGTCGAACAACCGCTTGCCCGGCCGTAGGGGCGGCTTGAGCAACGTCGGCTTTCCGACAGGAAGCAGCGGAAGCCCTCCGACCTGCGACACCTGGCGTGGGTTGATGAACAGATCGGCGAGGGGCGGGAGCACCGCGATGTTCAGGTCGAGCCCGGCGCACGCTTCGAGGCACTGGACGAGCTCGTCGTTGACGTGGCGCTCCGGGACGATCACCAGTTGGTCGATCTGCTCGAGCGCGATGAGCGCGGGCAGCTCATCCGGTTCGACCGCGGTGCCGTCCAACTCCCCGAACTCGTCCGTCGCGGTCAATGTGACGACGCCGGCCGGTCGCAGTCCTGCCTCGGGGTAGTCCGACAGCTTCTTCATCACTGTCTGGGCGACCGCGCCTTCGCCGACCACGAGCGCGTTGTGCAGCCCGACGCCTCCGCGGCGCAACAGCACCAACGCCGTCCACGTCAGCGTGTGGAGTCCGACCAGCAGCCCGCCGGTGAGCACGCCGAACAGGGCGACGTCAGAACCCGAGTAGCCGAACAGCGCCGCCACACAGAGCAGCAGGATCGTGAGCGTGGACACCGACCCGGCGAGGGCGGTGCAGTACCACGCGACGCCTTGGGTCTCGAGCGTCGACCGCTCGGCGTGGCTCCGACCGAGGACGACGACGGCCAGCGCCATGAGCACGCACGTCGCCGGCGCGTCCCAATGCACCGCGCGCGCCGCGAGTACGACGACGGCCGCATGCACGAGCACACTGACCACTGCCCGGTCGCTCTGGTGCACTCCCTCGAGCGCCCGCACCAGCCCGACACCGAATCCGTTTCGCCCAGCGGGACCCACAACGCCGTCCAGCGACGAGGGTCCCCTCGTGATGACCTGCACGGTCGTCTCCCCAGCTCGCCGTCGATCGGTGATGGAACGACTGGACCCGAAGAAACTTGCGGTCTTCAGCTCGCTGG
>DASUCS010000008.1:0-4481 GCA_036275935.1 Acidimicrobiales bacterium
TCCATGCCGTCCACTTCGGTGACGTGGGTGACTCGACGCGAGCCATCCCGCAGGCGGCTCAACTGCACGATCAGATCGACGGCCGATGCCACCTGCTCGCGGATGGCCCGCACCGGCAGGTCGAAGCCGGACATGAGGGTCATCGTCTCGATACGAGCAAGCGTGTCGCGCGGGCTGTTCGAGTGGACCGTGGTGATCGAACCGTCGTGACCGGTGTTCATGGCCTGCAACATGTCGAGCGCCTCTCCGGCACGACACTCACCGACGACGATGCGGTCGGGACGCATGCGGAGGCAGTTCTTGACGAGGTCGCGGATCGTGACCTGGCCGCGCCCTTCGATGTTCGGCGGGCGTGCTTCCATCGCGAGGACGTGCTCCTGGTGCAGCTGGAGCTCCTTCGCGTCTTCAACCGTGACGATGCGCTCATCCGTGGGGATGAAGGACGACAGCACGTTGAGGGTGGTCGTCTTACCGGTACCGGTACCGCCCGAGACGATGACGTTCAGCCGTCCGACGACACACGCCTGGAGGAACCGGGCCGAGTGTGCGTTCAGTGTGCCGAACCGGATCAGGTCGTCGATCTGGTACGGATCCTTCGAGAACTTTCGAATGGTGAGGAACGGACCACCGATCGCCAGCGGATGGATAACCGCGTTCACGCGGGATCCATCAGGCAGGCGCGCGTCGACCATCGGCGTCGATTCGTCGATGCGGCGCCCGACCTGGCCGACGATCTTGTCGATGATGCGGCGCAGGTGCGTCTCGTCGACGAAGCTCGCCGCGGTCTTCTCGATGCGGCCGGCACGCTCGGTGTACACCGAGTCCGGACCGTTCACCATGACTTCGGTGACGTCCTCGTCCTTGAGCAGGCGGTCGATCGGGCCGTAGCCGAGGATGTCGTCGGAGACGTCCTGGATCAGCTGTGCCTTGTCTGCGGCCGACAGCGGCGCGCGCTCTTGCGCGAGCGCGGCGTGGAGCTGCTCGTGGACACGACGGCGCAGGTCCTCCTCGGACAGGCGCTTGTCGTAGAGGATCGGACCCAGCTCGTCGATGAGGTGGTGATGGATCTTCTGCCGGAGCTCGTCGAGCACCGGGTCGCGACGACGGCTGCCGCCCTGGGCACCGCCGCCTTGAACCTCGTGGAGCCGCTTGTACAGGCTCATGCCTTACTCCTCACCTCTTCCGTTCCGCCTACCGGCGAGCTTTCTTCTGGTCTCGGGTGAACAGATCCGCCAGCTGTTCGATCGATCGAGCCACGCCCGACTTGGGCGCGTCGAGCACCACCGGGGTGCCCTTGTTGACCGACTGCGGCACGACGACATCGCTCGGGATGAGGCAGTCCGCCTTCACCTGCAACGTGCGTTCCACCTCACCGACGTCGAGCTTGACCTTCGAGTTCGCGCGGTTGAGCACGAGCCGCAGCTTCGACATCGGCGTGTTGAGCAGGCGCAGGGTCTGCAAGCCGATCTTGACGTTCTTGATGTTGGGGATGTCCATGCCGGCCACGAGGAGCACCTCGTCGCTGATTTCGATGAGCCCGAGCACGACGTCGTTGAAGTAGGCCGGCGTGTCGACGACGACGTACTCCGCAAAGGAGGTCAGCATCTCGACGATGCGCACCATCTCCTCGGCACCGATCTGATCGGCGAACGCCGGCTCGAGCGGGGCGGGCAGCACGAGCACGCCCGACGGTTCGTGACGAACGAGCAGGTTCTGCAGAAGAGCGGTGTCGAGTCGATCGATCGAACCGACCGCGTCCACGATCGTGTGCTGGGGTGCGAGCTTGAGCATGACCGCGACGTCACCGAATTGGAGGTCGGCGTCGACGAGCACGACCGGTCGCTCGCTGCGACGAGCGAGGACGACCGCGAGGTTGGCGGCGATCACCGACTTCCCTGCGCCGCCCTTGGTCGAGAACACCGTGATGACCCGTCCAGATGGTCCTGCCGGCTCGGCGGCACCAGTCGTCGCGGGTGGGCGCGCGACCGCCAGCGTCTCCACGACGCGACGCACGGCTTCCGAGAGCTGCGTCGTGTCGACCGGTGCGGGAAGCACATCGCGGATCCCGGCGCGAAGCGCCTGACGGAACAGATCCGTTGAAAGCTCCGGGGCGATCAGGATGGCACCGACTTCGGGACGATCAGACACGAGCTTCTCCGCGGCTTCGAGGCCGTCGCTGCCGGAGCAGGACGGACCGAGCACCGCAACGATGGGAACGCCCGTGAGGCGTTCACGCAGCGCATCGATGCTCGCCACCGGGACCGCGAAGTCGCCGAGCTGCATCGCCAGGCGACTGCGGATCGCCTGATCTGCATCGACGACCGCGACGGCAGCACCCGGCCCGCTCCCCTGACTTGTCAGGGGAGCGTCATCGCTGCCGGAATCGTCGTCGCCGAGGAGGAAGCTCATGGGTCTTGTCTACTGCTACTTCTGGCTCTGGAACCCAGCGGGGCCGTACGGCGTCAGCTGGTTCGGATCCTCACCCGGCAGCACGTCGGGGAAGGTGTCGAGCTTGGGCATCGCCTCAGGCGTGTACTGCGCCGGGAGCAGCGAGAGGTAGATGCCGCTGCTCGCGACCGAGCCGATGAGCTGCGCGGCCTTCTGCGGCACCTCGAGGGTGATGAGACCGGTGTTCGCTGCGGCCTGGGCGGTACCCGTCGGGTTCGCCGTGCTGGTGCCGTTGCCGGTCACTTCACCCGGCTGCGGAACTGCGCTCTTGTCCACGAACAGAACCCGCGCCGCTTGGTACAGCACTCGCAACGGGCTGCACACGACCTGCGCGCTGTTGGTGCAGTCGGCCGTGTTCTCCGGCTTCACCATGACGTTCACGTAGTCGCCGGGAACGATCACTCCGGCAACGCCGTGGACTTGGTCGACCGAGATGGTCACACCGACACAGGGCACCGGCTTGTTCGTCGTCGAGCCCTGGAACCCGACCGGCGCACAGTCGTTCGGTACGCGACCGGCAAACGTCGTCAGGCTCTCGATCGGGTCGGCGAACATCCCGTCGACGAGGATCTGGCCGGTCGCGTAGTTGGCGACCGCCACCTTGTCCTGAATGATGCTCGAATCGATGATCGCAGTGGCGGGCTTGAACTCCGCGGTGATCTGCGCCGGCACGAGCATCCCTTGGGCTTGGGCTTCACGGCCCGTCAACCCCTTGGGGATGTCCTTGGCGACCTTCAGCACGTCGACCTTGCGCGCATTGCCTTGCGCACGGTCGTCCGCACTGTTGACGTAGTTGAAGACGAGATACGCAGAGATGGCACCGATCACCACCGCTGCGATCAAGATCAACGTTCTGCGAGAGCTCACACCAACCTCGTTCCTTGGACCGACTCGAATCCGAGGTACGAGGAGTTCGCGCGACGATCGCACTCGCTGCACACGTACCTACGGCGCCTCCTCCCCCCGACGGAAGGTCATGGTAAGTGCCGGGGGGCGTCAGCTCGCGGAGCCCGTTGCACGGCTCCGCGACCAACAATCGGCCACTAGGACCCGGAAACTGAGTTGGCTTCCGGAAAATTCCCGCTTGGGATCAGACGCGGCTACTCCGCGTCGTTGTCGCTTGCGCCCGCGATGGACGGAGGGTGGTCAGCTGGGCCAGATGACCCATGCTCGTCGCCTTCGTGCGTCGCGCCCTCCAACTTCTCGTACTCCTCCCACGCGGACTCGATGGCCGAGGCGTCGTAGGTGGGGCCGATGTAATTGCCCTGTTCGTCGTAGGCGTGCTCACCGAAGTGCTCGCGGTACTCCTCCGCGACCTCGCCACCTTCGGCGGCTTGCTTGATCGACAAGCTGATGCGCCGGCGAGCCAGATCGAGGTCGATGATCTTGACCCAGAGCTCTTCACCGGGCGTGACCACCTGCTCCGGCAGATCGACATGATGCGCCGACATCTCCGAGATGTGCACGAGGCCTTCGATGCCGTCACCGACCTGTACGAACGCACCGAACGGCACGAGCTTCGTCACGCGGCCGTACACGAGCTCGCCAACGCGGTGGGTCGTGGCGAACTCCTGCCACGGATCCTGCTGCGTCGCTTTCAACGACAGGCTGATGCGCTCGCGATCGAGATCGACGTCCAGCACCTGCACGGTGACCTCGTCGCCGACCTGCACGACCGAACCGGGATGGTCGACGTGCTTCCACGACAGTTCGGACACGTGGATGAGTCCGTCCATGCCGCCGAGGTCGACGAACGCACCGAAGTTCACGACGCTCGACACCACGCCGCTGCGAACCTCGCCCGGCTTGAGGTTCGCGAGGAAGTCCTCGCGCTGCTCCTTCTGCGTCTCCTCGAGCCAAGCTCGACGCGACAGCACGACGTTGTTGCGGTTCTTGTCGAGCTCGATGATCTTCGCCTCGAGGCTGCGCCCGACATACGGCGCGAGGTCACGCACGCGACGGAGCTCGACGAGCGACGCCGGCAGGAACCCCCGCAGGCCGATGTCGAGGATGAGACCGCCCTTGACGACCTC
>DASUCS010000009.1:0-13663 GCA_036275935.1 Acidimicrobiales bacterium
GCTCACGCGCGCAACGTAACTCGCCCGCTCGGCGCCGCCAGGGATACCCGGCCTATCCGCGGTGAATCAGATTCATCCTCGCGGTCAGGACGAGCTCGCCGTCCTGGTTGCGGTACTCGTTCTCGGTGACGAGGAAGGTCATCGTCTTGTCGCCGGCGGGCTTCTCGTAGAGGTCGACGACCTTGCCCTCGCTCTTGATGGTGTCCCCCACCACGACGGGCTTGTGGTACGTGAACTCCTCTTCACCGTGCAGCACGATGCCGCCCTTGCTCATGAGCTTGCCGATGATCTCCATCGTCGGGTTGCGATCCGGCGTCGCGTCTGCGGGCTGCGCCTCGGGGAACGCGCCCCAGAAGGTTGCCCCCGAGAAGAAGTACGTGGGCGGCACCGGGATGTCGTCGAAGCCCGCGGCCTTCGCCGCGTCCTTGTTGCGGTAGATCGGGTTCGTGTCGGTGACCGACGCCGCGAACTGGGTGATCGGCCCCCGCTCGACGGTGATCGTGGCCTTGCCCGTCGGCAAGCCGACGACCTCGTCCCGACTCACAGCTCCCATGTGATCCTCCCCAACGACGCTGACTAACCTGACACGGCTGTCAGGTTTCGACCTGGGCGGCATCTAATCACACACGAGTCGGAGGGGAACAGCTGTGGGTTTGCTCGACGGGAAGGTGGCGATCGTCACCGGTGCAGGGCGCGGTGTCGGTCGAGGCGAAGCCCTCGAGCTGGCGGAGCAAGGCGCCAAGGTGGTCGTCAACGATCTCGGCGGATCGCACACCGGTGAAGGCGCGGACAAGTCTCCCGCGGACGAAGTCGTCGACATCATCAAGCAACGCGGCGGCGAGGCAGTGGCCAACTACGACGACGTGAGCAGCTGGGCCGGCGCCGAGAATCTGATCGGCACCGCCCGCGACGCGTTCGGCGCGCTCGACATCGTGGTGAACAACGCCGGCATCCTCCGCGATCAGTCGATCGTGAAGATGAGCGAGGACGAGTTCGACTCGGTGATCAAGGTGCACCTCAAGGGCACGTTCAACACCACGCACTTCGCCGGCATCTATTGGCAGACCGAGTCGAAGGAAGGCCGCAAGCGCAACGCCGCGATCGTCAACACGGTCAGCTCGGCCGGACTCCAGGGCAACAAGGGCCAGGCCAACTACGGCGCCGCCAAAGCGGGCATCGCGGCGCTGACCACGATCACTGCGCTCGAGATGGGTCGGTTCGGCGTGCGGGCCAACGCGATCGCCCCCGGTGGTGCGACGCGCATGGTCGTCGCGGCCATGCCGAGCCTGCAGCTCATGGAGGCCGACGAGGCCGGTGAGGAATTCAACCGGCTGAACCCCGGCAACTCGGCGCCGATGGTGGCGTGGCTCGCGTCGGACGAGGCCCTGCACGTCACGGGCCAGGTCTTCCGCGCCGTCGGCGACGGCATCGCCCACTACATCCCGTGGACGCTCGGCACCGAGATCACGACGCCGAAGGGTCCGCGCAAGTGGGATCCTGCAGAGATCGGCGACCAGGTGAACGCTCGGATCTTCCACTGCCGCCCCGGCGGCCTGCAGATGGGCTAGCGCTTGGCCAACACCACGCGCGTCGCAATCGTCGGCGCGGCCTTGTCGGACTGCGGGCGCGTCGACACCAAGACACCGTTCGAGCTGCATCACCAGGCCGCGTCGCGCGCGCTCGCCGATGCAGGACTGACGAAGGACGACGTCGACGGCGTCGCGTCGACCGGTATGGGACTGCTCGCACCGATCGAGATCAGCGAGTACCTCGGCCTTCGCCCGAACTGGAGTGAGAGCACCGGGGTCGGGGGCGCGGCGTGGGAGTTCATGGCCGAGCACGCGACGGAGGCGATCCTCGCCGGCCACGCGGAGGTCGTGCTCATCGTGTACGGCTCGACGACGCGTGCCGACCTGAAACAGCGGCGTCGCTCCGCCAACCTGAGCTTCGGCTCGCGCGGGCCCACGCAATTCGACTCGCCGTACGGCCACGCGTTGATCGCGAAGTACGCAATGGCCACGCGCCGCCACATGTACGAGTACGGCACGACGATGGACCAGCTCGCGGAGATCGCGGTGTCGGCCAGGTACAACGCGCAGTTCAACCCGGACGCCTACTACCGCGACCCGATCACGCGCGACGACGTGCACAACTCGCCGATGATCGCGGACCCGCTCACGAAATTGCACTGCTGCATCCGCAGCGACGGCGGCGGTGCCGTCGTCTTGACCACGGAGGAGCGCGCCCGCGACTGCGCGAAGCAGCCGGTCTGGGTGCTCGGCTCGGGCGAGGCCTCCAACGTCACGACCCTGAGCGAATGGACGGACTTCACCGAGTCGCCGGCCGTTCGTTCGGGACAGCAGGCATTCGGGCGCGCGGGCCTCACGCCGGCGGATGTCGACGTGTGTCAGCTGTACGACGCGTTCACGTCGATGGTGCTCATGACCATCGAGGCGCTCGGGTTCTGCGGCGCGGGCGAGGGCGGACCATTCGTGGAGGACGGCAAGCTCCGCGTCGGCGGGGCACTCCCGACCAACACCGACGGCGGAGGGCTGTCGTCCTGCCATCCCGGCATGCGAGGGATGTTCCTGATGGTGGAGGCGGTCAAGCAGCTGCGGGGCGAGTGCGGCGAGCGGCAGGTCCCCGACGCGAAGATCGCCTGCGCGAGTGGAACCGGCGGGTGGTTCAGCTCCGCTTCGACACTGCTGCTCGGCGTCGAGTAGTCCGATGCCCGGCCGGAGCACCGAAGACGCCCCGATGCAACATCGTCGTCAGCGTCTCCACGATCGCGGCGTCGTCGAAGCCGAGGTCGCGCGAGGACGTGAAGTACGCCAGCCGCTCCACCATCGCCAGCATCGCCGCGGTGGCCGCAGCATGGTTGCCGAGATGCTGGGGGTCCGCGTCGTCGAGCCGGCGACGCAGGTTCTCGTTGATGGCGGCGAATGCCTTCAGGCCGACGCGAACGAGTGCCGGGTCGACGACCTGATCCTCCATCCACGCGCGCACCACGGCGCCGTAGCGCCGGTAGGTCGCGACGAACTGTGCCAGCCAACGCGCCAGCTCCTCGCGTCCGGCATCGTCGGGCGTGATCGGACCGAGCGTTGCCGCGAGGGTCGTCATCTCCTCGGCGCACTCGGTGGCCAGCGCGCGGAAGAGGTCCTCCTTGTTGGCGAAGTAGAGGTAGAAGGTGCCATGCGAGGTATCGGCCATCCGCACGATGTCGTCGACGCGCGCCGCGTGATAGCCGCGCTCGGTCAGCACCTTCAGCCCCGCGTCGAGCAGCTTCGCCATCGTCTGCTTGCCCTGCGAGCGCAGCTCGCGCTCGCTCGCCGGAATGCCGGGGGTACGGGCCGAATCAGTTTCAGTCACGGGGTCACCTGATGCTCGGCGACGTCGCCAAGGAAGCAGCGGAACGCTTCGGCGAGCGTACTGCGTACATCGCTCCCGACGGCTCGACGATGTCCTATGCGCACCTCGATCGTGCCGCGGACGAAGTCGCAGTCGGCCTCGAGCGCCGTGGTCTCGGCGAGGGTGACGTGCTCGCGCTGGTGCTCCCGCAGTGTCCGGAGTACATGGTCGCGTACCTCGCTGCGGCGCGACTCGGGGCGATCACCGCAGGCGTGAACACTCGACTCTCCGCCCCTGAACGCCGCGCCGTGCTCGAGATCGCTGATCCCGAGGTCGTGATCGATTCGACGGATGCGGTCGAGGAGCTACGCGTCCGGGGCGCTGCCCCGCGGGCACTGACGGACGATCCTGATCGACCGGTGGCGATCGTGTTCACGTCGGGGACGACCGGCACACCGAAGGGTGCGGTGTTCTGCAACCGCCAACTCGACTTCATCACGCAGACCGACACCGGTGGGAAGTGGGACGGCGGCGGGCCGACGTTCGCGGCGACGTCGTTCGCCCACCTCGGGCCCATGACGAAGCTGCCCGGGAACCTGATGCGGGGCACGACGACATACGTGCTCGCGCGTTGGCGGGCGTCCGACGCGCTGCGCATGATCGAGACGCATCAGATGGTCAGCTTCGGCGGCATCCCGACGCAGGTGGCGCTGATGCTGCAGGAATCGGACTTCGACTCGTACGACGTCTCGTGCGTGAAGGCGATCGTCCTCGGGGGCGGCCCGGCGACGCCCGCGTTGGTTCGCGAAGCGCGCGAGCGGTTCGGTGCCGCGTTGGCGATTCGCTACTCGTGCACGGAAGCAGGCATCGGCATCGGCACCGCGTTCGACGCGCCGCTCGAGGACGCCGAGGTGTCGGTCGGGCGCCCCCACGCGGGTGTCGACCTCGAGTTGCGCGACGTCGTGGACGGCGTCGGCGAGGTGTGTTTGCGTTCCCCCGCCGTCATGGCCGGCTACTGGCGCGCGCCCGAGCTGACCGAGGCGGCGATCACGCCCGACGGGTTCGTGCGCACGGGTGACCTCGGCTGGATCGACGAGGAAGGCCGGCTCCGACTCGTGGGCCGCTCGAAGGAGATGTACGTGCGCGGCGGGTACAACGTGTATCCGATGGAGGTGGAAGCGGTGCTGGCCGCCCACCCGTCGGTGGCCGACGTCGCGATCGCGCCGCGCCCGGATGATGTGATGGGCGAGGTCGGTGTCGCCGTGGTCGTACCGCGTGATGGCGCAGCCGCGCCGACGCTCGACGAGCTCACGTCCTTCGCCGCAGACCGGCTGGCGCGTTACAAGTTGCCCGAGGCCGTGGTCGTCGCCGACGCTCTTCCCCTCACCGCGATGGAGAAGCTCGACCGACGAGCGCTCGCCGCGATGGTCAGCGACTGATGCAACTCGACTTCACTTCCGACCAAGAAGAGCTGCGCGACTCGATCCGCACGGTGCTGGAGAAGGAGTGCACTCGCGCCGTCGTGCGCGAGCACGTCGATCGAGTCGTCGCCGGGAAGCCGTCGGACGCTCCGGAGCGACTGTGGAAGACCTTCGTGAGCCTCGACTGGCCCGCGCTGACCGTGCCGGAGGAACACGGCGGCATCGGTCTCGGCTATCCCGAGCTCGCAGTGGTGGCGGAAGAGCTCGGGCGCGTGCTCGCGCTCGGACCGCTGCTCACGACGATGGCGGGGTTCGTGCCGCTCCTACGAGAGGCCGAGGGTGGCGGCGCGTGGCTGGAGCGTGTCGCGTCCGGAGAGATCTCTGGCACCGCCGCGTACGACGGTCACGCCTTGTGCGGCGCCGAAGCCGACCATGTCGCGGTGGTCGGCGATGGTGAGATCGTCATCACGGAGGCGGCCGGCAGCGCGATCAACTCGCTCGACCTCACGCGCACGATCACGCGCCCTTCGTCCGATGGTGCCCGTCTGGCGATCAACGACGACGGGATCCGCAAGGCGCGCGAGGAGCTCACGGTGGCACTGGCGTTCGAGCTCGTCGGCACGTGCCAGACGATCTTCGACACGAACCTCGAGTACGCGAAGGAGCGACGTCAGTTCGGCGTTCCCATCGGTTCCTTCCAGGCGGTGAAGCACAAGCTCACGAACATGTTCGTGGCGATCGAGCGCGCACGAGCGCTCTGCATCTTCGCCACGGCGACGATCCACGAAGACGATCCGCGCCGCACCACTGCGACCTCAGCTGCGAAGGCGGCCGCGGGCGATTGCCAGCGGCTGGTGGCGCAGGACGGCATCCAGTTGCTCGGCGGCATCGGGTACACGTGGGAGCACGATCAACACTTCTTCGTGAAGCGCGCCAAGGTGAGCGACGCGCTGCTCGGCAACGCGTCGCACCACCGTCAGTTGATCGCCGACGCGCTCGGCCTGTAGTCAGACCTTGCGGCCGGCGAAGGCCAGGAGCTTGTCCGAGGGGGACGCGTTCGCGGGCGCCGGTTGCTCCGCGTCGAACACGCCGGGCCTGCGGAAGTCGTCGGTGATGAGCTGGTGGCCGACCTCGAGCGCGGTGTTGAGCAGCTCTTCGTCGTCCACCGATTGACCGGTCGCCTTCGCGATGTCGCAGGCGTGCGTGATCACGTCCATGATCGCGATGTTGAGCGCGACACCAGCCGGCATCTCACCGAACGGCAACTTCACGGTCTGGTCGAGCGCGCCCGGTGCGTTGAACGCGGCCCGGGCCCGATCGGATGCCGCGTGGTACGAGCCTTTCCAGTCGGCGCCGAGGTTGTCGCCGCCCATGATCTTCGGCAGCAGATCGTCCGGCACCGAACCCTGCTCCACACACGTCGCGAACATCGTCGCTCCGCCCGTGATGTGGTTGACCACGTCGCGCACCGTCCAATCGGTGCACGGAGTGGCGTTGCCGAGCTGACTGTCGTCGACCTTGTCGATCACCTCACCGGTGCGGTCGAGGACCCGACCCATGGTGTCCAACACGTCCATGTCCCACCTCCTGTTGTGTGTACGTCCCTTCCTAGCCGCCTGGATCACTCTCGTTTCCTGACACGAGCGTCAGGGTTCAAGTACCGTGCCCGGTCGTGGCGTTGGACGTTGGGGTCGCCAAACGCGCGGTCACGTACGGGTCCATGCCGCTCCTCGCGCTGGCCGCGACCGTCATGCTCGAGTCGGGCGAGCGCGCCTCGCTGAGCCAGGCCGCCGACGGCATCCAGAGCCAGTTCCACGTCAGCGACTTCTGGATCGGGGCGCTGCCGGTGTCGTTGACGGTCGTGGGCGTGTTCGGGTCGATCCCGTTCGGACACCTTGCCGATCGAACCAAGCGCACGCTCCTGCTCGCGGGCGCGATGTTGGTGTGGACGCTCGTCATCGGCGTGAGCGCGCTGGCGCCGACGTTCCTGTTCCTGTTCGTCGTGCGCCTCGGTGTCGGTGTGGTCGAAGCGAACGGGCCGGCTTCGGTGTCGCTGCTGTCCGACTACTACCCGGTGCGCGAGCGCGCGAAGAGGATCGGTCTCTACAACGCCGGTGGGTTGGCCGGCGCCGCACTCGGCTTCGGGCTCGCCGGAGTGCTCGTCGACAACTGGGGGTGGCGGGCGGCGTTCTGGATGTGGATCCCCTTCGGTGTCGCCACCGTGCTCCTGTTGTTGCGGACCCCCGAGCCAGGGCGCGGTCACCAGGACGCCGACTTCCACGAAGCCGAGTCGATGGGGAGCGTGAACGCGGTCGATCTGGTCACCACTCTCGACCTTCCCGCGCCGACCCGCGTCGGCACCATGGACTACGAGAACTGCACGTGGCGCGAGGCGTACCGGGAGATGCTGAAGATCCGCAGCATGTGGTACGGCGTGGTCGGCATCACGGTGTCGTCCGCCCTGCTGTCGGGCCTCCAGTTCTGGGGCGTGCCCTTCTTCAAGGAGGTCCACCACCTCAGCGCCAGCAAAGCGGGTGCGTACGCGATCTTCTTCGGGTTGGGCGCGGGCGTGGGTGTCGTCAGCGGTGGCTTCGTGTCGGACCGATTGCTGCGGCGCGGCATCGTCAACGCGCGGATCTACGTGTGCGTGTTCGCATCGGTCGCGTGCACCATCGCCTTCATACCTGCCTTCGCGAGCTCGAGCCTGGCGGTGACGCTGCCGCTGTTCCTGATCGGCGGGTTCTTCCTCACGCTGCCGCTCGCGCCCGCTGACGCGCTCCTCACCGACGTCGTGGTCGCGCCATTGCGGGGACGAGCCGCAGCGCTGCGGTCGATCGTGCGCAGCATCGGCGCATGTGCGCCGCTCGTCATCGGCGCGCTCAAAGGCGTCGTCGGTCTCCAGTCCGCCCTTGTCATCATCACGCCTCTCTATGCGCTCGGCGGGCTGATCATGTGGTTCGCGGCGCGCAGCTATCCGTCCGACCTTGCCTTCGTGGCTGCCGAATCCAGAAGATTGCGGGACTCATGACCGAACGACCCACCATCCTCGCCACCGCTCCTCTGCGCGGCCCCGGCCTCGACATCTTGCGCTCGCTCGGCGAGCTCGTCGAAGAGTCGTGGATCAGCGCGACCACGATGAACCTGCAGAACGACGAGCAACTCGCGGCTCGAATCGCCGAGACCGGCGCCTCGATCGTCATCTGCGAGGCCGACCAGTGCAAAGGCGCTGTCCTCGATGCAGGACTCACCGCCATCGCCTCCACGCGCGGTGATCCGACGAACGTCGATGTCGAGGGCGCCACGGCCAAGGGCATCCCCGTACTGCGCGCGCCCGGACGCAACGCCGATGCGGTCGCCGAGATGACAGTCGCGTTGTTGATGGCCGTGAATCGTCACGTCATCGCCGCGGATCGCGATGTACGCAAGGGCGACACGTACAAGGACGGCACGATCCCGTACCAGCGCTTCCGGGCCTGGCAGGTGGCGGGCCGTACCGCCGGACTGATCGGGCTCGGTGCCGTGGGCCGGGCCACGAAGTGGCGCCTCGAAGGGCTCGGCATGAACGTCATCGCCTTCGATCCCTACGCCCCGGACGCGACGCACGAGCTCCACGAGCTGGTGGCAGAAGCCGACGTCGTCTCCATGCACGCAGTCGTCACGCCCGAGACGATCGGAATGGTCGGCGCCGAGCAGTTCGCGGCGATGAAGGAGGACGCCATCTTCCTCAACTCCGCCCGCGCCGCGCTCCACGACACCGATGCGCTCGTCGCCGCGCTGCAGGCCGGCCAGATCGCGGGTGCAGGACTCGATCACTTCGAAGGCGAATTCCTGCCTCCGGATCATCCTCTGCTGTCCATGTGGAACGTCGTGCTCACGCCGCACATCGGTGGCGCCACCTACGACACCGAGGCCAACCACACCACGATCATCGCCAACGGCCTCGCCCAACTGCTCAACGGCGAGGTTCCCGACAACTGCGTGAACCCGGAGGTCTTGAAGTAATGGCGTTCGTCAAACCAGAAGACGTGCTCGACGCCGCGAAGGGGATGCTCGAACGCGGGCTCGTGTCCGGCACCGCCGGGAACGTGTCCGGTCGCATCGATGAGAACCGCGTGTGCCTCACGCCGTCGTCCGTCCCGTACGAGACGATGACGCTCGACGATCTCGTCATCACGGATCTCGACGGCACCGTCCTCGAGGGCACGCGCGGGCCGACGAGTGAGAAGGCGCTGCACCTGTCGTGCTTCCGCAAGTATCCGGAGATCGGCGGCGTGATCCACTGCCACGCGGCCTACGCCACGATGTTCGGCCTCGTGCACGAGCCCATCCCGGCGATCATCGAGGAGGTCGTCGTCTACCTCGGCGGCGACGTCCCGTGCTGCGAATACAAGCCAACGGGCAGCGACGAGTTGGGCGACGAGGTGTCCAGCCATCTGGCTGATCGCAGCGCCGCCATCGTGGCCAACCACGGCATCGTGACCATGGGCGACACGCCCGACAAGGCGCTCCACAACGCCGAGCTGACCGAACGCACGGCAATGATCGTGTGGGGTGCGCGGGCGCTGGGCACCCCTGTGCCGTTGCCCGGCAAGACCAACGAGAACATGGCCGGCGTGTACCGCCTGCTCAGAGGCATCTGAGCGACCTCTGAGCCCGTGACGACAGGAAACGCCTGCTCGGACGGCGAAACAGACACTCCGGAGACCCTCGGGAGGGGACGATGCACCAGGCTCGACGGAGGCGGGGATACAGCGCGCTGCTCGCGGCACTCGCACTGATCGTCACCGCGTGCGGAACCCGGCTCAACGACAGCGCCTTCGTCACGAACAGCGGAGGTACCGGCACCGCCGCCGGCAACCGCACCACCCAGGCGACGGCCAAGGGTGCAACCGCCACCACGGCAGCGGGCCAAGCCGCCGGCGCAGCCGGTGCGGGCGCGACGCCAGGTGCGGGCGCGGGCCCTGCCGCAGGACCCGACGCCGGCGGTGGCCAAGCCGCACCCGGTGGCGCCGATGGACCCAACCAGGCGAGCGACACGGGCGTCACCGAGAACGAGATCGTCATCGGCAACATCAGCGCTCAGGACGGCATCCTCGGCGACGCGTTCGCTCCCCCGGTCCGCGGTCTGCAGGCGTTCGTGCAGTACACGAACGACCACGGTGGCGTGCACGGTCGCCAGCTGCGACTCGAGACCTGCAACGACTCCGAGGACCGCACCAAGAACCTCTCGTGCGCGCAGGACCTCGTCGAGAACAAGCACGTCTTCGCGCTGCTGGCGGACAACACCCGCGCCGAGGGCGGATCGACGACCTACCTGTATCAGCAGAACGTGCCCGTCTTCATGGGGATGCAGATCAGCAACGCGGCCTACCGGTTCCCGAACTACTTCGGGATCTACGGCACCGGCTGTCCGCGGGACGGCAACACGGTCTGCTACGGCGACACGCTGTACAACACGAGTGGCAACTACCGGTGGTTCAAGGAACACGCCGGCACGCACAAGGCCGCGGTCTTCTACTACGGGCTCATCGCGATCTCCGCCGACGCCGGCCAGTTCATCATGAACGGGCTCAAACTCGAGGGCTACGACGTCAAGGGCTACGACGTCAACTTCGCCAACCCGAACTTCGATCAGGCCGTGCAGGACATGAAGAGCAACGGCACGGACATCATGTTCGACACCATTGACGACGGCACGAACCGGAAGCTCTGCGACACCATGCAGCGCTACAACTTCAGTGTGAAGGCCAAGGTCTCCACAGTCGTGTCGTACGGCGACGAGATCGGTACCGACTTCTCCGACGTCTGCCGGAACTCCATCTACATCACCGGCTCGACGGCCTCCTACGACGCCACGGACAACCCCGCCGTCAAGGAGTTCCGTGACGCGTTCTCGACGTATCAACCGGATGCGCCGTTGCACCAGTGGTCACTCGAGGGTTGGATGGTCGGCAAGTCCTTCGTCGATGCACTCAATTCAATGGGACCGGCTCCGACCCGCAAGGGCCTCGTGGACTGGCTCAACAACCTGCACGGCTACACCAACGGTGGCCTGTCGATCCCGATCGACTGGCAGCAGAAGGACTACCAGGGGATGTACGCGCAGGAGCAGGCGCAGAACCAAGGCGTCTACACCGGCGACTGCACCGCCATCGCACAGTGGCAGGACGACCAGAAGGGGTGGGTCCAACGGACCGCCCCCCAGGGAGACTGCTACGACGGCACGTGGGTCTATCCGACGAAGGCGTCGGACCGGGGCGACTAGTCCCGGTCCGCTTCACCCCGCGTGGGTGAAGCAGTTGAGCTCGGCCCGTGCGCTACTCGTCACATGGGTCTGCTCCGACACCACCACGACGCCCCGCCCACCGCGCGTTTTCAGATGCGGGAGAAGATGTTCGCGATCGGCGACGACTACTGGATCGAGGACTCCGACGGCCGCAAGGCCTACAAGGTCGACGGCAAGGCGCTGCGCCTCCGCGACACGTGGAAGCTCGAGGATGCGGCCGGGCGTGAAGTCGCCACGATCAAGGAGAAGAAGCTCTCGATTCGGGACAAGATCTCGATCGACGTGCGCGGCCGTCACGCCACCGTGAAGAAGAAGATGGTGAGCATCCGCGACAAGTTCCACGTCGAAGTCGACGGTGCGCCGGACATCGAGGCCCACGGCAACATCGTCGACCACGAGTACGAGATCGAGCAGGACGGACACAAGCTCGCCGAAGTGTCGAAGCGATGGTTCCGCATGCGCGACACGTACGGCGTCGACGTCTACGGCGAGACGACGGATCCTGCATTGATCCTGTCGATCACCGTCGCGATCGACGCGATGTCCCACGACTGATCTTCCGCGCTGCTAGACCCGTCCTTCGTGGACGTGTCGGTTCGGGTTGCCGGTGACGGTGACGACGATGTCGATGCGCTCACCCGGCTGCGCAGGCTCTGGACCGAGGAGAACGCGGGCGCGGCGATCGTCGATCCGTCGTTCGACGACACGCTTCGTGGCTGGCTGCAGACCGAGCGGTCGACGCGCACGTTCTTCCTCGTCGAGCTCGACGGCGTCGCTGTCGGGATGGCGAACGTGAAGCGTTATGACCGCATGCCCGTGCCGGGACGCTCGGCCGGCTGCTGGGGCTACGTCGGCAACGTGTTCGTGCTCCCCTCGCACCGGGATGCGGGGCTCGGCGCTGTCCTCATGCGCGCGCTCGAGGAGTGGGCGTGGTCCGTCGGGATGGAACACCTGCGGCTCGCACCGTCGCCGCGGTCGGGACCGTTCTACGAACGACTCGGCTACACCGCGGGCGCAGTGGTGGAGCTCGACCCGCCGCGTTCGGTCGCCAACCCGCGAATCGCGTCCAGCTGATCTGGAGCGAGGGCCGCAAAGGTCTCGTAGGCCGCGACGTTCTCTCGCAGTTGCTCCGGCGTGCGCGCGCCGAACAACACGCTGGCGAGATGCGGGTGCGAGAACGCGTAGGCGAACGCGACGTGCGCCGGCGGCACGCCCCATTTCTCGGCGAGCGCCACGACCTTCGTGGCCAGCTCCTTGCCGATGCGATCCGCTGGCGAGGGGTGCTCGTCCGCTCGGCCGCGCTCCCCGCGTAGGTACTTGCCCGTGAGCGTGCCGCCGGCGAGTGCGTAGCTGGCGACGAGTCCGATGTTGCCGCGCTCGAACGCCCGCAGCATCTCGGGATCGTCAGGCTGTGAGTGCTCGACCAGGCTCGTCGCCATCTGCGCCGCGACGGGTGCCGGAACGCCGGTCTGCTCGCAGATGTCCAGCGCCTCGAGATGCTCGGCACCGCTCCACATGCCCGTTCCCCACGCTCTCGCGCGCCCGGATCGGAGGAGCCCACCGACCTGCTCGACGAGCACCTCCATGGGAAGCGCGGCCGACGGCGGCATCGCGTAGATGAGATCGACGTGATCGAATTGCATCCGGCTCAGTGACCCGTCGAGCTCGTCTGTCGCGTCCTCGTCCGGCCAGTGCTCCCACCAGAGCTTGTTCGACACGACGACCTCGTCTCGATTCCAGCCGGTCGCGCGGAAGAGCTCGCCGAAGACGACCTCGGACCAGCCGGTTGCGATCGGCGCGTCGCCGGTCTCGTCGTCGTAGCGAGCGTCGTCGAGGAAGGTGATGCCGGCGTCTCGTGCCGCCTGCATGACCGCGACCCCCTGCTCCCGGGTCATTCGCTCGTACGTCCGCCACGAACCGAGGGCCATGACGGAAACGTCGAGTCCGGATGCGCCGAGCGGCCGCGATGGCAGGTTCATCGGCTGCTCAACCCGTCCATGCTGTCTGTTCCACACGTGCCAGCCTGTCAGTATGCGCGTGCTGGTCCTCCACGGGTCGCCGGGATCGGGCAAGACGACCATGGCCCGGGCCGTCGCCGAACGCTTGTGCCTGATGGATCTGGCCAACGCCGTGATCGACATCGATGAGCTGGCGATCGTGTATCCGGAGCAGGGCCGCTCGTTCTCGCGGGCGAACCTGCGAGCGGTGTGGCCGAACTACGCGGCCGTGCCGGACCTCCGAGTCCTGTTGCCATTGGTCGTACGGGACGACGAAGACCTGCGTGAGTTGAAGGCGATCACGGCGCCCGCACCCTGTCTCGTGTGTGAGCTCACCGCGCCACGCGACGTCCTCGAGCGCCGCGTCGTCGAACGTGAGCCCGACGACCGTTGGCGGCGGCGGCTGCTCGAGTTCGTTGCCATGTACCACGAGCGCAACGATCATCCCGCCATTCGGGACTTCGAGATCGCCACGCATCCTGGCTCGATCGAAGAGACGGCGATCGAGGTGATCGATCGCTGCGGATGGCGTTGACGGTTGCCCGAGGCCTGCGGCGCCGTCACGCCAGCATCTCGTCGAGCCAGGGACGGATCGTGAACGACGCAATCAG
>DASUCS010000010.1:0-23992 GCA_036275935.1 Acidimicrobiales bacterium
AGCACGTCCTCGCCGAACGTCGGCATCTCGCTCGGGCCCGACCGCACCGCCGCCGCGACCTGCTCAGGTGTCGCCCCACCGAGCGACGGAGCAGCGCGTCCGTAGCTGAGCGCTCCACCGGCTCCGGACGCGCTGTGACACGGCGCACAGTTGGCGCGGAAGAGCTCTCCGCCGGCGGCGAGATCGGTGTGGGTGACATCGACCCGCGGGAGCTTCGGGCCGTTGCCGAGGGAGCCCACGTAGGCCGTGAGCGCAGCGATGTCCTCATCGCTGTACGCCGGACGTTTGCGTTCGGGCTGCTCGCCGCTGTTGCTGAGCGGCATACGTCCCGTGGAGAGCTCGTAGTACGCGGCTGCTTCGCCGGCGTTCTGCAACGACGGCCCACGTCGCTTGTCGTCAGACGTCGTGACTCCCTCGCCGTTCGCGCCGTGACAGCTCGAGCACCCGGTGACGTACAGCTCGTGCCCGCGTGCGAGCGGATCGGCCTGACCGTCCGCGGGACCCGATACCCAGAGCATGATGACGGCAGCAGCCGCGAACGCGAGACCGGCGGCGAGCGCCGCATCGCGGATCGCCGGCCGCGTCACTTGAGCAGGTAGATGGTCGCGAACATGGCCACCCACACGACGTCCACGAAGTGCCAGTAGTAGCCGCACACGCGAACGGTCGATGCGGCCGGCGCTCGTGACGTCCGCCCGCCGATCGTCCCCGCGACTGCGGCCATGAAGAGCAACCCGCCGATCACGTGCAGGCCGTGGAACCCCGTCATCAAGTAGAACGCGGAGCCGTACGCGTGACTCGAGATGCGAAAGTCGGCCTCCGCGTACTCCAGAGCCTGGTTCGACAGGAACACCAGACCGAGGATCGCCGTGATCGTGAGCCAGCTGATCGCCCTGCGACGATCATCGCGTTCCGCGGCTTTCACGGCCGCGTGCATCGTCAGACTCGAAGACACCAGCACCGCAGTCGCGACAGCGGTCCTGCCCGTGGCCAGATGCACGTCGGCGGGCGGCCAGCGATCGGCGGCGGACCGCAACGTGAAGTACGCCGCGAACAGTCCCGCGAAGAACATCAGCTCGGAGGACAGCCACACGACCACTCCGACCCCGAGCGGTGATGCGCGGCGATCATCCCGAGTACCGGCGATCGCGGTCATCACGTGCGGTCTAGCACGGTAGGTTCCCGATCGTGATGCTCGTGGGCGTCGCGTTCGCGGTCGCCTATCTCGTTGGCGTGCGGCGCGTCCCGCGCCGTTGGCCACCCAGCCGGACCTGCGCATTCGTCTCGGGCTGTGCCGTGCTGGTCGTCAGCGCGTTCATGTCGAGCTCGAGCTTCACGGGCCACATGACCGAGCACGTGCTCATCGGGATGGCTGCGCCGGTGTTGCTCGCCCTCGGTGCGCCCGTCACGCTGGCACTCCAAGCGTGTGGGCCCACGTCCGCACGCTCACTGCGGCGGATGCTCCACAGCCCGGTCGCCCGCGTGCTGACCAATCCATTCGTCGTGTGGGCGGTCTTCGGCGTGACCATCGTGGTGCTCGTCTTCTCCCCGCTGCTGCAATGGACCGTGCAGCACGACGCAGTGCACGCGCTCGTCCACCTTCACTTCCTTGTGGCGGGCTACCTCTTCGTGGCGACGATGCTGGTCGTCGATCCGGTCCCGCGACCGTTGCCCCATGGAGCGCGACTGCTCGCCGTGCTCTTCGCCATCCCGTTCCACGCGATCGTCGGTGTGGCCCTCACGACCGCGTCCGCGCCCATTCTTCCGGCCGTGTACCCCTCGCTGTCCGATCAGCGATCCGCGGCCGCAGTGCTGTGGGCGTCAGGCGAGCTCTTCACGCTCGCGCTCGCCACCATCGTCGGTCGCCAGTGGTGGCTCGCCGACCAGCGGGCCGCCGCTCGCTTCGACCGCTCGCAGCAGGTGCCGCTCGAGGTCGGCGTCGCCGACGAGTCGATGTAGCTCGCCGCCGGCAGCATGCGCGACGGCGACGATCTCGCCATCTCGTCGCGCGACGGCGACATCCTCGATGTCGGGAGGCGGGTCGCCGGCGAACTCGAGAACGTTCGGGTCGGCAAGTGAGGAAACGGTGATCTCGGTCTCGATCCCACCCCGACCGATCACCAGCGGTGGCGTGAAGCGCGCGTCGGCGATCGGCCGCCACCGCCGGTCGTTCTCCTGCAGGAGGAACGCGGCATCGAACGTCACCTCGATGCGGTAGTCCGCGAGCGCGGTCAGCGCCGCGTCGATGCGCGCTGGTGTCGTGCTCTCGACCAGCGTGACGTGGGGAACGAAGAGGTGGCTCATGGATCGCTCGAGCGGGCTTGCGAAGACGGCCTCCCGCACGCGATGGACGGCGTCGACATCGCCGCCCACCTGGAGGTACACCACGGGGTTGACGGGATGGAAGGTCACGGCGGGGCCCAACGTGACCGTGATCGGACCAACGGTGGCCGCGGCCTTCCGCAGCAGCGCAAGCGCGTCACCGAGCTCGTCGACGCGCACGTTGATCGGCGGGACGAGCGTCAGATGAGGCGCGACGCGATCCAGGTTCTCCCCCAACGCCCGCCGGAGGCCGTCGATCTCGCGCGCGAACGGCGCCGGGACCAGCAACGCCGAGGCGAGCCGGATGCGGGCCACGCGATCTCTTAGTGGCGGGCGGTGGCGGCGGGGGTGGCGCCGGCGACTTCGAGGCGGATCTCGGCCCGCTTCAACGCAGCCTGCGCCTCTGCATCGTCAGGATCGTTGCGCAGGTCGGCCTCGGCGCGGCTACGAGCCTCCTCGGCGCGCGCAGCGTCGATGTCCTCTTGGAGCTCGGCGACGTCGGACAAGAGCGTGACGGTGTCGTCGGACACCTCGACGAACCCGCCGTGCACCGCGACGTACAGCTCGTCGCCCGATTCCTGGATGATCTTCACCGCGCAGATCTCGAGCGCACCGATGAACGGTGCGTGACCAGTGAGGAACGCGATCTCACCACCGCCGACGGTGCGGGCGCGCACGAACGACGCGTGCCCCGAGTACAGGACCTTCTCCGGCGAGACGAGCTCGACTTGCAACATCCGGGCTCAGCCCTCCTGCAGTTGCTTCGCCTTGGCGCGCGCCGAGTCGGCGTTGCCGACGTTGAGGAACGCCTGCTCGGGCAGATCGTCGAGCTCGCCGTTCACCAGCTGCTCGAACGAGTCGACGGTCTCGTCGATCGGCACGTTGATGCCCTTCAGGCCGGTGAACACCTCGCCCACGAAGAACGGCTGCGACAAGAAGCGCTGGATCTTCCGGGCCCGGTTCACGGTCACACGGTCCTCTTCCGACAGCTCGTCGAGTCCGAGGATGGCGATGATGTCCTGCAGCTCCTTGTAGCGCTGGAGGATCTCCTGCGTGCGGATCGCCACCCGGTAGTGCCGCTCGCCGACGACCTCGGGTGCCAGGATCGTCGAGGTCGAGGCCAGCGGGTCCACCGCGGGGTAGATCCCGAGCGCCGCGATCTGGCGAGACAGCTCCGTCGTCGCGTCGAGGTGCGTGAAGGTGGTGAACGGCGCCGGGTCCGTGTAGTCGTCGGCGGGCACGTACACCGCTTGCAGCGATGTGATCGAGCGTCCACGAGTCGACGTGATGCGCTCCTGCAGCTCGCCCATCTCGTCCGCCAGCGTCGGCTGGTAGCCCACCGCCGACGGCATGCGGCCGAGCAGCGTGGACACCTCGGAGCCGGCCTGCACGAAGCGGAAGATGTTGTCGACGAACAGCAGCACGTCCTGACCGCGAGCGTCGCGGAAGTACTCGGCCACGGTGAGGGCGGCGAGTGCAACGCGCAGGCGCACGCCGGGCGGCTCGTCCATCTGGCCGAAGACGAGCGCGGCCTTGGTGAGCACCGGCGTCTTGCCGTCGCCCATCACGGTCTCGCCCATCTCGATGAAGAGGTCGGTGCCCTCACGCGTGCGCTCACCGACGCCGGCGAACACGGACACGCCACCGTGTTGCGTGGCGACACGGTTGATCATCTCGGTGATGAGCACGGTCTTGCCCACGCCCGCGCCGCCGAACAGGCCGATCTTGCCGCCCTGGAGGTACGGGGTCAGCAGGTCGATGACCTTGATGCCGGTCTCGAACATGATGCGCTTCGGCTCGAGCGTGTCGAAGTCCGGCGCGGCGCGGTGGATCTCCCAACGCTCGGCCTCGACGTTGTCGAGCGTCGGCACGTCGAGCGGCTCGCCGAGCACGTTCAGCACGTGACCGAGCACACCGTCGCCGACCGGCATCGCCAGGCCGCGACCGAGGTTGCGCACCGGTGTCCCACGAGTGAGTCCGTCGGTGGGCTTCATGCAGATGGCGCGGATGCGTCCGTCGCCGATCTGCTGCGCGACTTCGGCTGTGATGGTCACGTCCTGGCCCTCGATGTTCACGGTGAACTCGACGGCCTGGTTGATCTCGGGCAGATGGCCACGCGGGAACTCGACGTCGACGACGGGTCCCGCGATCGAGACGACCCGCCCGTCCTTCAGCTCGGTCGTACCGCTCGTGGTGCTCGTTTCGGTGACAGTCATGCGGTGCTCCTCGTGCTCAGGCGGACTTCACGCCGAGCAGGTCGGTGGAAAAGGTCTGGTCGATCAGGAGGTCCTCGCCACTCGTGGCGGCTTGGCGCAGCGCCTCGGCGCCACCGACGATCTCCATGATCTCGGTCGTGATCGCGTCCTGGCGGGCGCGGTTCATCACGCGGCGCAAGCTGGTGATGAGGTCTTCGGCGTTGTCCGTCGCGGACTTCATGGCGCGCTGACGGGCCGCATGCTCGGACGCGGACGCGTCGAGCAGCGCAGAGAACAGGCGCGCTTCGGCGTAACGAGGCAGGAGCCGGCTGAGGATCACGTCCGGGCTCGGCTCGAACTCGTACGCCGCGCCCGCTTCGCTGCTCTCGGCCTCCTCCAGCGTCTCTGTGTCGAGCGGCATCAGCTGCCGCTGCACGACGCGCTGGGTGCCAGCCGACAGGAACTGCGTGTAGACGACGTTGACGACGTGGATGTCGCCGTCGTTGAACGCGCTCGCAATCGCATGGGCGATGTCACGTGCCTGCTCGTACGTCGGCTGATCGGTGACGCCGAGGAACGCTTCTTCGATGGGCACACGACGGAACTTGAAGAAGTTGTTCGCCTTCTTGCCGACGACGTACAGCTTCACGTCCCGGCCGCGCTCGCGTTCGGCGCGCATCGCGCGGTCGGCGGCGCGGATGACGTTGTTGTTGTAACCACCGGCCAGCCCGCGGTCGGCGGTGACAACGATGTACGCCACCGTCGACACATCTTCACGAGGCTTGAGCAACGGGTGATCGCCACCGGCTCCACCTGACGCAAGGTTGTGGAGCACTTCGGTGATCTTCTCCGCGTACGGACGGGCGGCGGTGACGCGCGCCTGCGCCTTCACGATGCGCGACGCGGCGATCAGCTCCATCGCCTTGGTGATCTTCTTGGTCGACTCGACCGTCTTGATCCTGCGGCGGAGAATCCGCTCCTGCCCTCCCGCCATCGCTAATCCGTCTCCGCGACCACTTCGGTGGGCTGGAACTGGTCCTTGAACGCCGTGACGATGCCGTCGATCGCGTCACCCTCGGGCAGCGCGCCACTGCTCCGGATGCCGTCGAGCACGTCGCGGTGGCGGTTGCGGAACCAGTCGAGCAACTCGGCCTCGAAGCGCTTCACGTCGGCGACCGGGATGTCGTCGAGGAAGCCGTTGGTGCCGGCGAAGATCACGACCACCTGCTCCTCGACCGGCATCGGCGAGTTCAGGTTCTGCTTCAGCAGCTCCGTGAGCCGATACCCACGCTCGAGCTGCGCGGCGGACACCTTGTCGAGCTCGGAGCCGAACGTGGCGAAGGCCTCGAGCTCGCGGAACTGTGCGAGGTCGAGCTTCAACGTTCCGGCCACCGACTTCATCGCCTTGATCTGCGCCGCGCCACCGACTCGGGACACGGAGATGCCCACGTCGACGGCAGGACGCACACCCGACTTGAACAGGTCGTCCTGCAGGTACACCTGGCCGTCGGTGATCGAGATGACGTTGGTCGGGATGTAGGCCGACACGTCGCCGGCCTTGGTCTCGATGATCGGCAGGGCGGTGAGCGAGCCGGCCCCCCGCTCGTCGTTCAGCTTGGCGGCGCGCTCGAGCAGCCGGCTGTGGAGGTAGAAGACGTCACCGGGGTACGCCTCGCGGCCCGGCGGGCGGCGCAGCAGGAGCGAGAGCTGCCGGTACGCCTCGGCCTGCTTCGAGAGATCGTCGTACACGATGAGCGCGTGCTCGCCGTTCTCCATCCAGTGCTGACCCATGGCACAGCCGGCGTACGGCGCGAGGTACTTGAACGGCGCGGAGTCCGAAGCAGGCGCCGAGACCACGACCGTGTAGTCGAGGGCGCCGTGCTCGCGGAGGACGTCGACTGTGTTCGCGACCGTCGAGCCCTTCAAGCCGATGGCGACGTAGATGCACTTCACGCCCAAACCCTTCTGGTTCAGGATCGTGTCGACGCAGACCGTCGTCTTGCCCGTCTTGCGGTCGCCGATGACGAGCTCGCGCTGGCCGCGGCCGATGGGCGTCATCGAATCGATGGCCTTGATGCCCGTCTGCAGCGGCTCGTGCACGGGCTGGCGGCCCGTGATGCCGGGGGCCTGGATCTCCATGCGGCGAGGCTGCACGTCGGTGAGCGCGCCCCTGCCGTCGATCGGCTCGCCCAGGGCGTTCACCACACGCCCGAGCATGCCGTCGCCGACCGGGATCGACAGGATGCGGCCGGTCGCCTTGACGGACTGACCTTCCTGGATGTCGTCGCTCTCGCCGAGCACCACGGCACCGATCGACTCTTCGTCGAGGTTGAGCGCGAGGCCGAGCGTGCCGTCCTCGAACTCGAGCAGCTCGTTCACCGCCGCGTCCGGAAGACCGGAAACGCGGGCGATGCCGTCGCCGACCTCGAGGATGCGACCGACCTGCGAGATCGACATGTCGGGCTTGAAGCCCTCGAGGTTCTTCTTGAGAGCCGCCGAGATGTCGGCGGTGTTGATCGTGAGTTCAGCCATGCGTGCTCGGCAGTCTCCTAAGCGATGTTCTTCAGTTGATCGAGCCGGGTGCGCACGGACCCGTCGATGACGGTGTCGCCGACGGTGGTGACGAGGCCCCCGAGGATCGACGGATCGATGACGACCTTGACCTCGATGGTCTTGCCAGTCGCCTTCTCGATCGCGTCGGTGAGCCTGCTCAGCTGCACCGGGTTGAGCTCTGCGACCGAACGAACCTCGGCGACTTCTTTGTTGTGCGACGCCGCCGACTTCTTCACCAGCGAGTCGATGATCGCTGGGAGGTCACGGCCACGACCGATGCCGACGACCATCGAGACGAGCGCGGTCGTCGTCGACGTGGCACGCGGGCCGAGCAGGTCTTCGACGATCTGCTGGCGCCGGCTCGCGGGGATGTGCGGGTCCGTCAGTGCGGTGCGGAGCTCATCCGATCCCTCGAGGGCGCGGGCGAACCGGAAGAGCTCGTCCTCGACCTCGTCGATCGTGCCCTCGGCGCGCGCGACTTCGAACATCGCCTCGGCGTACGCCTCGATGCGGGTGTCGGCAGCCATCGTCAGTTCGACCTGCTCGAGACCTGTTCGATGTAGTTGTCGACGAGTCGCGTCTGCGTGTCACGGTCGAGGCTGCGCTGGACGATGACCTCGGCCGCGCCGATCGCGAGCTCGGCGACGTCGCCACGAAGGTCGGCGACGGCTTGACGCTTCGCCGCTTCGATGTCGGCGGCGGCGCGCTCGCGAAGCTCCGCGAGCTCGGTCTGCAGACGCTGCTCCTGATCGCGGCGCAAATTGTCCGCGGCTTGCCGAGCCTCTTCGATGATGCGGGCGGACTCGCTGCGGGCATCGCCCAGTCGAGACATGTACTCGCTCAGCACCGTCTCGGCGTCGGCCTTTGCGGTGTCGGCGGCCTCCAGATCGGAACGGATGCGGTCGGTGCGAGCGTCCATGCCGTTCTTCAAGGCCGGCCACGCGAACTTGTAGAGCAGCAGGAACAGGACGACGAACGAGATCGTCCCCCAGATGAGCTCGTTGGTTGCGGGAAGGATCGGCGACGGTGCCTTCTGGCAGTCGTCGATCTTCTTGCCTTGCTCGAGCAGCTTGATGCAGTCCTCTTCAGCCTCGCCGGCCGGCTTCGACGCCGACGACGTGGAGGCGGTGCTGGACGTGCTCTCCGTGCTCGAGCTCGAGTTCGTCTGCGCGTGCACGGCGGTGCCGCCGAGCATGACGAGCCCGATGCCGAGCAAGAGTGCAGCCAGTGCGTTGCGAATGCGCATGGCGGCCTCCTCAGCCCGAGATGATGAAGGCAAGCACGAACCCGAAGAGCGCGAGCGCCTCGGTGAACGCGATGCCGAGGAACATGGTCGTGCGGACCATGCCCGCCGACTCCGGCTGGCGGGACATCGACGAGATGGCGTTGCCGACGACCAGGCCGATACCGATGCCCGGGCCAATGGCCGCGCCGCCGTAGACGATGCCGCGGCCGATGGCGGTGAGACCCGGCGTGATGTCCGGCGTGGACGACGCCGCTTGAGCAAGTACGGAAAGCACTCTGTTTCTCCTTGAATCAGCTTGTCGGCGGCGCAGCCGCCGGCGCTTGAGGGTGGGCGGTGGGGTTGAGTGGTTAGTGCTCGGGGTGCATCGACTGACCGATGTACACGGCAGTCAGGATCGTGAAGATGAAGGCCTGCAGGAACGCGACCAGGACTTCGAAACCGGTCAGCGCGATCAGCAGGAACGCCGAGAACGGCAGGATGACGATCTGCCATTGGATCGCGAACAACGTCGCCGAGATGATCGAGAAGGTGATCAGCAGGAGGTGACCGGCGAACATGTTCGCGAAGAGCCGGACGCACAATGACAGCGGCTTCGTGATCAGCATCGTGATGAGCTCGATGAACACGAGCAGCGGCAGGATCGCTTTCGGCACGCCCGGCGGCACGAGCGACGACTTGAGGTAGCCGCCCAGACCCTGCCCCTTGATGCCGACGAAGTGGTACATGACGTACACCAGCAGGGCCATGAACATCGGCAGCGCGATGCGCGCGTTCACGGGCATCTGCGCAACCGGGATGACCTCCCAGATGTTGCAGACGAAGATGAAGCTGAACATCATCAGCAGGAAGGGCGTGTAGAAGAGCCCCTCTTCACCCATCGTCTGCAAGATGATCCCGTTGCGGATGAAGTCGACGGTCGACTCGGCGACGTTCTGCACGCCCGCAGGAATCAGCTCCTGCTTGCGGCTGGCGACGAAGAAGAACGCGAACACGACGATCACGCTCAGCCACATGAGCAGGACGACCTTGTTCACCCCGAGGACGTCGCCTCCGAAGATGATCGGCCACTCGACGGCGTGGCTGATCGGCGGGAAGTCGATGGCAAGGTTCACTTTGGCTTCACTCCTGGGAAGGCCAATGACGCGCCCACGTACTTCGTCTCCCAGAACAGGAGACCGAGCTGCGTCACGAGGATCGTGATGGCGAGAACCGACAGGTTGATCCACGACGCATGACGCACCGCGAGCACCACCGCGGTGACGAGGCCCATGCGAACGAGGAAGCCGCCGAGCGACATCGCCATCAGCGTGACGGGCGACGTGCGAGCTGCCCATGACAGCGAAACGGCGGCGAGCAAGAAGTTGACGATGACGATGGCGACGGCGAGCAGGGCCGTCCAGGCGCCGTTCGAGCCCGCCGCGATCGCGGCGACGAGCACGATGGCAGGAGCGATCGGTAGCGCCCGCTTCACCATGTCGGTGGCGATCGCCGTCTCGACGTCGGGCGTCATCGCCGCGGAGGCGTCGGTCGCGGCGGTCATGACTGCCCCTCGCCCTTCGACCCGAACAGCTTGCGCTGCTCCTCGTCCATCGCCTTGCCGTAGAGGACGTACTCCTTCCACAGCGTGTAGCCGAGGACGAAGGCGAAGAACAGGAACATGAACAGGGGGCG
Source organism: Acidimicrobiales bacterium (assembly GCA_036275935.1). GTDB lineage: Bacteria > Actinomycetota > Acidimicrobiia > Acidimicrobiales > JACDCH01 > DASUCS01. The sequence goes on from DASUCS010000010.1 coordinate 9,988, forward strand.
GGTGCCGAGGCGACCGTCGAGCAGCCAGCCGAAGAACCCGAAGATGATCGGGGTCACCGTGAGCTCGACCGCGCGGGAAAGCGCGTTGCCCACTCCGTTGTTCAGTTCACGCCGGTCAAACAGGTTCACGGGCCGTCGCCTTTGACGCTTGTGAATGTTTTCGCAATGTAGAAGCTACGGTTTCGGAGGCGCAAATCCGACCTGAAGTGGTTGCGAAATTTGTGAAGCGCAGGCGCGTCGAACACGGCGAACAGACGGAAGGCCCCCTCGTACCCCGCAGGCTCGGCGGACCTTACTGGTCGGCCGCGACCCCCGCCAACGGCGCCTCGTCCTCGCTCTTGGCGTCGCCGTTGCGCGCGTTGCGGGCGCCGGGGTGGAACACGGTGAAGAGCAGAAGTGCGAGCCCGGCCACGCCGAGGGGGACGATGGCATCGCCTCGTCCGGTGTACGTCGGATAGAGCACGAGCCCCGAGAGCAGCGCGGTCCAGATCCACAGGATCACGACGCTGCGGCGCGGACCGTGACCCAGTCGCATGAGCCGATGATGCAGATGCTCCTTGTCGGCCGCAGCCGGACTCGATCGACGACTGGCCCGGCGAACGATCGCGAACGCGGTGTCGAGGATCGGTACGCCGAGGATCACGAGCGGGATGAACAGCGGGGCGAAGAAGAAGAACGACGAACCACTGAACGACGCGTCGGTTGAACCGCCGACGGAGATCGTGGAGGCGGCCATCAACAGACCGAGCAGCAGCGCGCCGCTGTCCCCCATCATGATGTGCGATGGCCGGAAGTTGAACGGAAGGAACGCGAGACAGACCGCGAGCGTGATGATCGCGATCAGCGGCCCGATGTTCCCGGACGCGAGCACGCCGGTTTCATCGAGACGCGTGCTGTAGAGGAAGAAGGATCCGGCCGCGATCGCGGTGATGCCCGCGGCCAAGCCGTCGAGGCCGTCGATGAAGTTGATGGCATTCGCCATCCCCGCGACCCACAAGACGGTGATGAACGACGACAGGTCGGGCGTCAGGGAGAACACACCGAAGAACGGCACGCGAAAGAAGATGGTGCTGACACCCGCCAGCGACAGGATGCCGCCGGCGAGCACGATCCCCGCGAGCTTTGCGGGCGGGGAAACACCTTCGCCGTGGACCTTGCGGACGTCGTCGATCAGCCCGACGCCGAAGATCACCGCCGCGGCGAGCGCGATGCCGAGCGGTGCCGTGCTCGACTCGAAGACGTCAGAGAGCGCGCCGAGCAGCGCGGCGACGAGCAGCCCGACCATGACGCCGAGAACCATCGCCACGCCGCCCAGGTTGGGCATCGGGACCTCGTGCACGCGCCGCTCTCCCGGCGACACGAGGAGGTTGCGTCGGAGTGCGAGACGACGAACGACCGGTGTCATCACCAAGGTCACGGTGAAGGTGACGATGAAGACGATTGCGTAGGCCCCGCCCATCAGTGGCCTGCCATCGCTAGTACGGCTTGAATTGAGCGCAGAGCTCGAGGATCTCGGTGCGGATCGCGGCGATCTCGGTCTCGTCGTCGCGCCCGACGAGCACCCGGTGAATGAGCCCACCGATCTTGGCCATCTCGCCTTCGCGCATGCCCTGCGTGGTCGTGGCCGGCGTGCCGATGCGCAGGCCACTCGTGATGTAGGGCGGGCGCGGATCGTTCGGCACGGTGTTCTCGTTGAGACTGATCCCGGCGCGGTCCAAGGCGAGGCGGGCCTTCTTGCCCGAGAGATCCTCGTCGAACGAGCGCAGGTCGACCAGCATCAGGTGGTTCTCGGTGCCGCCGGACACGAGCCGCAGTCCGTGCCCGGCGAGAGCGCGTGCAAGTGCGTCGGCATTGCGCACGATCTGCGCGGCGTAGTCCTTGAACTCCGGCTGCGCGGCTTCGAAGAACGCAACCGCCTTCGCGGCGATGACGTGATCGAGCGGGCCACCCTGCAGTCCAGGGAACACGGACTTGTCGATGGTGTCCGCCAACGCAGACGTGGAAACGATGCATCCGCCACGTGGACCGCGCAGCGTCTTGTGCGTCGTGAACGTCATGATGTCCGCGCCGTACTCCATCGGATTCGGATGCTGGCCGCCGGCGATCAGCCCGGCGATGTGCGCGGCATCGAACATGAACAGCGCACCGATCTCGTCGGCGATCTCGCGGAACGGACGCGGATCGATGATGCGTGAGTACGCGGTGGCGCCGGCGACGATGATCTTCGGTCGTTCGCGCAACGCGACGTCGCGCACCTCGTCGAAGTCGATTCGCTCGTCGGACTCGGTCACGCCGTACGCAACGAAGCGGTACAGCTTGCCGCTGGCGTTGACCGGCGAGCCGTGGGTGAGGTGGCCGCCCTGGTCGAGCTTCATCCCGAGCACGGTGTCGCCCGGTGAGAGCAGCGCGAGGTACACGGCCATGTTGGCGTTGGCGCCGGCGTGCGGCTGCACGTTGGCGTGATCGGCGTTGAACAACGTCTTCGCTCGCTCACGTGCGAGCTCCTCGACCTCGTCGATGACCTCGTTGCCGCCGTAGTAGCGCTTGCCCGGGTAGCCCTCGGAGTACTTGTTGGTGAGCACCGAGCCGGTGGCCTCGAGCACCGCCGGCGACGTGAAGTTCTCGGAGGCGATCAGCTGAACGGTGGTGTTCTGCCGATCGAGCTCGCGCTCGAGGATGGAGAACAGCTCGCGGTCGCGCTCGACCGGCCAGTGCGGTTCAGTGCTCATGTCGTGCGCTCCTCTTCTTCGATCTGCGCGATCTGCTCCACCCGCGCCACATGACGTCCACCTTCGAAGTCAGTGGTCAGCCACAGCTTCAGGATCTCGTCGGCCAACCCAGGCGCGACGATCCTTCCACCCATCGACAGGACGTTGGCGTCGTTGTGCTGGCGGGAGAGCTTCGCGGTGAACAGATCGTTGCACAGCGCCGCTCGGGCTCCCCGGACTTTGTTCGCGGCGAGCTGCTCGCCCTGGCCGCTGCCGCCGAGGACGATCCCGCGGTCGGCTTCCCCGCGCACCACCGCTCGGGCGACGGCCGCGCAATAGAAGGGGTAGTCGACGGGCTCCTCACTGTCCGTGCCGAAATCGACCGCTTCGTGACCGAGGTCGGCCAGCACCTGCAACAGATGGACCTTGAGCGGGTAGCCAGCGTGATCACACCCGACTGCGACCTTCATGCGGCGCCCTCGTTCTCTGCGGCCTGCGGCCACGCCAGGTTGACGAGCTCGCGCACGAGTCCGTCCAACTCTTCGATGCAGGCCGCGTAGACCTTGGCCGAGCTCAAGTAGGGATCGGCGACGTCGTCATCACGCGATTCGCCCATCAGATCCATCGCCTTACGCCCGGCGCTCACCCGCGCCAGCCAGTCGGTGAGCGATTCGCCGGCGTCCCGGTGTCCTGCAGCCCGCGCGCGGCGTACCAATTCCTTCAGGGTGAACGTCTTCGACAGCGCGCCATCGGCGAGAACGATCGCCTCACGCGCGTGCAGCCGCTCCATCGCCAGCACGAGATCGGCCTGTTCGACGAGCTCCGGGCCGAGCAGCCGGCTGCGGTGGTCGCGCAGGTCCAGTCCGTAGCCGGAGGCAGTCGCGATGGCGTCGTCGGTTGCCGGACGATCGTCGAACGACAGTCCTGCGGACGAGATCGATGCGTCGATCCCGCGCTCGCGGAGCCGCTCGCGCAGCAGGGCTTCGGCCATCGGCGAACGACAGATGTTGCCGGTGCAGAGGACGAGGATGTCGACGGATGGCTCGATGAGTCGATTGTAGGCAGCCCGTTCCCGTTGCTTACCGTGACGACATGGCTTTGGATCCACGCACTCCGGTGCTCGTCGGCGGCGGCCAGGTCAACCAGCGCACGGCTGAGGGAGACCCCGCTCGAGAGCCTGTCGATCTCATCGTCGAAGCAGCGCGACGGGCGGCCGACGATGCCGGTACCGACGGGAAGTTGCTCGAGGCGATCGACGCGATCCGTGTCGTGTCGTTGTTGTCGTGGCGTTACCGCGACCCGGGCGCGCTCGTGGCCGAACGGATCGGCGCATCACCAAAGGAGACCGCCGTCACGACACCAGGTGGCAACACACCGCAGTCGCTGGTGAATCGCACCGCGCTCGACATCATGGCGGGCCGCAACGACGTGGTGCTGATCGGCGGCGCCGAGGCGTGGCGCACGCGCATGTCGTTCCGTTCGACAGGCGATCGGCCGGCGTGGACCGAACAGGACGGGTCGGTGCGCGAGGCGCGGGTGATCGGCGACGAGTTCACGATGACGCATCCGGCGGAGATGAACCGCGGGATCGTGATGCCCGTACAGGTGTATCCGATGTTCGAGCAGGCCGTCCGCGCGTCACAGGGACGCTCGATCGATGACCACCTCGTGCGCATCTCCGAGCTGTGGTCGCGATTCAGCGAGGTGGCGTCCAAGAACCCCAACGCCTGGCTCCAGCGGACCTTCACTCCTGAAGAGATCCGTACGCCGGGACCGGACAACCGCTGGATCGGGTTCCCGTATCCGAAGCTGATGAACTCGAACAACAACGTCGAGCAGGGCGGCGTGCTCCTCATGTGCTCCGCAGCTGCTGCGGAACGATTCGGTGTCCCGCGCGAACGATGGGTGTTTCCGCACGCGGGCGCGGATGCACACGACACCGACGCGTTGTCACACCGCGGCGATCTGCATTCGTCGCCCGCGATCCGCGCCGTCGGCCGCCAGACACTCGATCTCGCCGGCGTCGGCATCGACGACGTCAAGTACATCGACCTGTACTCGTGCTTCCCGTCGGCGGTCGAGATCGCGGCCGGTGAGCTCGGGCTGCCGGTTGACGATCCGTCACGACCGTTGACGGTCACCGGCGGACTCTCGTTCGCCGGAGGACCGTGGAACAACTACGTCACGCACGCCATCGCGACGATGATGAACGTGCTGCGCAACGATCCCGGCTCGTATGGGCTGTGTTCGGCCAACGGCGGGTTCATCACGAAGCACGCGATCGGCGTGTACTCGACCGACCCGCCGGAGGACGCGTTCAAGTGGGGCGATGCGCAGAACGAGGCCGACCGATTCACGCAACCGCGCGACGTTGCGCCTGAGGACTACGACGGCGACGCGTCGATCGAGACGTGGACCGTCATGCACAACCGCGAAGGCGAACCGGAGAACGGCATCGCGGCCGCGATGCTCGACGACGGACGGCGCACGTGGGGCACGACGCAGGATCCGGACGTGCTGAAGGCGATGACCGTCGAGGAGTTCATCGGCCGCCCCGTCCGCCTCGACGGCAACGGCGGCCTCATCTTCTGATTCTCGACGCAATAGGCATCGGTGACCGATGCCTATTGCGTCGAGTTCGGGTTATTCGCCGAGGTCGAGGCGGCGGATGCGCTCCGTCAGCTTGGCCATGATCGCCCGGTTGGCCTTCGGCATCTCGTCGAGCAGCTTGCGGAACGCGACTGCGTCGAGAGACAGCAGCTTCATCTGCGTCAGCGCGCGCACGGTCCCGACGCGTGGGCGGTTGTCGATCAGGGCCATCTCGCCGATCGGCTCGCCCGGGCCGATGGACCCCTTGCGCTCGCCGCCGATCTCGAAGGCGGCCTCGCCCTGCGTGACGATGTAGGCCTCGGTGCCCGGTTTGCCCTGTTCGACGAGTACGGCGCCGGCTTCCGCGTCGACTTCCTCGACCAGCTCCGCCACCCGCGACAGCTCGGCCTTGCTGAAACCTTCGAAGAGCTCGACCGTCGCCAGCCGCTCTGCTCCGTCGTCGATCTTCTTTCGGAACGGCATGGTGCTCCCCCCTCGGACCGGGTCAAGTTAGCGCGGCAGCCCTGACCTGCTCCGCGCTGATGGGTCCTTCACGCAGGATCGTCAACGTCTCGTCACATGCGTCGACGACCGTGGATGCGACCCCGTGGCACGGTCCGCCGTCGATCACCAACGCGACGACGCCGTCGAGCGCCGCCGCAGCGGCCGCGGCGGTTGGCGGCGTGACCTCGCCGTGGCGGTTCGCGCTCGTGGTCGACAGCGGACCGACGCGCCGAGCGAGCTCGCGTACGAACTGATGATCCGGACAGCGCACGCCGAGGGTGGACTGCCCGTCGAGCGTCTCCAACACCAAGGTGAGTGGTCCCGGCCACAACGCCCCGGCGACGCGCTCGGCCGCCGCAGGTACGCGGACCAGTGTCCGTGCCTGCTCGACGGACTCGATCAGCACCGCGATCGGCACCGAATCGGGGCGCCCCTTGAGTCCGTACAGCTGGTCCACGTGGTCCGGCAACGCCGCGAGTCCGTACACGGTGTCCGTCGGCAGCACGATCGCCGCGCCAGCCCGCAACGCCTTCTCGGCCGCGTCGAGCGCGCTCGGATCGTGCAATGGGATCAGCACCGACATCTCTCCTAGGTTTGCTGACATGCGAGCCGCAATCATGCGAGACAAGCAACTCGTCGTGGACGACATCCCGGAGCCGACCCCGAAGGCCGGCCAGATCCTCGTCCGAACTCTCGCGTGCGGCATCTGCGGATCCGACCTCCATGCGCTGCAACACGGCGATCTCATGGTCGAGATGTCACAGCAAGGCGGACCGGCGCCCGAGATGGAGATGATGCGTCCGCACATCATGGATCTCTCTCGTGACGTCGTGATGGGGCACGAGTACGTCGCGGAGGTCGTGGAGCTCGGCGAGAACGTCGGCAACAGCAAGGTCGGTGACGTCGTCGTGTCGGTACCGATGACATTCGACGAAACCGGCATCTACCCCATCGGTTACAGCAACGAGTATCCCGGTGGCTACGGCGAGGTCATGGCGCTGTCGGACATGTTTGCGATCCGTGTACCGAACGGGCTCGACCCGCAGCACGCCGCGCTGACCGAACCGATGGCGGTCGGTGTGCACGCCGTCAACAAGTCGAACATCACTGCGGGCGAGGCAGCGGTCGTGCTCGGTTGCGGACCGGTCGGTCTCGCGGTGATCAGCGACCTCAGCCGCAAGGGCATCGAGCCGATCATCGCCGCCGACTTCTCGACGAAACGACGCGAGCTGGCGAAGGTGCTCGGCGCGCACGAAGTCGTCGATCCACGCGTGGAACCCGCGGTCGATGCGTGGCGTCGCGTCGACAGCCGCAGCGCGACGCGCAACCTCGTGATCTACGAGGCGGTCGGCGTCCCGGGCATGCTCGATGCCGCGTTCGCGGCTGCGCCCCGCAACGCGCGCATCCTCGTCGTCGGCGTCTGCATGCAACCGGACACGATCCGCCCGATGCTCGCGATCGGTCGTGAGCTGACCGTGCAATTCGTCCTCGGGTACGACCCGCTGGAGTTCGCCGACACCCTGCGCGCGATCGCGGACGGCGAGCTCATCGCGACGCCGATGATCACCGGTCACGTGGACATCGACGGCGTTCCGGGCGCATTCGACGATCTGGGCGACCCCGAGGCACACGCAAAGATCCTGGTCACGCCCTCCTGAGCGAGCGCGGAGCCGACCGCCACCTCAAAGTCCGCACCGTCGCGACCGATAGGCCAATTCACGCTCCCGCGCGCGCTTGAGGACCAATGGCACAGGTGAAGGTGAGATGCACCGAATGCGGTGCGAAGAACACCGACCCCTTGGCCGACCGGTGCCGGCTGTGTCGCGGCCTGCTCCCGGGCTTCCGGGAGCGTCGAGCTGCGCAGCTCGACGCCAAGACCGAGGGCCGCGCGTTCACGGAGATGGTCGAGTCGGAGGTTCACGTCTGGCAGGACCTCGAACGGCGCACTGACGAAGGACCGCGCAGCCGTCGTCCGACCGAGAACGAGCCCAACGGGGACGGCGAACGTCGCTGGAGCTGGCGCCGGGCGAAGTCTGGCTAGGGCTCGCGCCGCGCCACCAGCACGCGGGGTCGACCGGCGAGATCCGGATGCACCGCAACCGATCCGAAGTCGCTCGCCAGCGCCCGCGCGCGGTCACCTTGTGTCTCTCCGATCTCCAACACGACCGCACCGCGCGGCGTGAGCCATGCCGGTGCTTCGCGCAGGATGTGCTCGATCGATTCGAGGCCGGATGATCCTGCGATCAACGCGTGCCGGGGTTCCCACTCACTCACCTCGACCGGAAGCACGTCCGATTCGGCGACGTAGGGCGGATTCGACACCACGACGTCGACGCCGCCGGCAAGTTCACGTGGCAGTGCGTCGAACCACTCCCCTTGCGCAACGCGCACGCGCGTGCCCGGCCGCCCGACCCCGGCAAGGTTCGCTCGCGTCACATCGAGTGCGTCGGGCGACGCGTCGGTCGCCCACACGGTCACCGCGGCGCGCTCCATCGCGATCGACAGTGCGATCACGCCGGATCCCGTGCCGAGATCGACGACCGTTCGCGCGCCCACCGCATCGATGACCTCGAGGGCACGCTCCACGACGACCTCGGTCTCGGGTCGCGGGATCAACACCCGTCGGTCGACGTGAACGTCGAGTGATCGGAAACCCCAGCTGCCCAAGACGTACTGCAGCGGTTCACCGGCCGCGCGCCGCTCGAGCATCGAGTCGAAATGCGCCATCGCACGTTGTGTCGGTTGCTGGTCGACGGCTTCCGCGATGCGATAGCCGCTGGCCTCCTCGACGAGCCGCCGCGCCTCACCTCGATCACCCAGCCGGGTAGCCGCGTCCTCGAACACGGTCCGCCACGTCGTGTCGTCAGCCACCCGGGTCGGACAGACGACGCGCCTGCTCGTCCTGCACCAGCGCGTCGGACACCTCGTCGAGGTCACCGGCGAGCACGCGATCGAGCTTGTAGATCGTGAGTCCCGGCACTCGATGATCGGTCAGCCGGTTCTCCTTGAAGTTGTACGTGCGCACCTTCTCGGACCGCCCGCCGCCGCCGATCTGTCCGCGCCGCGCCTCCGATGCTTCGGCTTCCTGCCGATCCTGTTCCAGCTTCAGCAGCCGGGAACGAAGCACTTGCAGCGCCTTCGCCTTGTTCTGGATCTGGCTCTTCTCGTCCTGCATCGAGACCACGAGGCCGGTGGGCTTGTGGGTGATCCGCACCGCGGAGTCGGTCGTGTTCACGGACTGGCCGCCGGGTCCCGACGATCGGTACACGTCGATCTGCAGATCGTTCTCGTCGATCTGCACGTCGACCTCTTCGGCTTCCGGCATCACCGTCACGGTCGCAGACGATGTGTGCACGCGGCCCTGCGACTCGGTAATTGGTACGCGCTGCACACGGTGCGGACCGGCCTCGTGCTTCATCCGCGTCCACACGCCGTCACCGGACAGGACGAACGTGACCTCGTTGAAGCCGCCCTTCTCCGAGACATCCGAGCCGAGCACCTCCAGCTTCCAACCCTGGCGCGATGCGAAGCCCTGGTACATCTGGAACAGGTCCCGAGCGAAGAGGTTGGCTTCCTCACCACCTTCGGCACCGCGGATCTCGACGATGACGTTGCGATCGTCGTTCGGATCCTTCGGCAACAGCAGCAACTTCAGTTCGGACTCGAGCCGCTCGATGTCCGCGGATGCGGCGTCCGCCTCGGCCCGGGCGAAGTCGCGGTCCTCGCCCGACGAGTCGGTGAGCATCTGCTTGGCCAGCTCGAGATCGTCGGTACGCGTGCGCAACTCGCGGGAACGCGAGACGATCGCGTCCAACTCCTTGTGCCGCTTCGCCAGCGCCGCGTACTTCGTCTGATCGGCGAAGACGTCCGGGTCGGCCAGGCGCGCCTCGACATCGGCGAACTCGGTCTCGAGACCGGCGAGGCGCTCCAACATCGTTAGAAGGCTAGGGCGATCAGGTACGCCAATCGCCTGAAACCATGACGATCTCGGCGGGGGCGACGAGTTGTGAGGCCAGTGCCCGGGTCGCGGGATGGTCGTCCCGCTCCGGCAGCACCAGGAGCAACGGCGCATCTGGCGCGATGGCGAGGCGGGCTTCGGCCGCGGACGGTACGAGGTCGAGATCGACGCCGACCGAGCACACGACGACGGCATCGTCGGCCCGCGCGCACGCAACATCGCGCTCGCGCATCCCGGCACGACGGCGGGGTGCCGGTTGGGGGAGCACCGATGTGGCTCCGACCCGGCTGGGTTCGTTGCGCAACGTCCACCGCAGCCAACGCTCCGGAACGAGCAGATTGAGTGGATGACGCGGCGCGCGCGGTCGCCGGTGCTCGCGCACGATCGTGACGACGCGTTCGAGGGCGTCGGCAGGAGCGAGATCGCCGTGCAGCATGGCCGTCAGCTCGCGGTCGGCCTCGCCGACGCCGACCTCGAGCCGACCGTCGATCACGCGCGCCACCTCGAGGCCGCGCAGCTCACCGGCGACGTGGTCCCGTTCGTGCACCACCTCCAGGCCGACACCTTCGAACAGCGGGCCGAAGCCAGCCGCGTCCGCCGGGGTCGCAGGTGCCGAGAACGGCTCGGGCTGGATCGAGTGCAGCTCTGTGCCGTTGACCCACCAGACCGTTGGCGGATCACGGAACAACGAGGCCCGGCGCGCGACCACGCCCGCGTCGTCATCGGCGAGGACGTGCAGCTCCTCGATCCCCTGCTGGCGGGCCCACGCCATGGCCTTGCCGAGCGAACGGGCCGCGTCCTCCTCGGCGTAGACCCAGCCGCGTGCGCCGTGTGCGCGCGCTGCGCCGCCCGGAAAGGCGCTCGGCGTTCCGGACGGAGCATCGAAGTGGTCCCGCGCCAGCGCGGCCAGCTTCGCTTGAACCAGTGCCCCGCGCCGCTCGGGCGGCAGGACGGATGACGACGTGGCTACGACGACTTCTTCCGACGCCCGTAGCGGCGCTCGAAGCGGTCGATGCGACCACCGGAGTCCACCAGCTTCTGCTTGCCGGTGTAGAAGGGATGGCACTCCGAGCACAGCTCGACGTGCATGTCGCCCTTGGTCGAGCGGGTCGTGAAGGTGTTGCCGCAGGAGCACTTCACCTCGGTCACGACGTACTTCGGATGGATGTCGGCCTTCATAGGGTCTCGCAGTCTACGGGATGAGTCGTCGCAACACGCAGGCGGAAACCTCAGGCCGAGGGGGCCTTGGCGATCTCGGCCAGGAACTCGTCGTTGGACTTGAAGGTGCGCATGCGGTCGATGAGCAGCTCGAGGCCGGCGCCGTTGCTGCCGTCGCGGCCACCCTCGCCGCCGGCCAGTCCCGACAGCACCCGGCGCAGCTTCCACACCATGTTGAGCTGGGCGCGGGGGAACAGCAGCTCCTCGTGTCGGGTCGACGACGCATCCACGTCGATCGCCGGATAGATGCGACGCTCCGCCAGCTTGCGGTCGAGGCGCAGCTCCATGTTCCCGGTTCCCTTGAACTCTTCGAAGATGTGGTCGTCCATGCGGCTTCCGGTCTCCACCAGGGCCGTGGCGAGGATCGTGAGCGAGCCGCCCTCCTCGATGTTGCGGGCCGCACCGAAGAACTTCTTCGGCGGGTACAACGCGCCGGCGTCGATGCCGCCGGACATGATCCGACCACTGGCCGGGGCCGCGAGGTTGTACGCGCGAGCGAGCCGCGTGATGCCGTCGAGGATGATCACGACGTCCTCACCCATCTCGACCATGCGCTTCGCCCGCTCGATCGTGAGCTCGGCCACGACGGTGTGCTCCTCGGACGGACGATCGAACGTCGACGCCGCGACTTCGCCGCGCTGCAACCACCGCTTCATGTCGGTGACTTCCTCGGGCCGCTCGTCGACGAGCAGCACGATCAGCTTCACCTCCGGGTTGTTCACCTCGACGGCGCGCGCGATGTTCTTCATGATCGTCGTCTTGCCGGCCTTCGGCGGCGACACGATCAAACCGCGCTGACCCTTTCCGATCGGCGAGATGAGGTCGATGATCCGGTTGGTCATGTTGCCGGGATCGTCGACCAGCTCCATCTTCAGCTTCTGGTCCGGGAACAATGGGGTGAGGTCCTCGAACTTGCGCCGGCTGCGGGCCTGCTCGGGATCGGTGTCGTTGACACTGTCGATGCGCAGCAGCGCAGGGTTCTTCTCGTTGCGCGACGCCGGACGGCTCGCACCCTTGAGGTAGTCACCCTTGCGCAGCCCGAACTGGCGGGCTTGCTTCACGGACACGTACACGTCGTCCTTCGACGGCAGGAAGCCCTTGAGCCGGAGGAAGCCGTAGCCCTCCTCGCGCAGATCGAGGTAGCCCTCGACCTCGACAGGCTCGCCGACGAAGGGCGCGTCGTTGTCCGGCTGCGGGCCCTGGCGCTCGCGGTCACGGTCGCCGCCGCGGTCTCGGTCGCCTCCGCGGTCACGTCCGCGCCGGCGCCGCCTGCGATTGCCCGGCTCCCCGTCGTCGCGGTGGGTCTGGTAGCCGGCATCGCGCGAGCCCGACTCGTCTCGGTCACCGGGCTGGGGCTGCGGCTGCGATTGCGGTTCGGCATGCTCGCGTTCCTCGCGGCGGGGTTCCTCGCGCTTCACCGGATCCGGCGACCTCGTGGCCTCTGGCGCCGCGGCAACCTCTGCGGCTGCGGCGACTTCCCAGTCAGCCGGCGGCTCGTCGGAAGGACCGGACGGATTGGGTGCCGATGCGTCCGGCGCCGCACTCGCAACCGGCTCCGCCTCGTCCTGGCTGCCGTTCCCGCCGGAGCTCCCGGCCCCCGCGAGCTGCAACACCTGCTCCACGAGTTCCGCCTTCTTCGCTCGCGAACCCGCCTTGCCCCCCATGGCTTCGACGATGGCTGCCAGCTCGGCGCGGTCCTTCTGCTCGAGCTTCGAGCGTGAGAGTGCAGTTGCCTCGACGCTCATCGTTCGTACCCCGTTTCATGAAGAGCTTCGCCGTGAAGGTGATGGCCGCCACCACCACCGAGAGGACACCGACGAGGGGGTCTGGATCGCGAGATACGCCAGGACGACCGAAGTTCGTCGGCTGCGTCATCTCGCCTCGATCGAGGCGGTTGGCGCGCCCCTGATGGTAGCGACTCCGTCCTCTGAACAGCAACAACGCGGTATTTCAAGTCTCGTCGACCGCATCGGTCGGACAGACTGACGTCCGTCATGGGGGCAGTGTTGGAAGCGCGCGGCCTGCGCAAGAAATTCAAGGACATCCAAGCGGTCGATCACGTCGACCTGACCGTCAGCGCGGGCGAACGGGTGGGTTTGCTCGGGCCCAACGGCGCGGGCAAGACGACGACGTTGCTGATGCTGCTCGGGGCCGTCACCCCCGACGAGGGCGAGATCGACATCATGGGCCACCGCCTGCCCAAGGGGCGGTCGAAGGCGATGGAGGACGTCGGGTTCGTCGCCGGCTACCTCCCCTTGCCGGATCGTCTGCGCGTGCGCGAGGCGCTCGGCGTGTTCGCGGGGTTCTACGGGCTCGACAAGCAGCAGACCGAAGAAGCGATCGCGCACGGCTTGTCCCGGTTCCGCATCACGAAGCTCGCGGATCGGATGTGCATGGAGCTGTCGTCGGGCCAGCGCACGCTCGTCGGCATCGTGAAGGCCTCACTGCACCGGCCTCGTCTGCTCGTGCTCGACGAGCCGACCGCGTCGCTCGACCCCGACGTGGCGATGCGCGTGCGCTCCGGTCTCATGGACCTGTGCGCGAACGAAGGAACCGCTCTGCTCGTGACGAGCCACAACATGCTCGAGGTCGAGCGCATGTGCGAGCGCGTCGTGTTCATCGCCGGCGGCCGCATCGTCGCGGACGGCACGCCGGACGACGTCGCGGCGATGTTCGGCCACGGCGACCTCGAATCGGTGTTCCTGCAGCTCGCCGGCACCGACATGGATCTGGAGGACTGACCGCCGTGTCCTGGCTACGCATCAAGACCGTTGTGCGCCGGCATTGGTACGTGCTGTGGCGCAGCCCGAATCGCTGGTTCGACATCGCCGTGTGGCCGGTGTTCGACGTGATGTTGTTCGGTTCGCTCGGCGCGTTCGTCGCGCAAGAGAACGACGCGTCGCGCGCCGCCGCGCCCTACCTGCTCGCCGGGATCATGCTCTTCCACGTCTTGTTCCAGTGCCAGATCGCGGTGACGACGGGGTTCATGGAAGAGACGTGGAGCCGCAACCTGCTCAACATCATGACG
>DASUCS010000011.1:0-16904 GCA_036275935.1 Acidimicrobiales bacterium
ACGAGCTCGTGCCGTGGTCCCAGGGCCGCGACTTCGTCCCCGGTGAGGAGTGGGATCCGGCCGAGGTGCCCATGGCAGATGGCGTCCGCAGCGCGCTCTTCGTCAACCTCCTGACCGAGGACAACTTGCCCTACTACTTCCGCACGATCGAGGCGCTCTTCGGAGCGGACAGCGTCTGGGGCGCGTGGGTCCGGCGTTGGACCGCAGAGGAGGGACGCCACTCGATCGTGATCCGCGACTACCTGACCGTGACGCGGTCCGTGGACCCCGTGGCGCTCGAGCGGGCGCGCATGCATCAGGTCTCCACCGGCGTGACTCCGGACCCGCCGACGCCGGTCGATGGGCTCGCCTACGTCGCGTTGCAGGAGCTGGCGACGCGTATCGCCCACCGCAACACCGGCAAGTTGCTCGAGGATCGGGTCGGCTACGAGGTCATGGCCCGCGTGGCCAGTGACGAGAACCTGCACTTCCTCTTCTATCGGGACCTCGTGACTGCGGCGCTGGAAGCTGATCCGTCGACCGGTGTCATCGCCCTCGAGCGGCAAGTCCGTGAGTTCGAGATGCCAGGCGTCGGCATCGTCGACTTCGCTGATCACGCGAACGCAATCGCGAAGGCCGGTATCTACGACCTCACCGCCCACCACGAGCAGATTCTCGTGCCCGTGGTGCTGCGGCACTGGGACGTCGAGGGGTTGACCGGGCTGACGGACGAAGCGGAGCGAGCGCGGGACGCGCTGCTGTCCTTCATCGAGCGGGTCGGGCGCGTGGGCCGCCGTCTGGCGAGCCGCCGCGACCGTTCCCTCGATACTGTCGGGGTATAGATCCTCGTCCAAACTGGTCTTGGACTGCAAGTAGGCGATACCTCAGACTGAGGGCATGGATCCGCTCCTCGTGCTCGCCGTCGTCGCCGTCGGCTTCGCATCCGGGATCCTCTCGGGGATGTTCGGCGTGGGCGGGGCGGTCCTGACCACGCCGGGGCTCCGGGCTCTTGGTGCCACACCGATCGAAGCCGTCGGCTCGACGCTTCCTGCCATCCTCCCCGGTGCACTGTCCGGCGCGTGGCACTACCGCAAGGCCGGCCTCATCGAATGGAGGGTGGCATTGACGAGTGGTGGTATCGGCGCGGGGTTCGCGATTGCCGGCGCGGAGCTGTCCGATCACGTGAACGCCCACTACCTGATGCTGCTGACTGCGGGCCTGGTGCTGTACTCCGGACTGAGCAACATGCGGGCGCACGTGAAGATCTCGAGTGCCGCCCCGATTCCTGTCCCCACCGTCGTCGGCGGTGCCGCCCTCGACCAGATGCCGCAGCCGGTGGTCAGCACGGACTCATGGGTCGGGTTCGCCGTGATCGGCGCCGGCGCGGGCCTGCTCGCCGGCCTGCTCGGCGTGGGCGGCGGCTTGCTGCTCATCCCCGGCTACACGGTGCTGCTGCGCATGCCGCCGAAGCGCGCGGTTGCCACCAGCCTGGTGGCGGTTGCGATGTTCTCCGTCCCGGCGATGCTCACGCACGCGTGGCTCGGCCACATCAACTGGACCTACGCGTTGTTGCTGACCGCTGGGGTGATGCCGGGAGCGCGCGTCGGTGCGCGCTTCACGTTGGCTGGGTCGGAGGCGCGGCTGCGCTTCCTGATGGGGTTGTTCTTCACCGTGCTGGCGATCGTGTACG
The DNA here is from genome assembly GCA_036275935.1 of Acidimicrobiales bacterium. Lineage (GTDB taxonomy): Bacteria > Actinomycetota > Acidimicrobiia > Acidimicrobiales > JACDCH01 > DASUCS01. Next base: position 1,670 of record DASUCS010000011.1, read on the forward strand.
GCGGCGCGGAGCTCGCGGCGTCGTTCTAGCGAGGTCGGTTCCGGTCTCCAGAGCGACGAGGAACTGGTCGACGAGCGCCGTTGCGTCGACATCCGGCACCATCGCCCCGACCGCGCGTCGCACCACGGGATCGACGTCGTGGATCCGCAACCCCTTCGCCGGCCGGGCGCGCGCGAAGCCTTCGGGGATCAGTGCCACGCCGAGCCCGGCGGCGACGAACGGCACGAGCATCTCGCGCTCGGAGGTCTCGAGCGCGATGTTCGGCTCGGCGCCGAGCTCGGCGAAGACGAGGTCGAGCTGCTGGCGCAGTCCCTCACCAGACGTCAAGGTCACGAGCGGAAGGTCGACGAGCGCGCGGCGCTGCACCGCCGGTGGCAAGCGAAGATCAACGGGCGCGATCACCACGAAGCGTTGCTCGCCCGTGAGCGCGACGCGGATGTGAGGTTCGGTGCTCGGAGCGAGCCCGGCGACGGCGATGTCGAGATCGCCCGCTGCGACCTGCTGTCGGAGCGCAGCGGAGTCTCCGCTGGCAACGAGATCGAGACGCACCTTCGCGTGTGTCCGCCGAAACGATGCGAGCACGTCCGGTAGCAGCACTGCCCCGAGGCTGGGCGTCACGCCGATGCGCAGGCGGCCGGCCCGTCCTGCCGCGGCATCGGCCGCGTCCTGCTCGGCGCGCTCCATCGCCGCGAGCGCGACCTCGGCCGACTCGACGAGCGCGCGGCCGACGGGCGTCGGGGTCGCGCCGTGCCGTCCCCGCAAGAACAGCGGCGCGCCCACGGTGCGCTCGAGCTGTTGCAGCCGCCGGCTCAGCGGCGGTTGGGCGATGTGCAACTGTCGAGATGCCGCCGTGAGTGAGCCGGTTCGGGCGATTGCGACCACGAGCTCGAAATCGGCTCTGTCCATACCCTGACGGTACGCTCGCTTCGCTATGGAGATACGCGAAGCCGTCATCGTCGACACGATCCGCACGCCCATCGGCAAGCGGAAGGGGGCGCTGTCGGGATGGCACCCGAGTGACCTTCTGGCGTTCGCGCTGCAACACCTCATCGAGCGAACGGGCGTCGACCCGGAGCGCATCGACGACGTCGTGGGCGGCTGTGTGACGCAGGCGGGGGAGCAGGGATGCAACGTCACCCGCAACGCGTGGGTGGCGGCGGGCTTCCCACAGTCGGTTCCTGCCACCTCGGTCGATCGGCAGTGCGGCTCGTCGCAGCAGGCCGTCCACTTCGCCGCGCAGGGTGTGATGTCGGGCTGCTACGACCTTGCGATCGCGTGCGGGACCGAGTCGATGACGCGAGCGCCCATGGCGTCGAACGCGTCTGGTGGCATCGGTCCGTTCTCGCCGGACTTCCTGGCCGCATGCGACGGCCAGCTCAAGACGCAATTCGAGGTCGCGCAGATCCTCGCGGAGCGGTTCAAGATCAGCCGAGAAGACATGGACGAGTACGCGCTGGAGTCGCATCGACGTGCCGCCGCGGCAGTCGATTCTGGTGCGGTGCAGACCGAGTTGGTCCCGGTCCCGATCAAGGACGCCGACGGCCGTGAGACCGGTGAGCTCCTGCAAGCGGACGAGGGCATCCGGCGGGGCGGGACGATGGAGTCAATGGCGGCGCTGTCGTCCGCCGCTTCGTGGGATCCGTCGATCGCACCGGACATCACTGCGGGGAACTCGTCACAGATGTCCGACGGCGCCGCCGCGATGCTGATCGCTGATCGCGCGTTGGCGGAGAGCCTCGGGCTGCCGATCCGGGCGGTGTTCCGTCACATGGTCGTGGCCGGCGACGATGCGGTGCTCGTTCTGTCCGCGCCGAATCCTGCGACGCGCAAACTGCTCGCGCGCTCGGGGCTGACCATCGACGACTTCGATGCAATCGAGTGCAACGAGGCGTTCGCTGCAATCGCGCTCATGTGGGCACGCGAGTTCGTGCCGCACCCCGAGCGTTACAACGCCCGTGGGGGCGCGATCGCCATCGGACATCCGCTGGGTGCGAGCGGCGTGCGCATCATGACCACACTGCTCAACCAACTCGAGGCAACGAACGGTCGCTACGGGTTCCAGACGATGTGCGAAGGCGGCGGCATGGCGAATGCCACCGTCATCGAGCGAGTCCTGTAGCGCTAGCGCAACAGGATCGGAACTGCTTCCAGCTGCTCGAGGCAGTGCGCGAGTGAGTCGCTGCGGAGGCGGAGGTTGAGGGTCGTCGCGCCGGCGTCGAGGTAGGGCGCGAGCACGGCGCGTGCGCCGTCGGGATCGCCGATCGGATCGGGCATCGGTTCGGGGAAGAGCACGATCTCGAAACCTTCGGGAAGGTCACCCACCCGCTCGACCATCGTGGCGACGTCGCCGGAGCGCAGCCCGAAGGGGCACCAGCCGTCGGCGAGCTCGACGGCGCGGCGCAGTGAGCGAAACGTCCGACCGCCGATCCAGATCGGGACCCGTGATTGCACTGCGTGCGGATCGATGATGAAGCCATCGACGTCGCGCCGCCCGAGGATCCGGCGCAGCTCGCGAATCGCTTCGTCGGCGCGCGGGCCGCGATCCTCGAACGGTGCACCGAGGAGGTCGAACTCCTCCTGCAGCGAACCGACGCCGAGCCCGAGGATCAGCCGTCCGCCACTGATCGCGTCGAGCGTGCCGTACTGCTTGGCGATCTCGAACGGGTGGTGGTAGCCGAGCACGAGCACGTGCGTCTCGAAGCGAATCGTTGACGTGTGCGCTGCGAGGTACCCAAACGTCGCAAGTGGGTCGTAGTAGCGCGAGCCGCGGCGGGCAGCGATGTCACCCGCCGGAACCGCGACGTGCTCGCTGCACGTGAGATGGTGATACCCGAGACGGTCAGCGGCTCGAGCGATGGCGACCACTGCGCTGAAGTCCGCCGTCTCTTCCCACGAGTTGTGCACGCGAGGGTTCAGCGTGAGCACCGGAGTGATCAGCCCGAGCTTGGTCACACCCGTGACGGTACTGTCCGCTTCCGATGGTACGGAGATGCGTCGTCCTCGCAGTTGCGGCCGTACTGATCGCGTCGTGCTCGTCGGCAGGTACAGCCGCGACCACCCTGTCCGTCGGCGCGCCCGCGCAGGCGTTCACGTTGCCCCCGTTCTACGACGTTCCCGCTCCACTACCCGCTGGCCAACCGGGTGAAGTGGTCAAGACAGAAGACGTGAGCGCACCGGGGCTGCACGGGACGATGCGGCGCATCATGTACCACTCGCAGTCGATCACGGGAGCGGACATCGCGGTCACGGGACTGATCGCTATACCGAGCTCGCCCGCACCCGCGGGTGGCTTCCCTGTCATCAGTTGGGCGCACGGCACGACGGGCATCGCCGACATGTGTGCGCCGTCACTCGGCGGTGCGAACGTCATCGGTTTCGCCAATCGTTTGGTCGACGCGGGATACGTCGTGACCGCGACGGACTACGAGGGTCTCGGTACGCCAGGACGCCATCCGTACATCGTCGGCGAGAGCGAAGCGCGCAGCACTCTCGACATCGTGCGCGCCGCGCGGAACTTGGTCGACGCACACGCGAGCGACCGGTACGTCGTCTGGGGTCACTCGCAGGGTGGGCACGCGGCGATGTTCTCGTTGCACATCGCCGACGCGTGGGCACCCGAGCTGCACCTGCTCGGGGTCGTCGCCGGTGCACCTCCCTCGCAGCTGTACCTCGTCTACCAGGCGCTGAAGGACAGCCCGTTCCGCGCGTACATCCTCATGGCCGCGGCCGGGTTCAATGCCGCGTACGGCGACGCGCTCGCGCCGCTGGACAAGATCCTCACCCCAACCGGGCTGCAGGCACTCGACACCGTCGACGACGGCTGTGCGGACTACGTCGCGCAGCAGACGGCGGGTATCCCGACCGAGGACATGATCAAGGCGGACCCGAGCACCGTGCCCGAGTGGAATGCGCTGCTGAATGCGAACGATCCCGGGAAGTTCACTGCGCCGAGTGCGGTGCCGTTGCTGATGATCCAAGGCGGCAACGACGAGCAGATACCAGTGGTGTCGACGCAGATCCTGTTCGACCAGCAGTGTGCGATCGGGCAGACCGAGCAGCGCTGGGTCTATCCGGGCCAGAGTCACGCCGGGGTCATCGGCCCGTCGTTCGACGACATGCTCACGTGGATCGACAACCGGTTCGCGGGCGTCTCGGCACCGGATCCGTACCAGCCAATCGGTCAAGCGGACGTCGAGACGGAGCAATGCCCCGCCACGCAAACCGCAGCGACGCCGGTGTCGCAGCCGGAACCCACGCCGACACCGACGCAGGGCAACGCGCTGCCTCACACCGGCTGACGCGTCAGCGAGCGCGGGGGAGCTTGATCGCCTTGTCGCTGATGATGTTCTTCTGGACCTCGGTGGTGCCGGCGCCGATCGACGTGTAGCGCTGGAACACGTACAGGCGGTTCCACGCGCCGCCGTCGATGGCGTCGGGACCCCCCTTGGACAGCACCGCGGATGGTCCGAGGAGATCACACGCGAGATCGGCCAGCGTCTGGGCGAGGTGGCTCCACTGCAACTTGGCGAGCGGAACCTCGGGCCAGTTGGGTTCGCCCTTCAGGATTTTCGAGAGCGCGCGGTAGTTGAGCAGTCGGGTGTACTCGATGTCCGTGTGGGCGCGGGCGATGCGTTCCCGCAGTTCGGGATCCCGCAGTGCGTCGGGGTTCACGGCGCGCGCCAACGACACCATCGACTCGAGGTCCGCCTTCATCGTGATCGCGAGACCCGCGGTGCCGACGCGTTCGCGTCCGAGCGTGCCCATCGCGACCTGCCAACCCGCGCCCTCGTCACCGAGCCGGTACTTGATCGGCACCCGGGCATCGGTGAAGAACACCTCGTTGAACATCTCCTCGCCGGTCACGTCACGGATCGGCCGGCACTCGATGCCGTCCGCCTCCATGTCGATGATCAATGCGGTGATGCCCTCGTGCTTCACGCCGCGTTCGATGGCCGTCGGATCAGTGCGCACGAGGAACAGCCCCCACTTCGCGATGTGTGCGGTGGAGATCCAGATCTTCTGACCGTTGAGTACGTAGTCGTCGCCATCGGCCACGGCGACCGTGCGCAGGTTGGCGAGATCGGACCCCGCCTCTGGCTCGCTGAAACCCTGGCACCAGTGGTCGTCGGCGTTGAGGATGTTCGGCACCCACATCGCCTTCTGCTCGTCGGTGCCCCACTGGATGATCATCGGACCGATCTGCCACAGCCCGTTCGCGTTGTAGATGCCGGGCGTGCGGGCCTTGGCCATCTCCTCGGAGTAGATGACGTTCTGTGTGACCGTCGCGGCGCGGCCGCCCCACTCGACCGGCCAGTTGATCGCGGCCCACTGCCCCTCGTTGAGCTTGCGCTGCCATGCGCGGCGCCGCTCCATCGCGCCCGTGATGCCATGCGCGCCCGGCGAGCCGTCGGGATCCGCGGTCTGGTCCTGCTCGCCCCAATCGGCGAGGAACTTGGGCAGGTTCTCGTCGAGCCACTCGCGCAACTCGTCGCGGAACGCGATGTCTTCAGCCGTGTGGGCGAAGTCCATCGGCCGAACGTACCATGACGCTCATGTCAGGTTTCTATTGCCGGAACGGCGCGCGCGGCTGATGGACTTCACCTTCAACGAGGACCAGGAAGACCTGCGTCGCGCGGTTCGCGACTTCCTCGCGCGGCAGAGCCCGCCGAGCTACGTGCGCGCGATGACCGAGGACGACAACGGCATCACCGATGACGTGTGGAACCAGCTGGTCGAGCTGGGTTGGCCGGCGTTGCTCGTCCCTGAAGCGAACGGCGGACTCGGCCTCGGCCTCGTCGACATGGTCGTCGTGATGGAGGAGATGGGGCGCGTTCCGTTCCCAGGTCCGTACTTCTCGTCGTCGGTGTTCGCGACCCTCGCGGCGAAGCATCTCGGGTTGGAGGACCAACTGGTCTCGCTGGCCTCCGGCGCAACACGCGGCACCGTCGCGCTCGAGGAAGTCGGCGCGGGAGATCCCGTGACGCGTGTGCGCACGCGCGCGGTGCGCAAGAGCGGCCGCTGGCGCCTCACTGGCGCGAAGCCGGTGGTCCTCGACGGGCACACGGCGGACTGGGCGCTGGTCGTTGCCCGCACCGAGCAAGGCATCGGCACGTTCCTCATCGAAGCGCCTGGCGCCGAGCTGGTACCAGCATGGGACGTGACGCGCCGCGTCACGCGTCTCGAGTTCGACGGCACCGAAGCCATGCCGGCGGGCCCCGATGGTGATCAGACCGCGACGTGGCAGCGCATCGTCGACGACACGAACGTCGCGCTGTGCGCCGAGCTCGTCGGCGCGATGGAAGCCGCCAACGCTCTCGCCGTCGAGTACGCGAAGGTGCGCGTGCAGTTCGACCGGCCCATCGCAACGTTCCAAGTGATCAAGCACAAGGCGGCCGACATGCTCCACCGTCTCGAGCTCGCGCGAGTCGGCACGCACTACGCCGCCTGGGCTTCGGATGCGGACGAGCCAGTGCGCGAAGAGGCCGCGGCGATGGCCAAGGCGTACGCGTCGGAGGCGGCCAACGACGTCACCGCGGAGTGCATCCAGATCCACGGCGGCGTCGGGTTCACGTGGGATTGCGACGCCCACCTCTTCTACCGCAAGGCCAAGCAGGCCGATCTGCTGTTCGGCTACCAAGGCTGGCAACGTCAGCGCCTCGCCGACCTCGTCCTCGGCGCGGTGTAGTCCGGCTCGCTGCACCGATCGCGGCCGCCGTGATCGGCACGCCGGCGCTGTTGGTTCCGTGCGCACCGCCGATGCGTACCATCAGGGCGTGCGGTTGCGTGTGGGGGTCGGACTGTGGGTCCTCTCCTGGGTGCCGTACGGCATCGTCCTCGGCTTGAGTGGCGTCTGGCTCACACTCTCGTGGGCGTTCGAAGTCCTCCTCGGCCTCGCTGGGATCGCTCTCGCCGGACAGAGCTTCGCTGCCGCGGTCAAGGCGAGCGGTTGGCGGCGAGCACCAGGGATCGCGTGGCACACGCTGCGCACAGGTCACGATGCCCCCGCGCCACAGCCCTCCACCTGGTGAGGCGGTGACGTGATGCGCGTCGTGTTCAGTTGCGTCCCGCAAGCAGGCCACATCATGCCCATGTTGCCGTTGGCGGAGGCCCTGCGCGCCCAGGGTGACGAGGTCGTGTTCGCGTCTGGCGATGACACCGACGCGGTGGTCTCGGCCCGCGGGTTCGCTTGCCGTCGAGCGGGCCCCGCGTTCGCCGAGTGGTATGCGGTTCTACGCAGTCGCATTCGGGGCGTACCCGGTGACGGTCTGGCGCCCCAGCGCGTGGAGCGGTACTTCCTGCCGCGACTGTTCGGCGAGGTCGGCACGGCACTGATGATCGATGATCTCGTCGCCGTGGGCCGCGAGCTCGCGCCCGACATGCTCGTGTTCGACCCCCTCGTCTTCGCTGGACCCCTCGCGACCGCTGTCCTGGGTGTGAGCGGTGTGCAACACACGGTGGGCCCGCTCGTCGACGCCGAGGTCTCGGACCTCGTCGCCGACGCCGTGAGCCCGATCTGGCGTGAGTTCGGCCTCGACGTACCACCGGCTGCCGGCGTCTATGAAGGAACGACGATCGCGATCTGCCCGGCCTCGCTCGACCCTGCCGGAGCCACGCTGCCGCGTGCTCAACCGCTACGACCCTCGCCGCTGCCGTCGCGATCGGGCTCGGACGACATCGTGTTGCCGGCGGGCGACGAACCTCTCGTCTACCTCACCCTTGGCACGTTCTCCAACAACCCTGCGCTGTTCCGCATCCTGCTCGACGCGCTCGCCGACGAGCCCATCCGCATGTTCGTCACAACCGGAACCGACGTCGACCCGGCCACCATCCGCCCGATTCCAGCCAACGCCACCGTCGAGCGATTCGTGCCCCAGGCGCGGCTACTTCCACATTGCGCGGCCGCGGTCCATCACGCGGGCGCCGGCACCACGTTCGGCATCCTCGCGCACGGCCTTCCCGCCGTTGCTCTGCCGCAGAGCGCCGACAACTTCGTCATCGCACAACGCCTCGATGCCGCAGGCGCCGCAGTCACGCTCATGCCGAGCGAGGTGAACGCCGGCGCGGTCCGTGATGCGCTGCGGGAGGTGCTCACCAACGGTGCCTACCGGATCGCCGCCGCGCAGCTTGCTGAGGAGATCGCGGCGATGCCCGGGCCCGAAGCAGTTGCCGCCGCATTGCGAACGCCGTAACCACAAGTGTGAGCGACGACGCGGTCTCCGTCAACGTTCACTCAGCGTATGTCCCGCGTACTCGACGAGATGGCGATCGTCCAGCCATGGCTAATTCGTCGAGTTGGAGAGGGAACACGCGTTCGAGGCGCAACCACGTGTGGAGCTCCGCCGGTCGGCGCATGAATGTTGCTAACCGAACGGAACCCGACCCTGGCGGACGAGCACGATGCCGGCGATGGTCGTCCCCGCCGCGAGGGCGACGGCGATGAGCGCCCACACACGAACGTCGTCAGTGTGAGGCGTCCCGGCGAGCGGCCGCGGAAGTGCTCGCCCGCTGGCCGTCGACGGAACCTGGGGGAGCGGTGCCTGCGACACGGTTGGTGCGCTGCTCGCCGATGACGGTGCGGCGCTCGCGTCAGACGATGTCGTCGTGGTGGGCAACGTCGTCGTGGTGGTGGTCGACGTGCTCGTGCTCGTGCTCGTCGTCGCGGTCGTCGGCGTCCCCGCGGGATCCACGATGATCGTGCCCACCATCGTGTTGCCGTGCACGCGACAGTGGTACGTCAGTCGCTCGGGGCCGCCGAACTGGTGGCTGAAGGTGTCGCCGGTCGCCATGCAGTTCACGCCCGCGACGCACGCGGGGTTCGAGTCGAACGTCACGCCGTTGTCGCCCGAGGTGACCGAGTGCGCCCCGCCGAGGTCGGTCCACGTGACCGTGCCGCCCTCGGGGACGTGGATCTCGTTCGGCGAGTAGTAGTTGTCGTGGATCTCGACGGCGACGGGCTCGTCTTGGGCGCGCACGGACAGCGCCGGGAACACGATCAGGATCCCGAGGACAGAGGCCACCCCAGCCCACCTCCGCATCGTCAGATGGTCGGCCCCTGCGTTGTCGGTGGCGGCTCGCCGCCCGCGCCCGCGCCCGTGCTCGGGCCCGGACCCGGGCCCGGCTCGTCCGGCTGACCGCTGCGCCACCACAGCCAGTAGGCCAGTGCGGCGAGTCCGCCGACGAGGAGCGCGCCGAGGATCAGCCACGGCGCCGATGACGACCCGCTGTCGCTGTTGTTCACCGTGACGGGTGCGGCACTCGAGCTCGACGGCACGGTGGTCGACGTGGTCGTCGTCGTCGTGGACGTGGTCGACGACGTGGTGCTGGTCGACGACGTGGTCGACGTGGTCGTTGATGTCGACGTGCTCGTGGTGGTCGACGCCGTGGTCGTCGGCGCCTCCGTGGTGGAGGTCGTGCTCGTCGCCGGATTCGCAGCGATGACGATCGTTCCGGTCATCGACGGGTGCACCTTGCAGTGGTACGAGACGGTCCCCGAGAACTGGAGCGTCACGGTGTAGGTCGAACCGGGCTTCAGGCAGCTGTCGCTGTCCGGGTGTGCCGCGTCGCAGCCCGGGCTCGAGTCGAACGAGCCGTCGTCGGCAGTGACGGTGTGGCCGACCTTGCCCTTGTTGTGCCACGCGACGGTGTCGCCTTCGTTCACGTTGATCGATGACGGCGTGAACTTGAAGTCCGTGATGTCCACGTCACTCGTCGCGGCGCGCGCTGGCGTCCACATGCACGCGAAGACGACGAGACTCAGTACAGCAAGCGCCCGGCGCACGGCCCGAGAGTAAAGCACCGTGGGCTAACGGGAGATGATGACCACGCTGGCGTTGGCGCCGCGCCCAACCGTGTGCGCCAGGCCGACGCGTGCGTCCGCGATCTGTCGGGCCCCGGCGTGACCGCGCAACTGGACCACGAGCTCGACCACCTGTCCGATCGCGGATGCGCCGAGGGGCTCGCCCTTGGACAGGAGGCCCCCGCTCGGATTCACCGGGCGCGATCCGCCGAGCGACACGTCGCCGGACCGCAGCAGCTTCGCTTGCTCACCCGGCGCGCAGAGATGCAGCTCTTCATACGTCAGCAACTCGCGGGCGGCGTCGGTGTCCTGGCACTCGACGAGGTCGAGGTCGTCCGGGCCGATCCCGGCGCGGGCATAGGCATCGTCGGCCGCGAGCATCGACGGCGGCGTGATTCCCACGTCGTCGATCCCGGCCATCGGCGTCGACTCCGCGAGCACGCTGCCCGGCAAGTGCGACCGCAGACACGCGGCCCGGAGTTGGACACCGCTCCCGCCGCGACGCAGCACGACGGCCGCCGCTCCCTCGTTCGGCGAACACAGCATCCACAGATGCAGCGGCTCGCACACGACCCGCGACGCGAGCACGTCCTCGACGGTGACGGACTTTCTGAACATCGCGTGTTCGTTGTGCTCGCCGTTGGCACGGTTCTTCACCACGACCGTCGCGAGGTCGTGCTTCGTCAATTCCGCGTCGCGCAGGAGTCGTTGGGCGCGCAGGGCGAAGTACGCGGGCGCAGGTGTGAGCCCTGCTTGCTCCTGCCACGGCTCGAAGAACGACGAGCGGATCATCCCCTTCGGCATCTTCTCCATGCCGAAGACCAGAACGGTCTCGTATTGACCCGCGTCGATCGCGCCTGCGGCGAGCGCCAGCGCGGCCGCGCCGCTCGCGCAGCCGGCCTCGATGTCCACGATCGGCACACCGGTGCGCGCCAGTTGCCCCAGCACACGATGTCCGGCCGCGACTCCGGAGTAGGCCGTCCCACAGAAGGCGGCGTCGATGCGGGGATCGCCGGCGTCGGCGAGCGCCGCGCGCACGGCAGTCACGCCCATGTCGGTCACGGTGCGGTCCTCGAAGCGACCGAACGGATGCAGGCCGATGCCGGCGATCTCCACGCTCATGTGGGGGTGAACGCCCACACGGTGAGGTCGTCGTTGATGCGCTCCGCGACGACCCGCATCGGTTGCCGATCGCGCAACGCGGCGGGGTCGGACTCGGTGAGGCGGCCGACGACGCGCAGGCCGATGTCGTCGAGCTCGACGACGCCGAAACCGTACGGGATCGGGCCTTCATAGCCGGGGGGCGGCGTCGTCACTGCCGTCCACGCCCACAACGTGCCGGTTCTCGGCAGCGTGACGCGTTCCACGTCATCGGCGCCGGTGTACGGGCACACCGGCGACAGCGGAAAATGGTGGTGGCCGCTGGTCGGGGAGTAACCACCGACGAGCCGGACCTCGTCGCCGTCGATCTCGAGAAGCTCGGTCATGTGATGCCGTCGGCGTGCAGTCGGTCGAGCTCGTCATCGGTGAGTCCGATCGAGGACAACACCGCTCGCGTGTCGTCGCCGAGCTTGGGCGCGCCGCTGGGCGCCATCGGTGTCTCGCCGGCGAATCGCGGGAAGGGCGCCTGCTGGCGCACCGTGCCGAGTACGGGATCGTCGACCGAGACGAGGTCACCGCGCGCCGCGATGTGCGGGTCGGCGAAGATGTCGACCGCGGTGTACGCGGTGGCGACGGGCACGTCGTGCGCGACGCAAGCGGCTTCGACCTCCGCGGCCGGAAGTGAGCGCGTCCAGTCGGCGACGAGGTTGTTGATCTCGTCGCTCAGTGCGGCGCGGTCGGCGAGCTTGGCGTAGCGCGGGTCGTCGATGAGCTCCGGTCGACCCATCGCCTTGCACAGCCGCGAGAAGTTCGCGTCGCTGCCGGCGACGATGCACACGAACTTGTCGTCCGCCGTCGGGTAGTTGTCGAGCGGCGCGGAATTGGCGAGCCGGTTGCCCTCGCGTGATCGAACGACACCGAGGCGGTCGTACGCGGCCAGCGTCCACTCGAGGATGCGGAGCACCGCGCCGTAGAGCGACGCGTCGACGACCGCCCCCGCGCCGCCTCGCGCGTCGCGTCGATACAGTGCTGCCGTTGCCGCCTGCGCGGCGAACACGCCGGTGAGGTAATCGGACAACGTCACGCCGACCCGTACGGGCGGCCGGTCGGCGTAACCGGTCAGGTGCATGAGCCCGCCGAAGCCGATGCCGACGCGATCGAGGCCTGGCCGTTCGGACAGCGGCCCGTCCTGGCCGAACGTCGAGATGCGCACGAAGACCAGCTGCGGATCGAGCGCGGCCGGTGCCAGGTTCCATCGCTCGAGCGTGCCCGGCCGGAAGTTCTCGACGACCACGTCGGACGTCGCCGCGAGCCGTCGCAGGATGTCCTGGCCTTCGGGCGTGCGCAGGTCGAGCGTGACGCTCTTGCGGCCGCGACCCTCGACCGCCCAGAACAGCGAGTAGCCGTCTTCGAACGGGCCGATCTCGCGCATGAAGTCGCCGGAGCCCGGCTGCTCGATCTTGATGACCTCGGCGCCCATCTCGCCGAGCAGCCCCGCGCAGAACGGTGCAGCGATCCGCGTGCCGAGATCGAGCACGCGGAGGCCTTCGAGCGGACCGCTCACGAGCGCGGAAGTCCCAACACTCGCTCGCCGATGATGTTGCGTTGGATCTCGTTGGTGCCGGCGAAGATCGACGACGACTGGTAGTAGAGCCAGCTGCGTTGCCAGCGGCCATCGCCGGGATTGCCGTCGGCGTCGCGCCACAGCGGCGACGCCGGACCGAGGACGGCCATCGCGGTGTCGTGCAACCGCTTGCTCATCTCGCTCCAGTAGAGCTTGAGCGCCGAGCCTTCCGGACCCAGCTCGCGGCCGTGCTCGAGTCGGGACAACGAACGCCAGTTGTGCAGCTGGAACAGGCGCACTTCCACGTAGGCCTGCGCGAGCTGCTGTCCGAGCCGATGGTCGTCGTACGCGCCGCTCTCGAGCGCGAGCCGGAGGAGCTCTTCGAGCAGTTGGATGTGGAGCACGAGCTGTCGGGGGTTGGTGCCACGCTCGTGGGTGAGCGTCGACGACGACACCCGCCAGCCGTTGTTGACGTCGCCGATGACGTGTTCGTCGGGCACGAACGCGTCATCGAAGAACACCTCGTTGAACTCGGCGTCACCGGTCGACTGCACGAGCGGGCGCACCTCGACCCCCGGACCGCGCATGTCGATCACGAGCGCGCTGATGCCTTTGTGCTTGGGTGCGACCGGATCGGTGCGGGCGAGGCACAAGCCCCAGTCGGCGAACTGCGCGTACGACGTCCACACCTTCTGGCCGGTGACGAGCCAGCCGCCGTCGCTTCGCACGGCGCGCGTCTTCACGCTGGCGAGATCGCTGCCGGCCCCGGGCTCGCTGAAGAGCTGACACCACAATTGTTCGGCCCGGAGGATGCTCGGCAACCACTTCGTTCGCTGCTCAGCCGTCGCGTGCGCGAGCAGCGTCGGCCCGACGAGGTTGATGCCGATGCGACCGACGAGCTCAGGAGCGCGCGCTCGGGCCAGCTCCTCTTGCACGATGAAGTGGTGCAGCGCGCCCGCGCCGCGACCGCCGTACTCGACCGGCCACGTCACCCCGACGAAGCGAGCGTCGGCGAGCTTTCGTTGCCACGCCCTAAGGTACGTGACCTCCTCGCCGAGATCGTCGAAGCGCGGTGGGAAGCCCTTGCCGTACTCCCACGGAAGGTTCGCCCGCAGCCAGTCCCGGCACTCGGCACGGAACTCGTCTTGCTCGGGTGTCGGCTTCAAGTCCATGAGAGGTCAGATCGTATGCTGACACCTGACACGCATGTCAGGTCCGGAGGGCGCGTGGATTTCGAGCTGAACGACGACCAGCAGGCACTGCGCGATGCCGCGCGCGACCTGCTCGACGGCCGTAGCTCGTCGGCACAGGTGCGGGCATTCGCCGACTCGGGTGCTGCGTTCGACGCCGAGTTGTGGAAGTCGATGGTCGACCAAGGCTGGACCGGCATCGCGGTCGCGGAGTCCGACGGTGGTGTCGGGCTCGGCTGGGTCGAGGTCGCCGTGCTGCTCGAAGAGGTCGGAGGCCACGTCGCGCCGGCGCCGATCCTGCAGCAGATCGTGGCCCTCGACGCACTGGCAGGAACCGAGTGGGCGGACGGCCTCCTGGCGGGAGACTCGATCGCGACCGTCGCTGCGTCGGGTGCGCGAGAGGTCGTGCCCTACGCGCCGTCGGCCGCGGTGGCGGTCTGTGTGCGCGGCGACGAGCTGGTCGCGGTGTCGACGGGCTCGTCTCGTGAACCCGCGATGGACATCACGCGGGAGGTCGGCTGGCTCGACCCATTCGCAGGCGACGTCGCGGTGCTCGGGGGCGCTGACGCCGTGCAGTCGTTCATCGACCGCGGCGCGATGGCCTACGCGGCCGAGCTGCTGGGCGGCGCGCAACGACTGCTCGACCTTTCCGTCGAGTACGCGAAGGACCGCGTGCAGTTCGACAAGCCGATCGGGAGCTTCCAAGCGGTGAAGCATCGCTGCGCCGACATGCTCGTCGACGTCGAAGGCATGCGCTCCGCCGTGTACTACGCCGCCTGGTGCATCGCCGCCGGGCATCCGGATGCGTCGGTCGCAGCATCGACCGCGAAGGCGTGGTGCTCGGACGCATCGAAACGCGTCGCCGGATCCGCCTTGCAGGTTCACGGTGGCATCGGTTTCACGTGGGAGCACGATGTGCACCTCTTCCTCAAGCGTGCACAGCTCGATCAACTGGCGTTCGGTGACGCCGTCGTCCACCGCACGCGGCTCACCGCGTTGTTGCGCCCGCGCGTGGAAGCCGGCGAGTCGGTCCTCTGACGAGGTCGACCTCCCTACTGCCGTGAACGGTGGAGCGCTTCGGTATCGAGCGGCTCGAGCGGACGACTTCGCCTTTCTCGCCACGATGCTCGGTGAGGCCGCTGTGTGGCGGCCCGACAAGCCGACGCCGACGGCTGAGCAGGTGATGGCCGATCCGCGGTACGCGATGTACCTGGCGGGTTGGCCGAGGCAAGGTGATCACGGAGTGGTCGCCGAACACGACGGACCGGTCGGCGCGGCGTGGTATCGCACGTATGCAGAGGCGGACCATGGCTACGGCTTCGTGGCGGAGGATGTTCCCGAACTGTCGATCGCGGTCGTCGCTTCCCGGCGGCACGAGGGGATCGGACGACAGCTTCTCCTCGAGCTGATCGACGCCAGCGTCGCGCAAGGGTTCCGCGCCCTGAGTCTGAGTGTCGCCGAGAACAATCCGGCGCGCGGGCTCTACGAGTCGGCTGGCTTCGTGCCGGTCGAGAAGCACGGAGGGTCCTGGACCATGATTCGACACGCCGCTCGATCAAGCTGAGTTCGCTGTCTCGGCACGTC
>DASUCS010000012.1:0-9077 GCA_036275935.1 Acidimicrobiales bacterium
TGGAACGGCTCTTCGTGGAACGGTTCGAGCTGGAACAGCTCTGGCTGGAACGGCTCGTCGTGGAACGGGTCGTCGTGGAACGGTTCGTCTTGGAACGGCTCTTCGTGGAACGGTTCCGCCTGGAATGGCTCGGCCTGGAACGGGTCGGCGTGGAACGGCTCGGCCTGGAACGGCAGCGCTTGGAACGGCAGTAGCTGGAACGGGTCTGCGTGGAACGGCAGCGCCTGGAACGGCTCGGCCTGGAACGGTTCCGCTTGGAACGGCAGCGCCTGGAACTCGGCGCTGTGGGACGGCTCGGCGTGGAACGGTTCGTCCTGGAACGGCTCTGCGTGGAACGGCTCGGCGTGGAACGGTTCCGCGTGGAACGGCTCGGCGTGGAACGGCAGCGCGTGGAACGGTTCCGCTTGGAACGGGTCCGCCTGGAACTGATGGAACGTTTCCGGAGGCTCGGGCTCCCGCCCGCAGCCTGGCTCACGATTCTCGTTGCCCTCGGCGGCGGCGGCGGCACTCTTGCCGTCGCCTTCGCCGCGCTTCCCGGGCAATCGGGGATGGACAGTCAGGCGATCGCCACCGCTGCGTTGCTCACGTCGCTCGTCGTCGCGAGCTGGGTGTGGCCGCTCGTCATCTATCGCAACGAGATCACGGACGCGTCCGAGGCCGTGCACCTCGATGAGGGATTCCTCGTCCTCATGGCCATCGCTCTGCCGGCGCCCATGGTCGTTGTCGGCTTCGCCACCGCGATGTTGGTCGGGCAGTTCATCCGCCGTCGTCCGATGATCAAATCGCTCTTCAACTTCGGCCAGATCCTGAGCTCGGTCGGTTGCGCGCTGTTCGCGTACGACGCGCTCGGCGGCAAGGTCGGTTCGACGAGTCCGGGCATTCTCGTGGCGGCGTCGTTGGCCGCGCTCGTCTTCTTCCTCGTGAACACGATCGCCCTGGCGGCGATCCTCTACACCACGGGCGCGCCGATCCGAACCGCCCTACGAGACGGCCTCGAGATCCGGTTGCTGCTCGTCGGCGCGAGTGTCGCGTTCGGTCTCCTCGGAGCCCTCGCGATCACTGCGCATTCGTGGGCGCTGATCGTCGCAGTGATCCCGATGCTGATCCTTCGCCAAGTGCTCGCAGGTCACTTCCGCGCTCGGCACGACCGTGCGCGCCTGAAAGGTCTGCTCGACGCGACGCTCGAGGCCCACCGCGCGATCGAGGACGGACGCGTGAACGACGTGCTGCTCGATTCCGCACGCGTCTTGCTGCGGTGCCCGACAGCGGAGCTCGTCGATCGTCCCGCAGACGAGAACATCAGCGTTCCGATGGAGACCGGCGGCATGTGGCTCGAGGTGGCCGGCCGCAGTCGCACCGAGCCGTTCGACGACGCCGACCGCGACCTTCTGAGCGCGCTGGCCGCTGTGGGGTCGGGTGCACTGAACAACGCCACCCTGTTCGAGGAGGCCCGCTACCAGCGCAACCGCCTGGAAGCGATCACGTCGAGCCTCGGTGAAGGTGTGTGCGCCGTCGACAACCACGGCCGCCTCACCTTCAGCAACCCTGCCGCCGACGAGATGCTCGGTCGCACGGGTGTCGGGCCGTACGAGCTGCAGCAGGCCGCGCCGAGCTTCCTGGCCGCGCCCGCACTGCGAGCCATGGAGCTTCGGGGCCTCGTCCGCAACGACGACACGACGTTCCAGCGAGCCGACGGGTCGGTCTTCCCGGTGGCGTTCACCGCGTCGCCGATCATCGACGGCGGTGAGCCGATCGGTGCGGTGATCGCGTTCCGTGACATCGCCGAGCGCAAGGTCTTCGAGGAGCAGCTCGCGCAGCACGCGTTCCACGACGCGTTGACCGGGTTGCCGAACCGGCGCCTGTTCCTCGATCACATCGACCATGCCATCCGTCGCTCGATCCGCAGCCACGAGACGCATGCGGTGCTGTTCGCGGACGTCGACCGGTTCAAGATCATCAACGACAGCCTCGGTCACCACGCTGGCGATCAGCTCCTCGTGGCCATTGCGCAGCGCCTGCAGTTGGCGCTGCGTCCTGGTGACCTTCTCGCTCGGTTCGGCGGAGACGAGTTCACGATCCTGCTCGAGAACATCGGCGACGTGAACGACGCCATCGCCGTCGCCCGGCGCGTGACCAGCCAGCTGTCCGAGCCGATCGCGCTGGGCGACACGCACGAGACCGTGGCGACGCTCAGCATCGGCATCGCACTGACGAGCCCCGAAAAGACTCGTGACGACCTTCTCCACGACGCCGATGTCGCGATGTACCAGGCCAAGGCCAAGGGCCGCACCGGTCACTTCGAGGTGTTCGACCCCGACGCGATGGGCAGCCGATCGCCCGAGCGTCTCGACCTCGAGACCGCGCTGCGCCGCGGCATCGAGGCCGGCCAGCTCGAGGCGTACTTCCAGCCGCTCGTGTCGGTGGCGACGGGCATGTGCACCGGGGCCGAGGCGCTCGTGCGCTGGAACCATCCTGAGCGCGGCCTGCTGCTGCCCGGTGAGTTCATCGGGCTGGCCGAGGAGACGGAGCTCATCCTTCCGATCGGCCGGTTCGTGCTCGAGCAGGCGTGCTGGCAGGCGCGGGCGTGGCGCGATCAGTTCGGCATCCCGCTGAGCATGAGCGTGAACCTCTCACCGCGGCAGTTCCTCCAGCCGCGACTGGTGGACGAGGTCGCGGAGATCATCGACAAGACGGGCGTCGACCCCGGTCAGCTGTGCTTGGAGATCACCGAGACGCTCGCGATGAGCGACGTCGACTGGGTCACCAACGTGTTGCTGGGTCTCAAGCGGCTCGGTGTGCGGGTGGCGATCGACGATTTCGGTACCGGCTACTCGTCACTCGGCTACCTCAAACGCTTCCCGGTCGACGTCGTGAAGATCGACCGCAGCTTCGTCGACGGCATGCAGACGAGCGCGGTCGACTCCGCGATCGTCGCCGCCGTCATCGGTCTCGCGGCTGCAGTCGGGATGACGACCGTGGCCGAGGGCGTCGAGAACAGCGGTCAGCTCGAGCGCCTCAAGTCGCTCGGTTGTCACACGGTGCAGGGTTTCTACCTGGCGAAGCCGATGCGGGCCTCGTCGATGGAGGCCTTGCTGTGGGCGCAGACCGAGGAGTCTGTCCGCCTGCTCAGCGTCGCCCGGGGCCGCCTCGACGAAGAAGCGATGAGTGCCATCGGCGAAGGTCTTCGCCAGTCGCCCGCCTTCGCGGGCATCGCCTGACCGATCAACCGCGGCCAGCTACCACGTGTCGATGAAGGGGCGCTTCTTGCCCTCGCGGTGAGGGATCGGCGGCGCGGCGCGCAACGCGTTGACGATGCGCCTGCGGGAGTCCATGGGATCGATCACGTCGTCGATCTCGAAGTACGTCGCAGTGTTGAGTGCCTTGCCGCCTTCGTAGGCGCGGGCAACGAGCCGCTGGAACTCGGTTTCCCGAGCGTCCTCGTCCTCGATGGCGTTGAGCTCGCGGCGGTAGCCGAGCCGGACCGCGCCCTCGAGGCCCATACCGCCGAACTCACCAGTGGGCCACGACACCGTGAAGATCGGTGCGCGGAAGCTGCCGCCCGCCATCGACTGCGCGCCGAGGCCGTATCCCTTGCGCAGCACGATCGTGAAGAAGGGGACCGTCATGCTGGCGGCGACGACGAACATGCGGCTGAAGTGCCGGACCTGAGCGGTCTTCTCGGCTTCAGGTCCGACCATGAAGCCGGGCGTGTCGCACAAGAACAGGATCGGGACGTCGTACGCGTCGCACAGCTGCATGAAGCGCGCCGCCTTGTCGGCGCCGTCACTGTCGATCGCGCCGCCGAGATGGATCGGGTTGTTGGCGATGATCCCGATCGGTCGCCCTTCGATGCGCACGAGGGCGGTGACGATGCCGATGCCGAACTTCGGTCGCAGTTCGAGCACCGAGCCGGTGTCTGCCATCGTCTCGATGACCTCGTGCACGTCGTACACACGCAAACGGTTCTCGGGGATGAGGTTGCGCAGCAGCCGTTGGTCTGTGCAGTCCCACTCGGCGGTTGGCCCCTGGAAGTAGGACAGGTACTGCTTGGCGACGCGCACGGCGTCGACATCGGTCGGCACCACGACGTCGACCACGCCGTTCGGGACCTGAACGGAGATCGGCCCGACGTCCTCCGGCGCGTACACGCCGAGCCCGCCTCCTTCGATCATCGCGGGGCCGCCCATCCCGATGTTGGCGTCCTCGGTGGCGATGATGACGTCGCAACATCCCAGCAGCGCCGCGTTGCCGGCGAAACAACGTCCCGACACGACGCCGACGAGTGGTACGAGCCCGCTCAGTCGCGCGAACAGTGCGAACGCCATCGTCTCGAGGCCCGAGACGCCTGACGCGTCGGTGTCGCCGGGCCGACCGCCGCCTCCTTCGGCGAAGAGCACCACCGGCAGTCGCAGGCGTTCGATCAGCTCGAACAGGCGATCCTTCTTGGCGTGGTTGCGTTGTCCTTGTGTACCGGCGAGGACGGTGTAGTCGTACGAGACGACGGCGCACCGCTGCCCGTTGACGCGACCGATGCCGCCCACGAGACCGTCGGCGGGAGTTTGCTCGATGAGCTCCTGCACCGAACGCCGTGACCGCTGCGCCGCGATCACCAGTGAGCCGTACTCCTCGAAGCTGTCGGCGTCGCACAGGTCCGCGACGTTCTCTCGGGCCGTGCGCAGGCCGACCTTGCGACGCCGTTCGACGGCGGCCGGGCGGGCGTCGTCGCGAGTCAACGATTGCCGGCGCAACACCTCGGCCAGATCCGGTCGGATGTGATCGAGGTCGACGCCTCGCTCGACTGCGGTCTCGGACGACTCGACGACGCCCTCCTCGACGACCACGAGCGCGTCTCCCGGAAAGACCGTGGCGCCCACCACTGCGCTGATCGCCCGTACCGTGCCGCTCACCTCGGCGGTGACGACGTGTTCCATCTTCATGGCTTCGAGCACGACGACCTGTGCGCCGACCTGCACGACGTCGCCTTCGGCGACCGCGACCGATACGACGGTGCCTTGCATCGGCGCGGCGATCGAGACCGTCGTGGGATCACTCACGCCGGTCAGAGCGTGGCGGCGGCGTCGACGAGCGCACCCGCCTCGTCCGCTCGTCGGGCGAGACTCTCGCGGTCCAACCCGAGCACGACGACGACGACACGATCGACGCCGAGCTCCGCATAACGCTTGATGCCGTCGGCGTCAGTGCCGCGCATGTACGGGCAGATCGTGATCTCGATCTCGTCGCGCGTGCGTCCCTCCTTGTCGAGCGCGCGCTCGAGGCGTTCGAGGGCCTCGGGTACGTCCTCGGGTTGGCGATTGAAGCCGAACCAACCCTGGCCGAGACGCGCCGTACGCCGCAGCGCGCCGTCGCTCTCGCCACCGACGTGGATCGGCGGGTGCGGCTGCTGGACCGGCTTCGGGTACATGCGGCACTCGGGCAGCGTGTAGTAGCGCCCGTCGTACGACGACATCGGTTCGGTCCAGAGCTGCTTCATCACCTCGATGTGCTCGTCGGACCGCGCGCCGCGATGATCGAACGGCATCGCGACAACGTCGTACTCCTCGCGCAACCAGCCGATGCCGATCCCGAAGTCGACGCGCCCACCGGACAGCACATCGACGTCGGCCACTTGCTTCGCCGTGTACACGGGGTTTCGTTGTCCGACGAGGCAGATCCCGGTTCCCAAGCGCAACCGGCTCGTCGTCGCGGCCACGAACGACAGCGCGGTCCACGGCTCGAGGATGCCGCTGTCGCCGGCCCCCGGGAACTTCCCGCTCTGGTCGTACGGGTACTGGCTCTCGTAGTCGTCGAACAGCACGACGTGCTCCGCCACCCACAGCGATTCGAATCCACGGTCCTCCAGTGTTGGGCCGACCGCACCGGCGAACTCGGGGTTGGCATTGAGCGTGCCGATCGGCACGAACGCTCCGACTTTCACGAGGCGTCACGCTATTGCGTCGTAGACAGCCCGGCCGAGCTGCGCGATCGCACCGAATGCGGCCCGCTCGCTCGATCCAGGGTCGTCCGCGTCGCAGCACGGCAGCGGCCACGGTCCGCTCAGCACCGTGAGAACGACATCGCCATGGGGAGTCGTGACCACGCCGGCGTCGTGGGCGTAATGGCGGATGTCACCCGTCTTGTGGGCGATTGGTGTGCCCGGTGGCAGTCCCTGAGGCAGTCGGTCGTTGACTCGCTGGGCGCTGAGCAAGTCGTACAGATCGCGCTGGTTCGGATCGTCGTGCGCCTCGATCAGCAAGCGCGTGACGTCGTCGGCGCTGGTCTGCTGCGGTGACGCCATTGTCGTCGCGAGGTAGCCATCGGCGTGCAGCTGGCGATCCAGTGCGCCGGGCCCCACGATCTGCAACCCTGCGACGCCGCACGCGTTGTCACTCACGACGATCATGTCGTGCGCGCACTGGATGACTGTGCGGTTCTGGCTGTCACCGGCCAGGTGTTCGGGATCCAGGGTGCCCTCCGCGATCTGACGCAAGAGCTCGCGTGCGACGAAGAGCTTGTAGAGGCTGGCGCTCGGCAGCTGCCGGTCGGCGAGATGCTCCGCTCGAGCGCCGGTCGACAGATCGACAACCACGACACTGAACGGGACGGTCTGCGCGCCGACGAACGTGTCGACGACTGTTTGCAGCTCGACAGATCGAGAGGCAGCGTCGAGGGCAGTGTCCGATGCCGTCGGTTCGGGTGACGCGCTCGACGGGTCCGCGCTCGAGCCGACCGACGAAGCGATCGTCCCGGGACGGGCGCCATCGGAGCAGGCCGTCACCGTCAGTGCGGCGACGATCAGCGCGAAGGCCGCGCGTCTCACACAGGTTCGAGGATCACCAGCGGGATCTCGCGCTCCGTCTTCGTCTGGTAGTCGGCGTAGCCCTTGTGCGACTTCACCACGTCGGGCCACAGCTTCGCCTTCTCATCCGAGGACGCCACCCGGGCGCGCATGGCTCGCTTCTTGCCCCTCATCTCCAGTTCGACGTCGGGGTTGTCGCGCAGGTTGAGGAACCAGGCCGGATGACGGTCGTCGCCGCCGTAGGACGCCACGAGCACCACGCGTTGGTCGTCGTGGATCGGTGTCGTGAGCATCGTCGAGCGCTTCTTGCCGCTCTTGCGGCCGGTCGTCGTGAGGATCACCACTGGCATCCCGAAGCCGGTGCCGCCGATCCGTCCGTTCGAGCCCTTGACGATCGCACGGTGCAGCACGTTGCCCACGCGCGCCATCACGTCTTTGGCAGTGCTCGCGGTGCTGGCCATGTTGTCTCCCTCGTGCGACGCTCGTGGCGCCATGTCGACATTGCTCGTCATCCAGCACACCACGTCACCCGCGCTGCACGCCATGTGTGACGCCGTCATCAGTGGTGCCACCGACGATCGCATCGAAGGTGTCGATGTCGTCTCGCACCCCGCACTGAGCGCAACGGCCTCGGACGTGTTGGCCGCGGACGGCTACGTGCTGGGAACTCCAGCGAACCTCGGCTACATGTCGGGCGCGCTCAAGCACTTCTTCGATCAGATCTACTACCCGTGCCTCGACGCCACGGCGCGCCGGCCGTACGGCGTGTTCGTGCACGGCAACGACGACACGACGGGTGCGCTCGCCGCCATCGAGAAGATCGTGACCGGCCTGCGATGGCAACGAGCGCAGCCGCCGGTGATCGTGCTCGGGATGCCGAGCAGAGAGGATCTCGACGCCTGTTGGGAGCTCGGCGCGGCGATGGCGGCGGGACTCGGCCTCACGTAAAGGAACGAGCACGCCATACGGGACCTTTGGCTCTACCCCGATCCTCCGCTCGGTCCCACCATCGGAAGATGCAGCAGACCCCGATGGACGACGACCGCACCCCCGCCGACGAGCGCCCTGGCACCAGCCTGGCCTTCGGCACCGTCGCGCTCGGGATCGTGGGCGTCACCGCGCTCGTGATCGCGCTTCTGGTCGGTGCCGGCAAGAGCGACGGCACCAGCTCCGTCACGGCCACCGGCGAGCGCCAGACCGTCGAGGTGATGCTGGCGGAGTTCTCGGTCACGCCGGCGACGATCGAGGTGGCGGGGGGTACCGACCTGACGCTGCGGGTGATGAACCACGGGACGATGGCCCACGACCTCGCGGTCGAGGGCGGCAGCACCAAGGTGCCGATGTTGGCGCCGGGCGCGTCTGCGGACCTGCACGTCGGTGTGGTGTCGAAGTCGATGCAGGCGTGGTGCACGGTCCCCGGGCACAAAGAAGCAGGGATGGTGCTCGCCATTCACGTGACGGGCGCAGCCAGCGAAGTCGCGGCAGGAGGCAGCACGGACACCAGCGCCGCAACTGGCGGTGGCGGCGCGACCATCGATCCCAACGCCAAGCCCGCACCGGAATGGAAGCCGTTCGACCCGCATCTCGCGCCCGCACCCGGCGGAACCGAACACCAGGTCACCCTGCACGCGAAGGAGACCCAAGCGGAGGTCGCGCCCGGCGTCATGCAGGAGCGGTGGACGTTCAACGGGCAGACGCCGGGCCCGGTGCTGCGAGGAAGGGTCGGCGACCTGTTCACCGTGACGCTCGTGAACGACGGGAAGGTCGGTCACTCGATCGACTTCCATGCGTCGCAGACGAACATGGATCAGGACATGCGGACGCTGAATCCGGGCGAGTCGCTCGTGTATCAGTTCACCGCGCAGTACTCCGGCATCTGGATGTACCACTGCGGTACCGCGCCGATCTTGCACCACATCGGCAATGGCATGTTCGGTGCGGTGGTGATCGATCCGCCGGATCTCGCGCCGGTGGACCACGAATACGTCATGGTGCAGTCCGAGATGTATCTGGGCGCCAATGGTCAACCCGGCGATCTCACGAAGATGCTGGCGAACAAGCCCGACGCCGTCGTGTTCAACGGCTACTACAACCAGTACAAATTCGCACCGATCTCGGACGTGAAGGCGGGCGAGCGCGTGCGCATCTGGGTGCTCGACGCGGGCCCGTCCGACATCAGCTCGTTCCACATCGTCGGCACGATCTTCGACACCGTTTACAAAGAAGGCGACTACATGCTGCGTCCCGGCCCCGCGCACGGCGGCTCGCAGACGCTCGACCT
>DASUCS010000013.1:0-3985 GCA_036275935.1 Acidimicrobiales bacterium
AGAGGTGCGGCGCAACGACATGTGGGCCACGCACCTCGGCCCCGAGCTCGGGGGCCAGGGCTACGGCCAGCTGAAGCTCGCGCTCCTCAACGAGATCCTCGGTCGTTCGTTGTGGGCCTCGATCATCTTCGGTTGCCAGGCCCCCGACACCGGCAACGCCGAGATCATCGCCCACTACGGCACACAGGAGCAGAAAGACACGTACCTGCAGCCGTTGCTCAACGGTGAGTGCTTCTCGAGCTACTCGATGACGGAGCCGCACGCCGGCGCAGACCCGACGCTGTTCAAGTGCCGCGCCGAGAAGGACGGCAACGAGTGGGTCATCAACGGTTGGAAGTACTTCTCGTCGAACGCCAAGACCGCGTCCTTCCTCATCGTGATGGCGGTGACGAACCCGGATGTGAGCCCGTACACGGGCATGTCGATGTTCCTGGTTCCGACCGACACGCCGGGCGTGAACATCGTGCGCAACGTCGGCTTGTACGGCGAACCGATGAACGAGGGCTTCCACTCACTGATCCACTACGAGGACGTGCGAGTGCCAGAAGATGCGTTGCTCGGCGGTGAAGGCCAGGCCTTCGTGATCGCGCAGACGCGTCTCGGCGGCGGTCGCATCCATCACGCGATGCGCACGATCGGGATGGCGCAGCGGGCGCTGGACATGATGTGTGAGCGGGCGCTCAGCCGAGAAGTGTCGGGCAGCCTGCTCGCCGACAAGCAGTTCGTGCAGGGCTACATCGCCGATTCGTACGCGCAGCTCGTGCAGTTCCGGCTGTTCGTGTTGTACACGGCGTGGGAGATCGACAAGTACAACGACTACAAGCGCGTTCGCAAAGACATCGCCACCGCAAAGGTCGTGATGCCGACGGTGCTGCACGACATCGCATGGCGAGCGATGCAAGTGCACGGCGCGTTGGGCACGACCAACGAGATGCCGTTCTTCGGCATGATCCACGGTGCGGGCGTGATGGGCCTCGCCGATGGTCCGACCGAGGTGCACAAGGTCACGGTCGCGCGCCAGGTCCTGCGCGACTACAAGGCCACCGACGGCATGTGGCCGACCGCGTGGATCCCGGGCCGCCAGGAGGCCGCCCGCGAGAAGTTCGGCCACCTCCTCGAGCTCGAGGTCGGCAACCTGTGATTGCGGCATTTGGCAGTACCGGCAACACAGAATTGTGTTGCCGGTACTGCAAGAACGGCAGGGGGGACCGGTGATCGATCTCGATCGGCTCGCCTCCTGGATGGACGGCGAGGGTCTCGGCAAGGGCGAACGCATCGAGACGAACTTCATTGCGGGTGGGTCCCAGAACGAGATCTACGAGATTCGTCGCGGCGACGTCCACGGCGCGCTGCGCATCCCGCCGACCACCGCACCCGAGAGTCGCGACGACGGCATCCTGCGCGAGTGGCGCATCATCGAGGCGCTCGAGGGCACTGATGTCCCGCACACCCCCGCCATCGCGGCGTGCACGGACAAGTCCGTCCTGGGTCGCACCTTCTACTTGATGGGGTTCGTCGACGGCTGGTCGCCGATGGGCTTGACCAACCGCGAGTGGCCACCTCCCTTCGACACGGATCTCGACGAGCGCCGCGGCCTCGCCTTCCAACTCGTCGAGGGGATCGCCCTGCTGGGCAACGTCGACTGGCAGGCGAAGGGCCTGCAGGACCTCGGCCGACCCGACGGTTTCCACGAGCGTCAAGTCGATCGCTGGACCACGTTCCTCGAGCGCATCAAGGGACGCGAGCTGCCGGGATTCGACGAGGCCGCGGCATGGCTGCGCGCCCATCGTCCGATCGACTACATCCCCGGGCTCATGCACGGCGACTACCAGTTCGCCAACGTGATGTTCGAGCACAGCACGCCCGCGCGGCTCGCGGCCATCGTCGACTGGGAGATGGGCACGGTCGGCGACCCGAAGCTCGATCTGGGCTGGGTGGTGCAGAGCTGGCCCGAGGACACGATGAGCGACTCGGCGCGGGGCGGGGGTTACGTCGACATGTACGGCATGCCCTCGAAGTCCGACGTGCTCGACCACTACCAGAAGGTGTCCGGCCGCCAGGTCGACGACATCGACTACTACGTCGTGCTCGCCAAATGGAAGCTCGGCGTGGTGCTCGAGCAGGGGTTCCAGCGCGCTGACAAGGACGAGAAGCTCAACGCGTTCGGCCCGATCGTGCTCGACCTGATGAAGGGTGCCGCCGAGATCGCGGCGACCACCGACTACAGGGGCTGACATGCGCGCTGCGGTGTGCCGTGCCTATGGCGCGCCGGACATCGTCGAAGTCGACGCCGACCATCCCGATCCCGAGATCGGGGACGGCCAGGTACGCGTGCGAGTGCGCGCCGCCGCGGTGAACTTCCCGGATGTGCTGATCGTCGCCGACCGGTACCAGATGCACGCTCCGTTGCCGTTCGTGCCAGGGAGCGAGTTCGCCGGCGTCGTCGCCGAAGTCGGCGCGGGCGTCGACGCACCTTCGGTCGGTGACCGGGTGAGCGGTGCGACATTCGTCGGAGCGTTCGCCGAGGAGGTGGTTGTTGCCGCGTCGTCGTTGGTGGCGGTTCCCGAGGCGGTCGACGACATCCACGCCGCGGCGTTCGGTGTCGCGCACCGCACCGCGTACCACGTGCTGAGATCGGTCGCGTCAGTGCAACGGGGCGAGCACGTCATCGTGCTGGGCGCAGGTGGGGGAGTCGGCTTGGCCGCGGTGCAGCTTGCCGCCTTGCTCGGGGCAACGGTGACCGCAGTCGCCTCCTCCGACGAGAAGCTCGCCGTCGCGGCCCGGCTCGGCGCCCACCACATTGTCAACCACCGCAACGGGCCGCTGCGGCCTCAGCTGCGCGAACGGCTGCCGGATGGTGCGGACGTCGTCGTGGATCCCGTGGGCGGCGAGTTGTCGGAGCCGGCGTTGCGGTCGCTGCGGTGGGGTGGACGCTTCGTGACAGTCGGGTACGCCTCCGGGGACATCCCGCGCATACCGCTCAACTTGGTCATGCTCAAGGGCGTGCACGTGCTGGGCTTCCAGTTCATCGACTTCGCCACGCACGCCGCCGCGGAGCTGGAGCGCAACGAGGCGGAGTTGCACGAGTTGCTGGCGAACGGGAGCGTCGTACCGCACATCGGCGCGACGTTCGCGCTGGCCCAAGTGGTGGCAGCCTTGCGCCACGTTGCCGACGGCAATGCCATCGGCAAGGTCATCATCACGATGTGACCGGCGCGACGCGTTGACAGCATCGTAGGTGACGCATACGTTAGATTTCTTGTACCCGGGGGGAGCGGGCGGGGTCGCGTCCGGTGTCCTCGGCCATCTGGCCCGCGCAGCCATTCAGCACCACGCCCGACGGAAGGACCGAGACATGAGTCGTCGCCCACGACGCCACAGCCGATTGCGTCACACCGCGTTCGGCGCGATGGCTCTCGTCCTGGTCCTCGCAGCGTGCAGCAACTCGAGCGACACGAAGGCGTCGAGCTCGAGCTCCGGGTCGGCCGGAGGCTCGGGCGCATCATCGGCATCGGGGGACACGACGACGCATGTCGCGATCAGCGGCGTGCCCGGCGTGAGCGACACCGAGATCCACTACTCGTCGCTCGGCACGAACTCGAACAACCCGTTGGGCACCTGCGTGCTCGATTGCTTCGACGACGGCGTGAAGGCGTACTTCGACTTCCGCAACAGCCAAGGCGGCATCTACGGCCGCCAGCTGAAGCTGACGAAGGAGGTCGACGACGAGCTGGCCAACAACCAGCAGAAGGCGCTGGAGATCATCTCCGCCAACGACACGTTCGGCACGTTCACCGCCGCGCAGATCGGCAGTGGTTGGGGCGACCTCGCCAGCAACGGCATCCCGACGTACACGTGGGCCATCAACCCGGCGCAGACGGCCGGCCATCCGGAGATCTTCGGCAACGGGCCGACGGTGTGCATCGATTGCACCTCTCGTTCGATGGCGCTCGCGGTCAAGACCGTCGGCGCGAAGAAGGTCGCC
>DASUCS010000014.1:0-2906 GCA_036275935.1 Acidimicrobiales bacterium
GACGTGCCAGGGTGACTTCACCGGCACGTACACCGTGACGTTGCACGGTCGCGGCACCTCGACGGGCCTGAGCCAGTGCTCGAACTCTCCCGTGACGCAGAACCTCGCACTGGCTGTGCAGGTCGAGCTCACGAACTTCGACAGCGTTCGGATGTCCGAGCAGAGCTGGTCGCTGCCGATCGACAACTACTCGATCCGCACACCGTTCATCATCGGTGGCGCGGCGAACGGTGCCGGCTACATCGGGCACAACATCTTCCTGGCCTGCCCCGGCGCCGGCACGCCTTCGGCGAGCTACGCCTTCTCGTTCCTCGGCTGACCTTTCGTTCTCGAGGTGACCATGGCGTGCGGGGATCGCACGCCATGGCGTCTCGTGATGTCAGGTCGGAAGGTGTGGGTCGAAGCGGTGCCACGTGACGGTCGTGAACCGCTCACCCTCGATGCCGAGCACGAGCACGCGATCGTGCGTGCAGCCGTCCTCGGTCTTGTAGGTCGCAACAAGCGTGTGCAGCGGTAGCGCGGGATAGACGTCGCCGCGGATCTGGCGGCCGCGCAACGCAGGGTCCTCGGAGAGCTCGGTGACGAGCTGCGCCCGTCCCTCTTCACCACGTCCGCGCCACTCACCGCCTTGGCCCGTGATGCGCACGGGTGCTGGTCCACTGATGCGCGCTGCGAACGCGTCGAAACGTCGCGCCGCGAGATCAGCCAGCGCGTCGTCGAGCACATGGCTCGCGTCGCGCAGTTGGTTCAGTCGCTCGGCGGCGAAGGCCTTCTTGCTCAGTGCCGGCGTGCGCTGTCCTCGTACGCGGCGCTTCACGGCCCCGGTGAGCGATCGGCGGGGCCGCGCCGCCACGTCGCTTGTCGTCGGCACCGTCGCGCGGCTCGCGGGTTCCGGCGCGGGGCCTCGGAGTTCGGTGTCGTAGCCGAGGGCCGCCAACGTGCCGCCGGCGACGCTGAGGAACGCCTCGAGATCGTCTGACGAGAACGAGGAGCGCCACTTGCCCTCGGCGAGCTGCGGGGCTCGGGGGTCGGCGTTGTACGAGATCCCCGCCTCCATCACTGCCTTCGCCACTGCGTCCTCGGACGTGTCGAACCCGATGGCGCGGTACAGCTCCGGGACCCGAGTCGCCGGGTCCGCGAGCATCTGTTCGTACCGCACCTCGTGGTAGTGGTCGAGCGCAGCGCCGGCTCGCTGGGCGGATTCGACCGCGTTGCTCCACTCGCGGGCCGCCTCGGTGATGGACGAAGGTCCCCAGTCCTGACTCACCAGCGAACGAGCGACGTCACGTCCGTCACGGATGATGTGGACGATGGTCGCGTCCGGGTAGACGTCGCCGATCAGCTCGAGCACGTCGGTGTCCATCGGGCTGCGTTCGACGAGGTACCGCGTGTTCGGCGCGAGCACGTCGAGCAAGCCGCCGAACGCCGCATCGCAGAAGTCCCGCAGGGCGTCGAGGAACGCGTCGCGGTCCATGTACAGCTTCCCGACCACGGGTGCGCCGACGGCGCCGTGCTGGAACCGGTCTTGCAGCGGAGCGAGGCCGGTGCTGAAGAGGTTCGGTTCCGTTGGCACCGCGATCGCGTCGGGATGCGCGGCAAGGATCCGCTGCATCCAGTTGGTGCCGCTACGCCTGCCCCCGACGACGAACACCATGCGGCCGGCAAGTCGTGAATCAGTTCTGCTCATGTCATCCGTGTGGGTCAGCGCCAGTCGTGGACGAGGTCACGTCGAGCGACAGAACGCACCGCCTCGACGATCCTGTCGGCGGCGACGGGCTCGGGGAAAGGAAGCGTCGACGCGAGCGTCTCCGGGCAATCCAGCACGTGCGGGAACCGCACGACCGTGTGCGGCACGTCGTGCTCGGCCACTGCGGCGAGACACACGCCGAGGGCGTAGATGAGCTCGTTGGTCGCCGCTGCCTCCGTGCGGTACCGAAGGTGTCCCGCCATCCGCCGGCTGGCGATGACCGCATCCATCGACCGGGTCGACAGCACCACGTGATCGATGGCCGCCCCTGCCCGCAACCACACCGGCATCGTCCAGCAGAACCGGGGATCCTTCACCACCTGGTGGGCCGCCGCGACGGCCCGGAGGTGCTCGGCATGGGTCTTCACCGCCGGCTGGATGCGCTCCGGCCCGATCGTGTCGAACCCGTCGGGTGAAGAAGACGGGCGTCGAGGCCGCAGCGCCGCCAGGAACCCCGCTCCCGCCCGCTTCGAGGGCATGGGGCGGGGTCCGCCGAGGAACAGCAGGCCGAGGTCGTGGGCGACCAGCTCGTTGGCGGCGACGACCTCGTCGTCCTCGTAGCCCGCGCTCACCGACGCCAACCACCGCCCGCCGGGGTCGAAGCCCAGCTCGCGGTACACCTGAGCCAGGAAGGACGTACCGCTGCGCCCGACCCCGGTGATGACGATCACCTGGTGATTTCTCGCTCCTCGTACGACCGCGACCAGCAATTCACCCTAGTGACCTGAGTCAGAAGTCCTGTGGCACGTCGACGGCCAGATGACGCCGATCGCGGCGTCCTCGTCGCTTGCGCATTGGTATGCGTGGCGCTCCTGCGTCCTTGCGCTCGGACGCCCCTGGCGAGCGTGCTCGCCAACTTCCGACTCACGCCACTAGTGAGACCTTGAGTTCGGTTCCGGATCGGCTCCTTCCTGTGTCCGGTTTCGGACGACCTGCGCGCATCTCCCGTTCCCGGACGTTGCGGAGGGGCAGGAACGCCCACCGGCCGCGTCGAACTCGGGATTCGTGTCCAGAAGTTCCAGCGAGCTGAAGACCGCAAGTTTCTTCGGGTCCAGTCGTTCCATCACCGATCGACGGCGAGCTGGGGAGACGACCGTGCAGGTCATCACGAGGGGACCCTCGTCGCTGGACGGCGTTGTGGGTCCCGCTGGGCGAAACG
>DASUCS010000015.1:0-2414 GCA_036275935.1 Acidimicrobiales bacterium
CGGGTTCGTCGAACAAACCGGACGCTCGAAGCGACGCGAACTGAATCTGCACACCGGCGTCTTGTTGCGGTGCAAGCTTGTCGTGCGTCATCTCCGGGGTGATGCGTGCGTAGATGGGCTGCAGATCGTCGTGCCACTCGCAGTCGTCGAGCAGAGCCTGGTTCCAGAACAACGCGAGCCAGCCGCCCGGTCGAAGGAGCGTGTGCGCCTTGCGCGGGCCCTTCCCCGGATCGACCCAGTGCCACGACTGTGCCGCGGTGATGACGGTGTAGCTGTGGGCTGGGAGATCGCAGTCCTCGAAGTTCGAGACGTGCACCGACAATGCTGGAAATCGAGCGCGCAGGACGTTGGCCATCTCGGCGCTCGGTTCCACCGCGGTGACGTCGAAGCCGCGCGCGAGAAGTGATTCGGTCGCCTTGCCCGTGCCGGCGCCGGTGTCGAGCACTCGATCTCCCGGAACGATGCCGGACAGCTCGACGATGGCGTCGAACAACCCATCGGGATAGCTGGGACGGGCGCGCTGGTACTGCTCTGCGACCTCGCCGAAGACGAGCCGCTGCTCCCGGACGGGCTCGCTCAGTTGTATCTCTCGAGAATCGACGACTCGGCGAGTCGCGAAAGCCCTTCTTTGATC
The DNA here is from genome assembly GCA_036275935.1 of Acidimicrobiales bacterium. Taxonomy (GTDB): domain Bacteria; phylum Actinomycetota; class Acidimicrobiia; order Acidimicrobiales; family JACDCH01; genus DASUCS01. The sequence continues at coordinate 635 of DASUCS010000015.1, forward strand.
GCGCGGGCTCTCGCCTCGCCAACGCCTTCGACGTCGTCGAGGTCGTCGATCGTCGCCCGCATGATCTTCTGCAGGTTGCCGAAGCGGTCGATGATCTTCTCGATGACTTGATCGGGAAGGCGCGGGATCTTGGCGAGCAGGCGGTAGCCGCGCGGCTGCAGGCTGACATCGAGGTCGATCGATCCGGCAAGGTGAAGCATCGACGCGACGATCTTGAGATCGAGCAGGTCGTCGGTGTCCAGCTCGGCGAGAGCTTCGAGCGCGTCACCTACATGCCACTCGGCGTCCTCGTGGAAGTAGTCGAGGATCACCAGACGACGATCGTCGTCGACGCCGCCCATGAGCTCTTCGAGCTGCAACCGCACGAGGCGGCCGTCGACGCCCAACTCGACGATGTGTCCCTCGATCTCCTCGGCGATGCGACGCACCATCTCCGTGCGCTGCAAGACAGTGACGACGTCGCGCAGCGTGACGAGGTCTTCGACCTCGAGCGCGGACAACGCCCCCGACACGCCGTCGAGCCGGCTCTTGTAGCGCTCGAGCGTCGACAGCGCCTGGTTGGCCTTGTTGAGGAGCCGCGGGATCGGTTCGAGCGGATACTTCTCGTCGTCCACGTACACGGCGATGACCTGCATGTCCTCGGACACGGAGATGACCGGCACGTCGATCGAACGCGCGACTCGCTCCGCGGTGCGATGTCGGGTCCCAGTTTCGGAGGTCGGTACGTTCGGGTTGGGAACGAGGTGGACGTTCGCGCGTGCGATGCGGCTCGCATCACCGGCGAGGATGATGGCGCCGTCCATCTTCGCCAGCTCGGACAGCCGTTGCGGACTGAACGCAGCGTCGAGCAGGAACCCGCCCGAGCAGATGTTGAGCACCTCCGGTCCGTCGCCGACCACGATCAACGCGCCCATGCCCGCTTGGAGGATTCGATCGAGTCCTTCTCGCAACGGCCGGCCCGGCGCGACCGCCGCGAGCGCATCAAGCATCGCGATGCTGCGCCGCGGGCTCACGGTGTGAGAGTAACCAACGCTTCCGGAGAGAACGTCGGGCGAACGCGTTCGCCGAGACCCTCCGGGTTTCGTCATGTGGGGATTCTAGGTTTCGAGGCCCACCTGAGTGATTGCGTCCCTCAGCGTCGATGCTCGTAGCGCGGTGATGCCTGTTGGCGCGTCGGGCGCGGACTGCGGCAGAAGCGCTCGTCGAAATCCCAATCGGGCGGCCTCCGCCAGCCGTCGCGGCGTCTGGCTGACTTGGCGCAGCTCGCCGCCGAGACCCACTTCGGCGCACGACACGAGATCGGCAGGCAGCGGCATGTCCGCTCGCGACGATGCGACGGCAAGGGCCAACGCGAGATCAGCACCCGGTTCGACCACGCGCACGCCACCAACCGCCAGCGCGTACACATCGTGCTTGGCGATGGGGACGTCCGTATGGCGCTCGAGCACGGCCAGAAGGAACGCGAGCCGTCCACTGTCGAGACCTTGCGCGGACAGCCGCGGCACCACGAGCGCAGTGGTGAGCGTGAGCGCTTGCACCTCGACCAGCAACGGGCGGTGGCCGTCGATCGTCGGCACCACGGTCGACCCGGCCACGCCCGGCCGGCGGTCCGCGAGGAACAGCGCGCTCGCGTCCGGCACCGCCACGAGCCCGGTTTCCCCCATCTCGAACAAACCCACTTCGTTCGTCGATCCGAACCGGTGCTTCACGGCCCGCACGACCCGCAGCGCGTGATGGTTGTCCCCTTCGAACGCGAGCACGGTGTCGACGACGTGCTCGA
>DASUCS010000016.1:0-4983 GCA_036275935.1 Acidimicrobiales bacterium
CGCCACGAACGAAGCGAAGGAAGCAACCACGACGTCGTTGCAGTTCGTGAACATGGCGCTGATGATCTTCGCCATCGTGGCGTTGGTCGTCGGATCGTTCGTGATCTACAACACGTTCTCGATCACGGTTGCGCAGCGCACGAAAGAAACGGCGATGTTGCGGGCCATCGGCGCCAAGCGTCGACAGGTCATGCGGTCGATTCGTTTCGAGGCTCTGGTCACGGGCGTCATCGCGTCGGCGGCCGGCGTGGCCGTCGGCATCGCGCTGGCTGGTGGTCTGCGAACGTTGCTGTCGGCGTTCGGGCTCAACGTGCCGAGCGGTAGCGCGGTCGTCGAGCCTCGCACGATCGTCGTGTCGATGGTGACGGGCACGATCGTCACGCTCGTCGCCGCTTGGTTGCCGGCCCGCCGAGCTGCCAAGGTCGCGCCGATCGAAGCGCTGCGGCAATCAGCGGTCGAGGCGACGGCGCACTCGAAGCGACGGGTCGTGATCGGCGCACTCACCACCGCTGCGGGCGCGTTGTTCATCGTCCAAGGCCTGTCCGGTGCCGGCGCCGGCACGGTCGGCCTGGGTGCGCTCGCCGTGTTCTTCGGGGTCGCGATGTTGGGTCCGGTGATCGCTCGCCGTTTCGCTCGCATCGTCGGGTGGCCGTTGCCTCGGATCCGGGGCACCGCGGGCACGCTCGCCCGCGAGAACGCGATGCGCAACCCTCGCCGCACCGCGGCCACGTCGTCGGCGCTGATGATCGGCGTCGCCCTCGTTGCCTTCATCACGGTGTTCGCGGCCTCGGCCAAGGCGTCGATGGAAACCTCCGTCGATCGGGCGATGCGCACCGACTTCATCGTCACGACGCAGTTCGGCATGGGCGGCCTCAGTCCCGAGGTCGCGCAGCGCATCGCTGAGCTGCCGGAGACTGCCGACGTGACGTCGCTGCGCTTCTTCGACGCCAAGGTCGGCGGCTCCAGCACGCAGGCCTCGGCCGTCGACCCCGCCAGGGTCGGTGCGAGCCTCGAGATGGACATCCGTGACGGCCGCATCACCGATCTCGGCAGCAGTGGTGTCGCGGTGCAAGCGGACGTGGCGAAGCAGAAGAACATCCACGTCGGCGACACCGTCACGATGTTCTTTCCGGAGACAGGTGATCAGAAGCTGACGGTCGCCGCGATCTACGGCATCAAGGAGCCCTTGGGTGACTACGCGATCTCGATGCAGACCTTCGACGCCAACATCGCCACACACGTCGACAACGACGTCGTCGTGTCGGCGGCGCCGGGTGTTTCGAAGGCGCAGGCCCGCAGCGCGATCCAGAGCGCGTTGAAGGACTACCCGACGGCGAAGCTCATGACGGAGGCGGAGTTCAAGGGGTCGATGGCGAACCGCATCGACCAGATCCTGAACCTCGTCTACGTCCTGCTGGCGATGGCCCTGGTGATCGCGCTGTTCGGCATCGCCAACACGTTGGCGCTGTCGGTGTTCGAACGCACCCGGGAGTTCGGGCTGCTCCGTGCCGTAGGCATGAGCCGCTCGCAGGTCCGCTCGACGGTGCGGTGGGAGTCCGTGCTGATCGCGCTGTTGGGTACTTCACTCGGCACGCTCATCGGGCTCGGCTTCGCTTCCTCTCTTGTGCACGCGCTGGAGAGCCAAGGCTTCAACACCTTCACGATCCCGACCCGGCAGCTGCTCGGAATCGTGGTGCTGGCCGCAGTTGCCGCCGTCGGTGCGGCCGCGCTTCCGGCCCGCCGGGCGGCCAGGCTCGACGTGTTGAAAGCAATCACAACGGACTGACTCCATCGAGTCGTTGCAGACGAGACGGGGCCCGGCGCGAAGGTGCCGGGCCCCGTCCGCGTGTCAGTCGCCCGGCATGATCGTCGCGACAACCGAGAGTTGAGGACCTGACGCCCGTGTCGCGAGTGGCCATCCGGTGGCGTAGAACAGGCCAATCGCTCCTGCATTCTCGACCGGGAACGTCGCACCGAATTCCCAGATCTCCCGTTTGCGCGCCCGTTGTCCGAGCACGCGCAGCAGGCGCGTCCCGACGCCGCGACGTTGGTACCGGTCGATGACCTGCGTCACGACCTCGGCCTGCAGCGGATCGTCGTGACGTCGGAACCAGTGCGCCGAGGCGACGAGACCGCCTCGATCGAATGCGCCGAGCGCGCCGTGGCGATCGTGGTCGATGTTCGCGAGCTGCTCCGCCACCAGGCTGGGCATCAACTCGATCGACGAGCGACGCCGATTGAGACGCGAGAGCGGGGAGAGCGCGTCGTACAGATCGGTGACACGTCCGACATCGCCAGCGTCGAGCGGACGGATGTGCAAGCGCGAGGTGGACGCGAGCTTGCTCGCACGGACCAACCGAGCGTGGTCGGCAGCGCGCATGAGGCGGTCACGGCGTTCGGCAGCAAGGTGTTCGGCATGGAACGGGTGCATGCCGTCTCCTACGCACGACCACTGGCCGGGGATTCGATTGTGTCGAACGTCTCGTACCGCCCGCTCGTTCGTACGGATTGTCCGTGCGCCGTTTCTCGAACTCGACGAAATAGACATGGCTGGGCGATCGCCATTTCGTCGAGTACGCGGGGGTGATTGAGAACTCCCTTTCGTTCGTTCGTTCGTTCGTGGAGCTGGGGGGAATCGAACCCCCGTCCCCTGAGCGGTGACCGACCGCGCTACGACCATTCCCGAGACTGCGCCTTACGGTTACCGCACTGCCGGGTCAGTTGAGCTTGCGCTCACCGTCGGATCTTTCTCCGATGTCATCGGTCTTCCCCGACGCCAGCGGTCTTTCCCGCCGTCATCCGCTGCTTCTGTTGCCGGGCTGCAGTGGACAGGCCCCGCGTGCCGTTGCCGGTCGCGATGACTCTCAACTACCTGACTAGGTCAGGCGGCGAGAGCGAAGTCGCTCTTGGCGCTTCTGTTGGTTGCCCCGTTTAAGGAGTCTGAGCAACTCCGGTCGCACGAGCGGCTCCCGGTCTCAAGGTCGAAACCGATCAGCCCCTGGTACAGCGAATCAGTGTACCGACCCGGCCTACGCTCCCAGCTCGTGATCCCGAAGCCGCACCCGGTCGAGCTGGCGAACGGTGAGGTCGTCGGCGTGTACGAGTACGGACAGGCGGATGGGCGTCCAGTGATGGTGTTCCACGGCACTCCTGCGTGTGGTGCGGGCTTCGACTGGGCCGACGCACTGGCGCGCGAGCGGGGTCTGCGTCTGATCGCACCTGACCGCCCAGGTGTCGGCCTTTCGTCGAGACGTGTCGGCTACACGATCTCGGACTGGCCACCGATCGTCACGGCGCTCGCGAACATCGTCGGCGTCGACAGGTTCGCCGTGTGGGGCTACTCGGGCGGCGGTCCGTTCGCAGTTGCAACTGCTGCGGCCGAACCGGCGCGCGTCGTCGGCGCCGCGATCGCGGCGGGCATGGGTGAGATGGGAACGTTCGCGACCGCGGCCGACTTCGAGAAAACGGATCGACAGCTGCTCGGGTTGTCGATGCGGCATCCGCGTGTGGCCGCGGTCGTACTCGCAGCCGCGGCTCGAGGCGCGAAGCTCAGCCCCAAGATGGCCTACAGAAGCTTCGAGAAGCAGCTCACCGAGGCGGACGCCAAGGTGGCTGCCGGCCTCGGGGAGCCGAGAGAGGCCATGGCACTGTTCACGCAGGCGTTCCTGAAGGGGAGCAACGGGGTCGTCGACGACTACCGGGCGATCTCTGGATCATGGGGCGTCGACTTCGCGTCGATCACCGTGCCCGTGCGCATCTTCCAAGGAACGGCCGACACCATGGTGCCGATGCGTCATGCCGATGAGCTCGTTCGGCGCATCCCACACGCAGAGCTCGTCACGTGGCCGGACGAAGGTCACCTCGGCACGGTCAACCATGTCGACGAGATCCTCGACTGGATCGTCGCCCTTCCATGGGACGCATCCTGACTGCCGACCCATTCGCTCCGGCGCAGCTGGGACCCGTCACGCTGCGGAACCGAATCATCAAGGCGGCGACGTTCGAAGGCATGACGCCGGGCAACGTTCCGACGCCACAGCTGACCGACTACCACCTCGCGGTGGCGCGTGGTGGCGTCGGCATGACGACCGTCGCGTTCAGTGCGGTGTCGCGCGATGCACGCGGAGCGCCGGGCGAGCTCGTGTTGAGCAACGAGGCGATGGCAGGACTGCGCGACCTGACATCCGCAGTGCACGAGACCGGCTCGAAGGTGAGCGTGCAGTTGGGACACGCCGGCCCTGTCGCATCCGCTGCCGGCTACCGAGGTTGGTCGCCCTCGCCGTACTTCAGTCCGGTGACGTTCCGCCGCACCAAGGCGCTCGACGACGCCGACATCGAACGCGTCACCGCCGACTTCGTCACCGCCGCCGGACGAGCGGTCGATGCGGGCGTCGATGCGATCGAAGTGCATCTCGGACACCACTATTTGTTGAGCGCGTTCCTCAGTCCGAGACTCAACCGACGTACCGACGAGTGGGGTGGCAGCGTCGAGCGTCGGGCGGCGTTCCCGCGCCAGGTCGTGCGTTCGATCCGCGCTGCCGTCGGCACCAACCTCGCAGTGACCGCGAAGCTCAACATGGTCGACGGCGTGAAGAACGGACTCACCATCGATCAGAGCATCGAGACCGCCAAGCTGCTCGAGTCAGACGGTTGCCTCGATGCGGTGCAGCTCACCGGTGGCGGATCGTTGCTCAACCCGATGTACCTGTTTCGGGGTGACGCGCCGGTCAGCGAGATGGCACAGATCGTCAAGCCGTGGATGCGTCCGGCGTTCAAGCTCGTCGGCAAACGCTTCTTCAAGACGTATCCGTTCGAGGAGGCGTTCTTCCGGGAGTACGCGTTGAGGTTCCGCGCCGAACTGAAGATGCCGCTCATCCTGCTCGGTGGCATCAACGAACGGGCGACCATCGACCGAGCGATGGACGATGGATTCGAGTTCGTGGCGATGGCGCGTGCGTTGCTCAAGGAACCGGATCTCGTGAA
>DASUCS010000017.1:0-27167 GCA_036275935.1 Acidimicrobiales bacterium
CACTGCGCGACGAGCAACGGTCCGGGGACTCCGGCGGCCTCGACGGCGAATCGATGCCCGTCGACGATGCGCGCGCCGGACGCAACCGGGTCGACGCCGAGGCGAGCCCAGGCCAGGTCGACGAACGACAGCGCGGGGAGCACTTCGAGCTCGATCCGGCCGGCGGCGGCCGCGTCCCGCAGCAACGCGACGGTGCGCTCCGCGACGACGGGCGATCCGGGGACCGCGTACAGGATCTCCCCGTTCGTGTCGGCCGACGCGACGAGCGCATCGACGATCGTTCGGTACACGTCGTCGAGGGTCGACGCCTGCTCGTAGACCTCGTCGAACGATGTCGCCGGCTCGACGACGTCCACGGCAGGGTGCCGAGTCGTGCGCACGAACCGGGTCGTGATCCGTTCGATCGCCGCGGCCGTGGCGGCGGTGACGAGATCGGGTCCGGCCGGGCCCAGCCCGACGACGACGACCCGGCCGATCACGGGTTGGCGCTGCTCGAGGACTCGGGCGACGACGGGGCCGAGCTGCTGCTGAGATCCAGCGCGGGCGGGTTGATCTGGAACTTCGACGGGTCGAACGTGCCGTAGCGCGGGTCGACGGTGACCTGGGCCTTGGATCGCGCGTCCTGCAGCCACGACCCGAACGCCTGCGTGGCGTTCGACTGCGCCAGTGACTGCGCCTGGGACTGGACCTCGCTGAAGGGCGCGACTTGCCGGTCGGTCAGTTTGAGGATGCTCACGCCGCCCTGCCCCGGCAGCGGATCGAGCACGTCACCAACCTTGGCACTCGTCACGAGGCTGGCCACTGACGGGTTGAACTGGTCGGGCAGCAGGCAGCCGACGACGCCGTTGCTCGCCTTCGAGCTCGCGTCGACGGAGTACTGCTGCACGAGTGACGCGAAGTCCGCACCGGCGCGAGCTTGGGCCACGACCGTGTCCGCCGTACCGGGATCCGGGACGGCGATCAACGAGATGCACTGCTTGGTGAACTGATCCTTGTGGGCGTTGTAGTAGCCCTGCGCGTCGAGGCTCTGCCCGCACGTCTCGCCGTTCAACGCCGCCTCCAGCGCGATGACGTCCGTGTTCCGCTGGATGAGAAGGTCTTGATAACGCTTCGGGAACTTCTCGAACAGCGCCTGGCCCGCCTGCGCGTTCTGGTTGCCGAGGTTCAGCATCGCGTCGTCGCGCGCCTGGCGCTTGCATGCGTCGCTGATCTGCACCTTGCGCTTGGCGACCTCGGAGTGGATCAGGGCGTAGTCGAGCTGCCGGAGCAGCACCTGTGACACGAACGCCGCATCGAACGAACCGGGGCTCGTGCCGACGACGGTGATCCCGTTCGACGGCGCGCCGGACTGCAGCGCGTTGATGTAGTCGGGGTTCGCCTGGATGGCGTTGAGCTCCTCGACCAGGTCCTCGGTCGGGACCTTGTTGCCGTTGATCGACGCCGCCGCCGCGCTCGAGGTGCTGGTGCACGCCGCGCCCGCGAGGAAGAGGCACAGGACGAGGGCAACGGCGCGTTTCACGAAGGGTCGAGGTTAGAGGGGCGCGTCCTGGTCGCCCGAATCGGGCGGGAGCAACTCGTGGAGGAACAGGATCAGGCCGTCGACGAGGTCTGCGGCCTTGCGCACCGGGAGCTGGAGCTGCCTGGCCTCGGTCTTGTAGACGGCGTCCTTCACCAGCCGCTTCAGCCGTACCTCCTGGCTGACCTTCAGCTCCAACGGGCTCAGGCGCACGATGTAGGCGGGGCCACCGAAGCCGGGGCCCTTGCTGACGTTGACCTCGCGAAGACCAGTGCGGACGCATTCCGCCCGCAGCCGAGCCACCTCGAGCAGGGCTTCGGCGGGTGCGGGTACCGGACCGTAACGGTCCACCCACTCGGCTCGGATGTCGATGACTTCGTCCGCGCTCGTGACCGCCGCGAGGCGGCGGTAGGCCTCGAGCCGGAGGTCCTCCCGACCCACGTAGTCGGTCGGGAGATTGGCGTCGATCGGTAGGTCGAGCTTGATCTCCGCCGGCTCACGGATGGGTTCGCCCTTCAGCTCGGCTACGGCCTCGTTGACCATCTGGCAGTAGAGGTCGTAGCCGACCGCGGCGATGTGGCCGGACTGGCCGGTCCCCAACAGGTTGCCGGCGCCTCGGATCTCGAGATCGCGCATCGCGATCTTGAACCCGCTCCCGAGCTCCGTCGTCTCACCGATCGTCTTCAACCGCTCGTACGCCTCTTCGGTGAGGGACACCTCGGGCGGATAGAAGAGGTATGCGTACGCCCGCATCCCGGCGCGACCGACACGACCGCGCAGCTGGTGCAGCTGACCGAGCCCGAGCCGGTCGGCCCGGTCGACCACGAGCGTGTTGACCGTCGGCATGTCGATGCCGGACTCGATGATCGTGGTGCAGACGAGCACGTCGTACTCGCCCTCCCAGAAGTCGAGCACGACCCTCTCGAGCGACCCCTCGTCCATCTGCCCGTGGGCGACGGCGACACGCGCTTCGGGCACGAGGTCACGGATCTGCGCGGCGATGTGTTGGATGTCGTGCACGCGGTTGTGCACGAAGAACACCTGTCCTTCACGCAAGAGCTCGCGACGGATCGCTTCGGCGACCGCTCGTTCGTCGTACCCTCCGACGTACGTGAGGATCGGCTGCCGTTCGGCGGGCGGAGTGTTGAGCAGCGTGAGGTCGCGGATTCCGGTGAGGCTCATCTCGAGCGTGCGCGGGATCGGCGTCGCTGTCAGCGTCAACACGTCGACGTCGGTCTTGAGCTCTTTGATCCGCTCCTTGTGCGACACGCCGAAGCGCTGCTCCTCGTCGACGACGAGCAACCCGAGGTTCTTGAAGCTGATGTCCTCGGAGAGCAGCCGGTGCGTACCGATCACGACATCAACCGTGCCGTCCTTGAGTCCCTCGACCACCTTCTCGGCCTGCTTGGGCGTGAGGAAGCGCGACAGGGTCTCGACGCGCACCGGATAGCCGGCGAAGCGTTCACTGAATGTCTGTGTGTGCTGTTGCGCGAGGAGGGTCGTGGGCACGAGCACGGCGACCTGTTTGCCGTCTTGCACCGCCTTGAACGTGGCGCGGATCGCGACCTCGGTCTTGCCGAACCCGACGTCGCCGCACACGAGGCGATCCATCGGTGTCGGGTTCTCCATGTCCGCCTTCACGTCGGCGATCGCCTTCAGCTGGTCGAGCGTCTCCTGGTAGGGGAACGCCTCCTCGAGCTCCTGCTGCCACGGCGTGTCGGTGGGGTACGCGTAGCCGGGACTGTGCACGCGCGTCTGGTACAGCACGACCAGCTCCTGCGCGATCTGCGTGACCTCTTGCTTGACCCGCGCCTTGGTCTTCGCCCAGTCGCCGCCACCGAGCTTGCTCAGCGTCGGTTGGTCGCCACCGGTGTAGTGCCGCACCGTGTCGATCTGGTCGGACGGGACGTAGAGCTTGTCGTCGCCTCGGTACTCGAGAAGCAGGTAGTCGCGCTCGACGTTGCCGATCGATCGCTTCACCATCCCGCCGAAACGGGCGACGCCGTGTTGGTGATGCACGACGTAATCGCCGGGTGTGAGATCGTCGAAGAACTTCGCGGCGTCGGTACGACGCGCTCGCGCCGGCCGGTGCGCCCGCCGACGTCCGGTGAGGTCCGACTCGGCCAGCACGGCGAGCTTGATCGCGGTGAGGATGAAGCCGCGCTCGAGCGGCGCGACGAGCAGCTCCGCGGACAGACCGTTCTCGTCGAGCAGCCGGCGGATGCGCGCCACCGAGCCCTCGCCGTCTGCGCCGATGACGATGCGGTAGCCCTGCTGCCGAAGGTTGACGAGCTGGCTGACCAACCGCTCGCCGTTGCCGACGACGGGGTCCCACCCCATCGCCTGGATCGTCGTGACGTTCGGACCCTCCGGCGCGACGGTCATCGTCCAGGCCGGTGCCTCGGTGTGCGCGAGCAGCCGGTCGAAGGGCAGATGCAGGCTCGGGAACTCCTCGACGGCGTCCGCGCCCCACGTCTTCGCGAGCGTCTTCGCGAGATCCGCCTCCTCCGCGATGATGTCCGCCGCGCGGTCCCGCAATCGCTTCGGCTCGACGAGGATGACCTGCGCGTCGTCACCGAGAAGGTCGAACAGCACGTGCTCGCGATCGACGAGCCACGGCAACCACGACTCCATGCCGTCGAACGCCAGCCCTTGCGACAAGCGCTCCCACTGCTCTCGTCCCCACGGCTCGCGGGCGATGAGTCGGTCGGCGCGCACGCGGACGTCGTCCGTCGGAAGCAGTTCGCGGCACGGGAAGATCAGCACACGTTCGAGCGGGGTCGTCGAGCGCTGGTCGCTGACCGAGAACTCGCTGAGCCTGTCGACTTCGTCGCCCCACAGGTCGACGCGCACCGGCGCATCCGCCGTCGACGGGAACACGTCCACGATCGAGCCCCGCACCGCGACCTCCCCGCGGTGCTCGACCTGCTCTTCGCGCCGGTAGCCGGCCGCGACGAGGCTCGACACCAACTCGTCACGATCGCGGCGCTGACCGATCTCGATCTCGACCGGCTCGACCTTCTCCACGTCGGGTCCGAGACGCTGCACCAGTGCCCGGATCGGGGCGACGACCACGTCCGGCCCGCGGCCCGGCTCGTGCAGTCGCCAGATCGTGCGCAGCCGGCGCCCCATCGTCTCGACGCCGGGGCTCACCCGCTCGAACGGCAGCGTCTCCCAGGCCGGGAAGAGATCGACGCGGTCAGGGCCCAGGAAGGCGGTCAGGTCGTGGGCCAGCCGCTCACCGTCCGCCGTCGTCGGGACGGCGACGAGGTACGGCGTTCGGCTGGTCGTCTCGACCAGCCCGGCGATCGTGAAGGCCCGCGCCGGCTCCGGCACGGCGATGAGCGCGTTCGTCCGCCCCCGAACTTCCAGAAGGGCGGGGTCATCGCGGAGCAGCTTCGGGAGATCACGCACGCTCATCGATTGAACGGAGCAACGCTACCGGCGTGAGAGGTGTTCGAGGATCGTCGCCGCAGTGGTTTCCGGTGAGGTACTTGTCACGTCGGGTTCATGCGAGGTTCCGCAGCATGCACACGCGCTGCGCGGGATCGAGACCCAGTTCTGCCTCGTGGTCGCGCACCGCTCTGAGCTCGGGTCTGATGTCGCCCTCTGGGATCACGGCGAAGCCGAGGTGCTCGTACAGAGGACGGTTCCACGAGACGTCGGTGAACGTCGTGAGTGTCACCGCGTGTGCTCCGTTGGTGCGCGCCCAGTCGCAGACCCGGTCGACCAGCGCACGGCCCAAGCCGGCGCCCTGATGCTCGGGGTCGACACTGACCTGTTCGAGATGTCCGTCGCCGTCCACGACGGTCGCGACCGCATAGCCGAGCGGTTCGTCACCGGCGACCCACGCGCGGCCGGCGTCGATGAACTCGATCAGCTCTTGCGCAGAGAAGGGCTCGGCGTCTGCAATGTCCGCGAGCCCGACGTCGCGAAAGCGCGCGCCGGCGCGCCGTTCGATGTCTTGCAACATCTCGATGTCGTCGGTCCGCGCCGCCCGGATGGTGACTCCCACAGCGACCAGCTTTCCAAGAAGTGTCGGCGAGTCCGTGGCGATTTGGGCTCGACGAATGCCCCTAGGGTGGCTACCGAAGCACGGACGCGAGGTACGCAGTTCAGGATGACCGAGGTCACGAACAACGACGCTCACAGCCGGTACGAGTTGCGCATCGACGGCGAGCTGGTCGGGGTCGCCGACTACGTGCTCCGCGACGGCGTTGTCGTGATCCCCCACACGGAGATCGAACGTGGCCGACGGGGTCGCGGGTTGGGCGCCGTGCTGGTCAGAGGCGCGCTGGACGACGTACGTGCGAAGGGGCTCAGGGTCGTGCCGCGCTGTTGGTACGTCGCAGAGTTCATCGAGCAGAACGCGTCGTACGCAGACCTACTGGCCGCGTAGCGCGGCTCGCCCTTCGCGACGGGTCCATCCGCTACACCATGCAGTGATGGTCACGCTCTCAGCTGCGTTCGCGACGTCGATGGACACGCCGGAGCACGTGCGGGTCGCGGAGTCCCTCGGCTACGAGCGCGCCTGGCTCTACGACTCGCCGGCGCTCTATCCCGACGTGTGGGTTGCGCTGGCGCGAGCGGCGGAACGAACCTCGACGATCGGGCTGGGACCCGCCGTGCTGGTGCCGTCGCTGCGGCATCCGATGACGAACGCCGCAGCGATCGCAACGCTCGAGGCGCTCGCGCCCGGTCGCGTCGCCGTCGCCCTCGGCGCGGGGTTCACCGGTCGGTACGTGGTCGGGCAGAAGCCGATGCGCTGGTCCGATGTCGCCGAGTACGTGCGCGTCCTGAAGGCGCTCCTTCGTGGTGAGACGACGCGGTGGGACGGCGCGATGGTGAAGATGCTGCATCCGAACGGCTTCGGCGCGAGTCGCCCGATCGACGTGCCGATACTGATCGGAGCGGACGGTCCGAAAGGACTCGCGGTCGCCCGCGATCTGGCGGACGGCATCTTCAGCGCGGGACGCCCGATCGAAGGCGACGGACCCGAGTGGCGCGCGGTGCTGCTGTTCGGCACCCTGCTCGGTGATGACGAGCCGGTGACGTCGGAGCGGGTGCTCGACGCCGCGGGTCATGGTCTCGCCGTCGCGTATCACGCGCTGTACGAGCGCGGCGGAGCCGCCGCGGTCGACGGCCTGCCCGGTGGCGCGGCGTGGCGCGCTCAGATCGAGTCGGCCCCGCCTGAGGAGCGTCACCTGCTCACCCACGAGAACCATCTGGTGTCGCTGACCAGTCGCGACCGCGCGGCCCTGTCGGAGGGTGCGGCACTGATGACCGCGATCTCCTTCACCGGCACACCAGAGGAGCTGCGAGCCAAAGCGACCTCCCTCGAGTCGGCAGGCGCTACGGAGATCGCCTATCAGCCCGCGGGTCCCGACATCCCAGGCGAGCTCGCGCGCATGCGTGACGCGCTCGCGTGACCGTAGGTTGACGTCATGACGTTCATCAGCGTCGCGCCCGTGATCCCTGTGCTCGATCTCGACGCCGCCCTCGACCGGTACCGCCTGCTCGGCTTCGACGTGCACAGCTACGACGGTGAAGACCAGTACGGGTACGCCGAGCGCGAAGGCGTCTCACTCCACATCACGCAATGGGACGAGCACGACCCGAAGCGCACCGCCTCGGTCGTGTACCTCTACGTGTCCGATGCGAATGCGGTGTACGACGAGTGGAAGGCGTCGGGCGTCGAGGGTCGCTTCCGCGAGCCGTTCGATGCCGAGTACGGATTGCGCGAGTTCGCGTTCGTGGACGTCGACGGCACCTTGCACCGCGTCGGCTCGCGCCTCACACGAACCTGACCTCCACCATCGGAGCCGTTGCGACCAACTCGTCGATCGAAACCTGCCCGCGGTACCAGGATGCCCTGAGGTGCTCGAGCACCCGTCGCCGGGTGGGTTCGTCCACCACCTCGATCGCGACTGCGGGAAGATCGGCCGCACCCCTCAGATGCACGACGAGCTCCGGATGCGCGCGCAGGTTGGCGAGCCAGTCTCGAGGTCCCGGCGTGCCGGTGATGAAGAAGCGATCGTCGACCACCATCATCCAGATCTCGATACGGCGCGGCTGACCCGAACGACGGCCGGTGGTCGTGATGTCGATGGTCGGATCGTCGGCAAGGGCTGAGCGAACGATGTCCGTCACGAGGTCACGGCCGGTCGACGTCGTCGACGGCGGCCGCTGGCGCGCTCAGGCGTCGACCCTTCGGCCGAGCACGCAGAACTCGTTGCCTTCGGGGTCGGCGAGCACAACCCACGGCTGCTCGCCCTGCCCCACGTCGGCACGCGTCGCGCCGAGGCCGATGATCCGCTCGACCTCTTCGTCGCGGTCGCATCCGATCGGGCTCACGTCGAGGTGGATGCGGTTCTTCACGGTCTTGGACTCGGGCACCGGAACGAACACCAGCAGGACATCCGGGAACGGCTGACCCGACTCGGACATCCAGAAGTAGCCGCCCTCGGCCTCCTGCACCTTCCAATCGAGAACCTTCGACCAGAAGGCCGCGACGGCCGACGGGTCGAGGCAATCGATGATGATCTCCCGCAACACCGCTCCCATCGCGAGGATGGTACGCGGCACTCCGCGCAGTCAGCTCACCGGTTCGAGGACGACGACCGGGATCTGACGATCGGTCTTCTCCTCGTAGCCGGCGAACGCCGGCACGTCCTGCTTCTGCACCGACCAGAGCCGTTCACGTTCGTCACCTTCGGCGACTCGTGCCCGCGCCTTCAGCGCGTCCGTTCCGACCTCGATGTCGACGTCCGGGTTGGCGCGCAGGTTGTGATACCAGTCGGGATTCGTCGGCGCGCCACCCTTCGACGCGAAGATCACGTAGTTGTCACCATCGCGGCGGTACGCGAGTGGGTTGACGCGCTCAGTCCCGGTCTTGGCTCCTCGGTGGTGCAACAGGAGGATCGGTACACCTTCGAACGGTCCGCCGACAACGCCGGCATTCGTCCGGAACTCCTCGACGATCTTCTTGTTCCAGTCATCGCGTTCAGTCACGACGACTGTCAGCGCATCCGGCTTCGGGGCTATTCCCTACGGTCGCATCCAAATGGTCCACCGGCTGAGCGCGGTGTAACCGAGGCGTTCGTACACAGGGCGTCCCAGGTCGCTGGCGATGAGGATCGACGGGAGTGACGGGTCGGCGGTGGTGGCGGCCCAAGTGAGCGCCGCTCCGTAACCGCGGCCGCGACACCCGGCGACGGTGGCGATCATCTCGACGTTGTTGACGCCGGCAGCGACGTGGGCGGCCGACGTTGCCACGGGCTGTCCGTCGACGAATCCGATCCAGAGGCGCGTCGGTCCGCCGAGCACCCGTTCGTCGTAGAACCGCCCCCATCGATACGGCTGAAGGTCGGGCATCGGGTACGCATCGACCAGCGTCCGCTCGAACACTTCCAGGCCGGGCTGATCGACCACCTCGTGGATCCGCAGTTCCGCAGGCATCGCGGGCGGCGGCACTGCGCCCGGCAGTCGCGCCATCAACGGCGGGTGTCCGACGAGATGCCAGCCGCGGTTCTCGAGATCGGGAGTGGCGAACGGGCTCACCAGAGTGGCCGTGACACCGGTCGGCACGACGACCTCAACGCGGCTCAGCACGGCGTCCCAATCGACCGATGCGCGCAACACCACGGCGACGTTCATGAACATGCCTCGCTCGCCGAGACGCGTGACCACCAGCGTTTCATCGGCGTCGCAGGCACGGCCGGTGCTGGCCGCGTGGTGGCGGTTGCGGTCGGCCATGTTCCGTGCCGCCCGGTCGGTCAGGGTGTCGGAGTCGGTGATCGTGCTCACACCGATCAGGCGCCAGATCGCGGCTCGCAGTGCCAGACGACGGGACGTTCGGGCTGATACGAGCAATACGTCCCGGTCCGGACGGAGTTCGACAGGTGCCTGCTCAGCTCAGGGTGCGCGGTTTCGATCCGCCGGATGGCGTCGCGCACGCGGGCGGTCACCGCCTTGCGCAGCCGCTCGACGGGATCGGGCCCACTCGAGCGCGCCCGGCCACCGAGGCCGATCGACGACGACAGCTCGTCGAGCAGGAAGTCGCGCTCCGAACGAGTTCGTTCGGCGCGCACGATGTCGTTGGCGGATTCCGCGTCGGCCAAATCTTCGTCGAGCTCCGCCAGCCGGGCGCGATATGCGGCGACGGCCTGTCGGTCCAACGCTTCATGTCGGCTCGAGCCGCGTGCCGCGGCGGCGACCGCGGGAGGCAAGGCCTCCAGCTCGGTGACGTGCACCTCGTGGCGGGGCCGAGCGAGCAGCGTCGCGAGGTCCTGCATGCCTTTGCTGTGCTTGACAATCGTCGAGGTTCCGGCGAAGGACACGTGCCACACGTCGCCGCGGCGACACAGCTCCGCATCACCGACCGGTCTGTCCGGTTGCCCGGAATCGGACCGCACGAAGTGGTGCAGCCCCAGCCCGCGGAACGTCGCATCGGCCGTTGCATGGAGTTCACGCGCCTCGTCGTCGTCCACGAGTGCCGATGCAAGTGTCCGCTGCGCGTGGGCCGCCAGCAGCGCACCCGCCGCACGATTCGATTCGAGCGCGCGACGAGCGTACGGAACAGCCTCTTCGCGGCGTCCCAACGCCACCAGCCCATCGGCGACGAAGCGAGCGATCGAACCGTGCAGCACACCGCCGATGCCTTCGATGGCGAAGCAGTCGGAAGAGCCCCGTGCCACGTCCACCGCGCGTTCGAGGATCGGATGATCGAGCATGCGGGCGGCGTCGACGACGGTCGCGATCGCGGGTAGCCACTCGGCGTCGAGCGGGATCGTCTCCAAGCCAGTTGACTGCAGTCGGTCGAGGAGCGCAACGGCTTCCACCCGACGGCCGATCGCGTGGAGGAGACGGGACATGTTCCCGACCGCCTGCGGTGAGTCCGCCAGCTCACCCATCACGAGCGAGATCTGCTCGGTGAGCGGCACCATCTCGTCGAAGCGCGCCGACTGGAACAGCATCTCCGCACGTAACACCGTCGCCAGCATCGGGGCGTTGCTGCTTCCCGCTCGAAGGCCGATGCGGGCCACTTCGTCACTTGCTTCTTCGGCACCGACCACATCGCCGGCCGCCAGCGCCCACATGCCGCGCCACAGTGGCACGTACCAGCTGTACAGCGGGTTGCCGACCTCGGCGGCGCGCCGTGCGAATGCGCTCATCTCCGCGTGCGCGCTGACCACGTCGGCGGCTTCGAGCAGAGCGACGAACCGAAGGCGTCGGCCGAGCAACTCGGTCCCGCGGTCCCCGGCGGTCACGGCGAGTTCGATGATCTCAGCGGCTTCTACCTGGCGGCGCTCGATGTCGTCCGGCCCCGCAATGGCATCGCAGTGGGCCGCCAGCGCGTGGGCGAGCACCGACGGATCGCCGGCCGAGCGCGCGAGCGCGACGGCTTGCTCGGCCAACGCCAGCCGACGCTCAGTCGGCGCGGCGAAGGACAACGCCACCGACAGTCGAGCGAGCACGCGGGCGCGGAGCGTCGGATCACCCTTCAAAGCGAGGGCGGTCGCCGCGTCTTCGAGCAAGTCGATCTGGCGCTGGTCGAACAGCGTGACCTCGAACCCGCCGAGATCCGCCGCAAAGCCCAGCGCAGCGCGGGCCAGCACTTCGGGGGCGTCGAGTGATCGACCGAGCGCGGCGGCGGTGCTGAACGCGGCGACGGCCCGGTCGCGGTCGCCCGACAACAGGCGTGCTTGCCCGAAGACCAGCCATGCCTCCGCTCGGAGCGGATCTGCATCAGCACCGCTCGGCAACACGGCCAGCGCGTGTTCCGCATATGCAGACGCGTTGTCCCACGCGAAAGCATCGAGATCGTCGGCCGCGGCGCGCAGTGCCCACTCCGCGGCGTCGACATCGGGTCCGACCGCGGCACCGAGCGCGTGGTGAGCAATCGTGGCCGCGTTCGCCTCGTCGTCGATGAGTACCCCGGCGATGATGCGATGCAGTTCGGACCGACGAGCACTCGGCAAGGAGTCGAGGGCGGCTTGGCGGAACAGGTCGTGGACGAACTCCCATTCGCCGGGAGTACCAGAGGAACGGGTGATGCGAGCTCCGGTCGAGACGTCGAGTTGGCCCAGGACGTTCTCTGCGGACCACGACAAGATCCGGCCGATCGTGCTCGGCCCGAACGAGCCGCCGAGCACCGCGGCTGCCTCGAGCGTCGTTCGCACGTCAGCGGGCAGCGCATCGAGGCGCCGGAGCAGCACGTCACGCGCGCCCGCCGGGAGCACATCACCGTGCTCGGTGCTGAGCAACCGTGCGACCTGCAGGACGAGGAACGGATTGCCACCCGTACGTCGCAGCACGTCCGCCACGGTTCCCTCGTCCGGCTCGCGACCAATGAGTCCTGCAATGAGGTCCGCAACGGCGCGGGGGGCGAACGGCGTCAGCGCGATGCGGTCCGCGGCGGCAGCGAGCATGGCCAGCGGCGAGTCCAAAGGGACCTCGTTGTCGCGGTAGGTGCCGACGGCGAGCAGCGAGGACGCGGCAAGCGCGCCGCGTAGCGCCCCGAGCAACCGAACGGTCCCGTCGTCGGCCCAGTGCAGGTCGTCGAGTACCACTACGAGCGGGCGTCGGCGCGACTCGGCCGCGAGCGCGTCGACGACACGCGCATATGCGCCCGCCCGAGCCGCTCCGGCGGCCGTGGGATCGAGGTCGTCGGTTCCCGACAGCGCCGCGAGCGCCGCTTCGCCGACATCGCCGATCGCCGTGAGCACCGAGCGCCACGGCGCGTGCGCAGTTGTGTCGTCCTGCCAGCAAGCGGCCCAGAGCACTTCAGCGCCGGCAGCGGACGCCTCTGCCGCCGCATCCTGCGCCGAAGTGGTCTTCCCGATCCCCGGCTCGCCGGTGACGAATACGAGAGACCCGCGGCCGCTCAACGCACTTTCAACCGCGGCGCGCAACGCGTCCGATCCCACCGACGACTGACGGTAGCCGTGACCTGGCATCGCCACCTTCGATCTGGCGCCACCGTTCCGACCAAAGGAGAACACCATGGCAGTAGTCACGGATTCGGTGGAGGAACAGATCGGAGCGTTGGCCGAGAAGGTCGCGATGGCGGCAATCGGCGCGCTCGAGCTGCTGACGGTCGAGCTGGGTGTGCGTCTCGGCTTGTACGACGCTCTGGCCAGCGGCCCGGCGACGCCGACAGAGCTGGCAAAGCGCGCCGGCATCGACGCTCGGTACGCGCGCGAGTGGCTCGAGCAGCAGGCCACGGCCGGACTCGTCGCCATCGACGCCGACCCTGTGCGCGGTGGCGATGCCGACGACCGCGTCTTCAGCCTGCCGATCGCGACCGCGGCGTGCCTGCTCGACCCCGAGAGCCTGGCGCACGTCGCGCCGATGGCGAAGCTCGCCGTGGCCGCACCGGAACGCTTCGACGACGTCGTCGCCGCCTACCGCGCCGGTACCGGTCTCACGTTCGGCGCCTATGGCGACGGTGTCCGTGAGTTCCAAGCGGGCGCGAATCGTCCGCAGTTCGTCAACCTGCTCGCATCCGAGTGGCTACCCGCGATGCCGGACGTGGTGGCCGCACTCGAGCGCGGCGCGCGCGTGGCCGACGTCGCGTGCGGGTGCGGTTGGTCCTCGATCGCCTTCGGACGCGCCTTCCCCGCGGTGACGGTCGACGGCTACGACCTCGACGAGGCTTCGATCGCCGACGCCGCACGAAACGCTGCCGCCGAGGGACTCTCCGACCGTCTGCAGTTCGCCGTTCGTGACGCGGCGGACGCACCGGCCGGGACCTACGACCTCGTCTGCTGCTTCGAGGCGCTCCACGATCTCCCTCGTCCCGTCGAAGCACTCCGGGCGATGCGTTCGATGGTCGCGCCCGGCGGCACTGTGTTCATCGTCGACGAGCGCGCCGCGGACGAGCTGACGGCGAACGATCCCGATCCGATGCAGCACCTCTTCTATGCGGCGAGCACCTTGCACTGCCTGCTCGTCGGTCGCAGCGAGGAGGACGGCGTGGGCACCGGCACCGTCATGCGCACCGCGACGCTGGAGAGGTACGCCCACGAGGCGGGGTTCACGTCGGTCGACGTGCTCCCGATCGAGCACATGTCCTTCCGCTTCTACCGCCTCGCGTCGTAGCTTCGGCGGGTGCTCTCCCGCAGAACGTTCCTGACCGGGCTCGGCGCAGGTGCGGCGACGTATGCACTGCACGCCTGCACCTCGGATCGCAAGCCATCGGGTGGTGCGGCGTCGTCGTCATCGGCGGCGTCCACCACGACGACCACCGTGGTGCGCGCCGCGGGCGATCGGCCCGACCCGTCGAAGCCCGAGGGCGTCGACCTGCTACCGCAGATCGACCACATCGTGGTGGTGATGATGGAGAACCACAGCTACGACAACTACCTCGGCATGCTCGGACGGGCCGACGGCTTCACGCTCGGCACCGACGGCAAGCCGACGAACTCGAACCCCGACGCCAACGGTCAGGCGTTGAAGGCGTTCCACATGGCGAACACCTGCCAGTTGCCGCGGCAGCCCTCACAGGCCTGGAGCGCGAGCCACAAGCAGTACGCCGACGGAACGAACAGCGGCTTCGTGCAGAGCGACAGTGGCCCGGTGGCGATGGGCTACTGGGCGGGCGACGACATCCCCTTCTACTACGCGCTCGCGAACACGTTTCCTGTGTGCGACCGGTGGTTCGGCTCGTGTCTCGCGCAGACGTTCCCGAACCGACGCTTCCTCATCGCCGGCACCGCCTGGGGCACGATCAACAACAACCTCGACTTCGTCACCAGTGGACCGCAGCCGCCGAACGGCACGATCTTCCACCAGCTCAACAAGCACACGATCCCGTGGAAGGACTACTACACGAGCCTGCCGACGGTCGGCTTGGCGCTGCCGTTCTTCCAAGCGAACAGCGACAAGGCCGTCAAGGTCGAACAGTTCTTCGCCGACGCCGCCGCCGGGAACCTGCCGGCGTTCTGTCTCGTCGAGCCGGACTACGACCACACGAGCGAAGAGAACAGCGAGGACATCACGCTCGGTGAGAAGTTCACGTCGAGCGTCGTCGACGCGGTCATGCACGGACCGAAGTGGGAGAAGACGCTGCTGATCTGGTGCTACGACGAGCACGGCGGCTACTACGACCACGTGCCGCCGCCCGTCGCAATCGCACCGGACAACATCCCGCCGATGCTGGGCGCGAGTGACGCCCCCGGTGACTACACCCGCTACGGCTTCCGCGTTCCCGCCGCGATCGTGTCGCCCTATGCGAAGCGCGACTACGTCTCACACGTCGTGCACGACCACACCTCGATCCTCAAGCTCGTCGAGACGAAGTTCAACCTGCCCGCGCTGACGGCCCGTGACGCGAACGCCGACAACCTGCTCGACTCGCTCGACTTCGACAACTCGCCCGCGTTCCTGACGCCGCCGTCGTTGCCGAAGTCGCACAACGTCGACGGGGTCACCGCGCTGTGCAGCTCCGCAGGACCCGTACCGAACCCGGCCGGTTAGTCACTCCGGTTCGGGCATCTGGTTGTAGAGACCCATCGCCGCCTCGACGCCGTCGCGCACGATCATCTCGACTGCGTCTGCGGCGCGTTCGATGACCGCGTCGAGCTCGGTGCGTTCCGATTTGCCGGGCCGGCGCAGCACGTGATCGGCGCCCTGCAAGCGATGTGACGGCTTGCCGACGCCGATGCGCACGCGCGCGAACCCGTCCGAGTGCAGGTGCGCCTTGATCGATCGCAGCCCGTTGTTGCCCGCAAGCCCGCCGCCGAGCTTCACCTTCAGGCGCCCAGGCCCGAGGTCGAGCTCGTCGTGCACGACCGTGATCCGCTCGACGTCGTCGAGCAGCTTGTAACGCTTGGCGAGCGCGACCACCGACAGGCCCGAGTCGTTGTAGTAGGTCTGCGGCCACGCGAGCGCGACACGGGTGCCGTCGATCGCGACCTCGCCACTCAGTGCTCTGGCCTGTCGATCGCGTTTGAGCTCGCCACCGTGGCGGCGAGCCAGCAGCGCCACTGTCTCGGCGCCGCAGTTGTGGCGGCTGCGCTCGTACTCGGCGCCCGGGTTTCCCAGACCGACGATGAGATGCTCGGCCGGCAGCGCCTACTCCTCGCCGCCGCCCTCGGACGGCGCCTCGGTCGGGGCTTCGCCTTCGCCTTCCGGCGCGCCCTCGCCCTCGGCACCTTCCTCGCCCTCTTCGCCCTCGGCCGCTTCCTCTTCCGGAAGCTCGACGGCCTGCGGGGCCTGGCCGATGGCCACAGCTTCTTCGGGGTCGACGTCCGTCTCGACGCCGGGCGGCAGCGCGAGGTCGCTGACGCGCAGCGACTCGCCGATGGTGAGCGAGCTGATGTCGATGGTGAGCTCGTTCGGGATCGAGCCGGGCTTCGCCTTCACCGTGAGGTGGAACAGGGCTTGCTCGACGAGGCCGCCCTCACGCATGACCTGCTCGGCCTCGCCCTCCATCGTGATCGGGACCTCGACTTCGATCGCGACGTCGCGGTCGATGCGCAGGAAGTCGACGTGCAGCACGCTGCGCTTGATGGGGTGGCGCTGCATCTCCTTGACGATCGTGAGCTCACTGGCGTGACCGTCGATCTCGAGGTTGATCAGCGCGTTCATGCCCGCCTCGGTGGTGAGGGCATGGCGCAGCTCACGCCAGTCCACGCTCACCGACACTGCGTCACTCCCGAGCCCGTAGACGGTGCCGGGGACCTTGCCCTCGGCCCGCAGGCGCTTGCTCGGTCGGGTGCCGGTGGTGCGGCCGCTGTGGGCCGGAAGGGTGATCTCAGCCATCGGAAGCTCCTACTTCAGAGATCGCGCCGGAGCGCAAGAGGTTGTAATGGAAGGCGCGATGCTACCGGCGGCTCCCAGGGACCCGCCAAAGGAGGCGCAGGTGCACCTCGCCAGCATCAGCAACGACTTGTTCACGATGGGCATACCGATCGTGGAGAAGGCGATCCGAACCGTCGCCGTGTACATCGGCATCCTGCTGTTGTTGCGATTGGCCGGAAAGCGCGACCTGGCCCAGCTGAATTCGTTCGACTTCGTGGTCCTGCTCCTGCTGTCGAACGTCGTGCAGAACGCGATCATCGGCGAGGACAATTCGCTCGCCGGCGGGGTGCTCGGCGCTGCCATCCTCGTCGTCGGCAACTCGATCGTCGTGCGGCTCGTGCGGCGCAACGCGGTCGCAGTGCGCTTGTTCGAGGGCACGCCGACGACCCTCGTTCGTGACGGCCGGCTGGACCACGCCGCCATCCGGCACGTCGGCCTGCGCGAGGAGGATGTCGTACAGGCGATCCGGCATCAGGGCGCGAACGACGTCGACGAGGTCGCAGAGGCCGTCCTCGAGCCGAGCGGATCGATCATCGTGACGTTGAAAGATGAGGAGGAGAACGCCACGAAGGCCGACGTACAGCGGCTCGAAGCGAAGCTGGACGCGCTGCTCGCGCGGCCCTCGTAAGGTCGCGTCGTGGATCCGTTCAGCTCAGCGCTCGACGTCGCCGCGGCGATTCGTTCCAAAGACGTGAGTCCGGTCGAAGTGGCCGACTTCTATCTCGAGCGCATCGAGGCGCTCGAACCGGCGCTCAACACGTTTGCGCACCGCGCCGACGACGACGTGCGGGACGCGGCGAAACGGGCCGAGCAGCACGTCATGAGCACGCCTGCCGACGAGCTCGAGCCGTTCGTCGGCGTTCCTGTTCCGATCAAGAACCTCAATCCCGTTGCGGGGTGGCCGTGCACCTACGGGTCGCGTGGCGCGAACCGAGCGCCACGTCCGGTATCCGACCCGATCGTCGATCGGTTCGTCGATGCCGGGTTCGTGTTGCTCGGCGTGACCAACTCGCCGGAGTTCGGCACGATCTCCTACACGGAGAGCGACGCGCACGGCATCACCCGCAACCCGTGGAACCCGCAGCACACGCCCGGTGGGTCGAGCGGCGGGTCGGCGGCAGCGGTCGCCGCGGGCATGGCACCGCTCGGACACGCCAACGACGGCGGCGGTTCGATTCGCATCCCGGCATCGTGCACGGGCCTCGTGGGGCTGAAAGGCGGGCGCGGCCGCGTCCCCAACGAGTTCATCGAGATCGAGGGCTTCGTGTGTGAAGGCGTCGTGACGCGCACCGTCGCCGACACAGCCGCCGTGTACGACGTGCTCGACGTCGTCGATCCGCTTGTGTTCTTCTCCGCGCCCCGTCACTCGCGTTCGTACGCCGAGTTGGCGGCGATGGATCCGCCTCGTTTGCGCGTCGCGTACACGGCGGACGCGCCGCTCGGCCTTCCAGTCGACCCGGAGTGCGTCGCCGCGGTCATTAGGACGGTTCGCGCGCTCGAGGCGGCGGGTCACACGGTGGTCGAGACGAGCCTCGAGATACCGGAGATGAATGACTTCGTCGCGCGGTTCATCATGATCTGGAACACGGGCTCGGTGTGGTCCCCGATGGACGACTGGGATGCGATCGAGCCGCTCAACGCCGCACTTCGCGCCGAGGCGCGACGGGTCAACTCACTCGAGTTCGCATCGGCAGTCCGAGAGACGCAACGCATGGCGCGCGCGATCATCGAGCCGTTCGGGCGGGACTTCGATGTGCTGGTCACGCCGACGATGGCCGTCCAGCCGCCCGAGGTCGGCAGCTGGCGAGGAGCCGATGGTGATCCCACGGCCGGGCTCCTCAACTGCTATCCGATGGCCGTGTTCACGTCGATCTTCAACGTGACCGGCCTGCCGGCGATCTCGCTGCCGGTGCACCAGGCCGAGAGCGGCTTGCCGGTGGGGGTGCAACTCGTCGCGCCACCGTGGAGGGAAGATCTGCTCCTCCAGTTGGGCTCGCAGCTCGAGGCGTCGCTGCCGTGGAGAGAGCGGCACCCCGCGCTGTCCGTCTGAAACCAGGTCCGTGCGCAAGGCAATCGTCGTCTGTTTCTTGATCGCGACCGCGGTCGGCTCGTCGCCGGCTCGCGCGTCCGCGGCTGCGCCCACCGCCGCGCCCGCCGAGGTGCACATCGTCAACGGTGCACCGAATCCCCAGCAGCTCACGATCAACGACGGCGACACCGTCACGTTCGTGAACGATGATGACGTGCCCCACGCGATCTGGGCGGCAGGACAGCAGCGCGGCACCACGATCCAACCCCACACCCGCAGCGACACGTTCGGCCCGTTCCAGACCGGCGGTCAGGGCGGCCGCTCCGAGTACCAAGTCGATCAGAACGGCGCGCCGGGCGTGATCGTGATCAGCGGGACACCGACGACCACCGCGCCGCCACCACCGTCGACGACCGCGCCCACGACGACCTCGACCGTCGCGACGACCACAACGGCGCTGCCCACCACGACGACCACATCGACCACCACCACCACGAAGCCGACGACCACGAGCACGTCGACGACCACGACAGCTCCCGCCTCGAGCAGCTCGTCGTCGAGCGACACGAGTGAGGGCGACTCTCCTTCACGCGCGTGGCTCGGGTGGGCCGGCCTCGTGCTCGCGGTTGTAGGGATCGGGAACGTGATCCGCGTCGTGCTCCGTCCGAAGAAGCAGAAGCCACCCGTTCCGGTTGTTCCGCCGGAGGCCGTCGAGCCGCCCGAGCCGGACGAACCTACGGATCAGGCGTAGTTCTCGCCGCCGAACAGCTCGCTCAGCGACTTGTCCTCGAAGACCGCATCGATCGCGTCGGCGATGATGCTGGCGACCGAGAGCACCTCGAGCTTGTCCATCTGCTTGTCCGACGTCACCGGCACGGTGTCGGTGATGACGACCCGTGAGATCACAGAGTTCTTGAGCCTGTCGACGGCAGGATCGGCGAGCAGGCCATGGGTAGCCATCGCCCAGACCTCGGTCGCACCGCAGTCGGTGAGGATGTCGGCGGCGGCGACGATCGTGCCCGCAGTGTCGATGCGGTCATCGATGATCACGCAACGCCGGCCGTCGACGTCGCCGATCACGCCCCGCGCCTCGACCTCGTCGGACTTCCCCTTGATGTGGCGCTTGTGCACGAAGGCAAGGTCGGCGCCGATGTGCTGGCTGTAGCGCTCGGCCACCTTCACGCGGCCGGCGTCGGGAGAAACCACCACGACGTCGCCACTGCATTCACGCTCGAGGTAGTCGAGCAACACGGGCATGGCGGTGAGATGGTCGACCGGCTTGTCGAAGAAGCCCTGGATCTGACCTGAGTGCAAGTCGACGCTGAGCATGCGGCTCGCACCGGCCACTGTCAGGAGATCGGCGACGAGCTTCGCCGCGATGGGTTCGCGCCCTTCGGCCTTGCGGTCCTGGCGGGCGTAGCCGTACAGCGGGCACACGGCGGTGAAGCGCTTGGCCGACGCTCGCTTGGCGGCGTCGATCATGATCAGCTGCTCCATGATCGAGTCGTTCACGTTGCCGCAGTGCGTCTGGATGATGAAGACGTCGGCACCGCGGACGTTCTCGCCGTACTGGCAGTGGGTCTCCCCGTTCGGGAAGGCTCGCACGTTGGCCTCGCCGAGCGGGACGCCGAGGTGCGAGGCGATGTCCTCCGCGAGCTTCGGATGTGAGCGCCCGGAATAGAGCCGCAACGTCTTGTGTGTGACCAGCTCCATCGCGCGCAACGCCTCTCTTAGGGACCCGACTCCTCCGCAGTTGCAGTGTAGAACGGGCCCGTTCGGGTGCCGGGCACCACATTGGAGCCGGGTTCGAGCACGGCGTACGGGCCGACGACCGCGCCGGCACCGATGTCCGCGAGGCGCCCGACGGTCCGCTCGACCGTGGCCCCGTCGCCCACCGTGCAGTCGACCAGCCGGGTCTCCGGCCCGAGCTCGACCCCTTCGCCGACGACCGTCGCGCCCTGGAGAAGCGTCCCGGGGAAGATCGTGACGTCGGGCGCGAGGCGCACGGTCGAGTCGATGTACGTGCGCGCGGGATCGACCATCGTCACACCCGCGCCGAGCCACGAGTCGTTGATCCGGCGGCGCAGCTCCGCTTCCGCGCTCGCGAGCTGGCGGCGATCGTTGATGCCTTGCGGCTCGTTGTCGTCAGGCGCGACGACCGCAGCGATCGAGTAGCCCGCTTCGCGCAGCACCTCGACGACGTCGGTGAGGTAGTACTCGCCCTGATCGTTGTCGGGCGTCACGCGCCGCAACGCGGGTGCGAGCAAGCTGCGCCGGAAGCAGTAGATCGACGTGTTCCACTCGGTGATCTGACGGATCTCGTCGTTCGCGTCGCGCTCTTCGACGATGCGCTCGACGCGCTCGTCCTTGCCTCGCACTATGCGGCCGTAGCCGGTCGCGTCGTCGGACGTCGCGGTGAGGATCGTGCACGCCGCTTCGGACAGACGGTGCTCGCGCACGAGACGGGCGATCGTCGAGGCTCGCAACAACGGCGTGTCGCCCGGCATCACGATCACGTCGTCGTCGTCATCGTCGTCGAGGAACGCCGTCAGCCCCACGCTCGTGGCGTCGCCCGTGCCCCGTTGCACGTGCTGCTCGACGAACTCGAGCTCGAGCCCGCCCGCTTCATCCTGCAGCTTCTTCGTGACGCGCTCGGCGCCATGGCCGACGACCACGACGGCCTTGTCGACCTCACACTCGGCCAGTGCATCCAGCACGTACAGCACCATCGCCCGACCACACAGCAGGTGCAGCGGCTTGGGCCTGGTGGAGCGCATGCGGGTGCCTTCCCCGGCAGCGAGCACCACGGCATGGAGTGCGCGTTCGGACATCGACAGTGGTTCTACCGCCCGGGGCACCCGAACATCCATCACACCGGCGTGACGAGGTGATGACGTTTGCTCGGGGGGAAGGAATCGAACCCTCGTTCCGTGGACCAAAACCACGTGTCCTGCCGATTGGACGACCCCCGAAGGGTCACTGCATATACCGATACCACCCGAGCTCACGGGCGGTCTTACGGAAGTGGCAGTTGGCGCACCGTACCTCGCACTTCTCGATCTCGGCTTCGATCTTCTCGAGGGAGAATCCGGGACCAACCATGCTCGCGATGCTCGCGACCTTCGTTCCGCGGACGTGGTCGAACTGCAAGACAACCGGATCGTTCTCGCCGCAGTCCACGCACGGATGCGTCTCGAAGTAGTGCCAGATGTAAGTGATCGCGTTGATCTTCGCCAGGCGCTTGCTCTTCGCCGCCTTCCGCACGTAGTAGTCGCGATTCGCGAGATAGTGCGCTTTGAGATACGCGGAGTTGCAGCTACGGCAGTAGGGCTGGCGCCGTCCGCGATCCTTTCGATTGAACTCGCTCAGCGGCTTCGTCTCGCCACATCGACTGCACTTCTTCATCTCCTCGAGCACGTGACCTCCCCATCGATCCACGGGGAAGTGCCACCATTCTGACGAGTCGGTGTGACAGTCAGACCGGACGTGACCGCGGTCGCTCGGCATGACAGGAGTCACCTGACTAGTCCTTGCGCGTCGAGCCCAACTGGCGCATAGATGATCCCAGTCGAGTTGAGGGAGCTGGGGGGCAATGGCTGCGACGACGACCGATCCCGCGCGCACGCGCGCAGTGCAAGATGCGACACGACCGTTGGTGCTCGAGGTCGACGGCGTCGAGCACACGTACGAGCTCGGAGGAAGCGTCGTTCCCGTGCTGCGCGGTGCCTCCGTAGCGGTGCGACGCGGCGAGATCGTCGCCGTCGTCGGGCGCAGTGGATCCGGGAAGTCGACGCTGCTGCACCTCGCCGGCGGGTTGGCGATGCCGCAACGAGGCGAGGTCCGCATCGAGGGAAGCCCGCTGTCGGCCATGGGCGCACGCAACCGCGCCATCGCCCGCCGCCGTCAAGTGGGCTTCGTGTTCCAGGCCTTCCATCTGTTGCCGGGGCTCGACGTGATCGACAACGTGTCGATGCCGCTGCTCCTCGATCGCGTGAGCCGCAAAGAAGCTCGCGCCAAGGCACGCGCCTTGCTCGCCGAGGTGGGCTTGTACGGACGGGGCGAGCACTTGCCGAGCGAACTGTCCGGCGGCGAACTGCAGCGAGCGGCCATCGCCCGCGCGCTGGTGGCCGATCCGATCCTCGTGCTCGCCGACGAGCCGACGGGCAACCTCGACAGCTCCACCGCCGATGACGTCATAAACCTTCTCGTGTCGCGCGTCCGCGACGCCGGCGTCGGCATGCTGCTCGTCACGCACGATCCCGTGATCGCCGGTCACGCCGACCGCGTGCTCACCATGGCCGACGGAGTGCTCGGATGAACGCACTGCGGCTGATGCATCTGCGTCAGCTCCGTCGCCAGCCGGTGCGTGTCGCGCTCGCGGTTCTCGCGATCGCGGCCGGCGTGACGCTCACGGTTGCAGTGCTCGTTGCCCGCTCGAGTCTCGACAAGTCATTCGACGCGTACAACACGTCGATCGGCGGCAACGCCACCATGCGCGTCGTCAGCCGCTACGAACACGGCGGCATCGACATGTCGACGCTCGACGCCGTCGAGCATGTCGAAGGCGTGCAGTCCGCGGTGCCGCTCGTGCTGACCGTCACCCAGGTCAACAACCGTCACGGGCACGACGTGTTGGTCGCCGTCCTCGGCGCGGACTGCCGTGCACAGACGATCTTCGGCTCGTTCGGGTGCGATCCGAACGCGGTCGCGGCTGCGAAGGACACCGACCCGCCGTTGGTCGGTACGGCCCTGCGCGACGCCGCCGGTCCCGCGGGCGTCTTGCGCACGGACGTCGGCGATCGGCCGCTCGACCACGCCGTGGTCAGTCACGACCTCGATCAGCTCAACGGCGGGCTGGTTGCGGTGTATCCGCTGCCCGTCTCCCAGACCTTGTTCTTCCGTCCGAACGGCCTCGACACCATCTACATCGTGCCGAAGCCCGGGACCTCGGCCACCGCGGTGAAGGCCGCGCTGTCGAGCGCGGTCGGCCCGGCGAACAAGGTGCTCGACGCGACGGATTCGTCGAACGCGGTCTCGTACGTGTCCAACCAACTGCTGCCGCTGATGCTGCTGCTGAGCCTGTTCGGGCTCGTGGTCGGCGGACAGCTCGTGTTCAACACGATGACGCTCTCGCTCGAGGAACGGCGTCGAGAGCTCGCGATCGAAGCGGCCATCGGCGGCACACCTCGAATGGTCACCTTCGGTGTGCTCGCTGAGGCGGCGATCCTCGGCGCGGCCGGCGGAGTGCTCGGCATCTTCATGGGGCTCGTCGCCGCACGACCGTTCGTCGACAACCTCTCCACGTATGCCGAACAACAGGCGGGGCTGCACCTGGGCGTCCACGCCACCGCGAGCAGCTTCTTGGTCGGCATCGCGATCGGTCTGATCGCCAGCGTCGGCGCGGCGCTCATCCCGGCGCGGCGAGCGGCCCGCCTCGACATCGCCGGCGAACTCGTCGATCGATCCCGCCGACATGACGGCTCCGCGACGGTGAGCGTGTGGCGCACCGGCATCTACGCCACGTTGTGCGTCGTCGGGCTCGTGATCGCGTGGCGCGGCTCACGCGACGGCGGGATGGAGCCGTGGCAGCCGACGGCTCTCTACGTCGCCGTTCTGGTCATCTGGTTCGCGTCGTTCCGCTTAGCGCCCGCGATCGTGCCGCTTCTCGTGCGCATGATCGAGAAGTTGCGCGTGTTCCAACGCGGTCCGGCCCGCGTCGCTGTGTCCAACATCCTGCCGGAGGGCCGCCGCACCGGCGTCGTCGTCACCGCAGTCGGCATCGCCGTCGGCCTGGCGTTCACCCTCAGCGGGGTCTTTCCAGGAATGCAGAAGGGCGCCGGAACGCTCGCGAACGCCGACGCCGCGGGACGCTTGACCGTCCTCACGCTGACGCCAAACAACACGGGCGCGATCGACGCCAAGGTCTCACCGACGACCCAAGCGGCCATTGCGCAGCTCCCGGGCGTCGCGCGCGTCGACCGCTACTACTGGTTGGGGATGGACTACCCGGGCGTCGGACCGGTCGGGCTGTCCGCCTACGAAGGCACCCCGCCCGACTTCGACGTGTTCAAGGGAGTCGACGGCGCCACCGCCATCGCCCGCGGGGAGGTCATGGTCGGTCCGGGGCTGGCGCGCGCGCTCGACCTACGTCCTGGCAGCCAGTTGCAGCTTCCCGGACGGTCCGGCCCGGTGTCGATGGTCGTCGGCGGGATCTGGGACTCGCCCGACAACCTCGGACGTTCGATCGTGATGCCGATCGCGCTACGCGACCAGCTGATCGGACCTCGCCCTGTCAGCGGACTGTTCGTCACCCCCGCACCGGGCGTGTCGCTCGCCGCGCTCGAGCGGACGATCCTCGACGCGCACTTGGCCGACAACCTCAAGGTGTGGGACACGAAGCAGCTGACGGCTGAATTCGCCGAGTCCTTCAAGACGTTCCTGGATCCGTTCTGGTTGCTGGCTCGAGGCATGTTGGTGGTGGCGTTCATCGCGACGACCTCGACGCTGCTGCTGGCCGCGGTCCAGCGTCGCGCCGAGCATGGACTGCTCGCCGCCGTGGGCATGCCGCCGGGCGATCTCGGTCGCATGGTTCTCGTCGAAGCCGGACTGTTCGGCGCGCTGGGCACGTTCTCGGGTTTCGTCGGCGGGGTCCTCGGCTTGGCCGGGTTCTCGCTCGCCTCAGGTGTGCTGACGGGTCTCACGATCCCGTTCTCCCTGCATTTCGCTCCGCTGTTCCTCTACGGCGCTCTCGCAACCGTGTGCGTGCTGATCGGCGCCGCCGTGCCGGCGTGGCGCACCTCGCAACTCGACCCGGTCGTCGCCCTCCGCTACGAGTAACGACCAAGATGGCGGTCCATGTCGACTGCCAACACCGAGTCGCTCCCCCGCTGGGACCTCACCCCGTTCTATCCATCGCTCGAATCACGTGAGCTCGCCGGCGCGCACGAGGCCATCGGCGCCGGCGTGGCACGCCTGACCGCGCTCTACGACTCGCACGACGTCCGCGACGGCGAGCCGGTCGAGCTCGACGACGACACGATCAAGGCCTTCGAAGAAGTCGTGCGCGAGACGAACGAGCTCCAAGACGACGTCCGGCAGGTCAACGCGTACCTCTACGGCTTCATCACCACGGACGCCCACCAGGATCGAGCCGCCGCGCTGTACTCCCAGATGCAGACGCAACTGGCGCCGTTGCGCACGCTCTCGACGCGCTTCGCCGCCTGGGTCGCCCGCCTCGGCGCCGACGCACTGATCGAGAAGAGCCAGGTGGCCGCCGACCACGCGTGGCCGCTGCACAAGGCCGAGTTCGCGGCGACCCACCAGATGACCGAAGCCGAGGAAGGTCTCGCGGCCGAGCTCAACCTCACCGGTGGCGCGGCGTGGAACAAGCTGCACGGCGATGTGAGCGCGCGGCTCACCGGAACGGTCAATGGCGAGGAGCTGGCCATCACCGTCATCCGCAACCTCGCGATGGACGCGGACGCCACGGTGCGCGAAGCGGCGTATCGCGCCGAGCTCGTTGCGTGGGAGTCGGCGTCAGTACCGCTCGCGGCCGCGATGAACGGCATCAAGGGCGAGGCGAACGCCGTGAACCGTCGCCGCGGCTGGGAGGACTCGCTCGCGCCGGCGCTCTACTACAACGCCGTCGATCGCACGACGCTCGACGCCATGCAGTCCGCAGTCGTCAACTCCTTCCCCGACTTCCGCCGCTACCTTCGGACCAAGGCGAACGTGCTCGGCCACAGCGACCGCGGGCTGCCCTGGTGGGATCTGTTCGCTCCCGTCGGCGATCCGTCCGCCTCCGAGTGCTCATGGGACGATGCCGTCGTCAACGTCCGCGAGGCGTTCGCGTCGTACTCCCCCGCACTCGCCGCGCTCGCGGACCGCGCGTTTGCCGACGGCTGGGTCGACGCGGAAGCGCATGAAGGAAAGCGCGGTGGCGCGTTCTGCATGTCGGTCCGTGGCGACGAGAGCCGCGTGCTGCTCAACTACTCGGGCACGTTCGACAGCGTGTCGACGCTCGCCCACGAGCTCGGGCACGCCTACCACAACACCAACCTGGCTCATCGCACCGCGATGCAACGCCAGACGCCGATGGCGCTCGCCGAGACCGCGAGCATCTTCTGCGAGACCATCCTGGTGCAGTCCGGCCTCGCCGCGGCCGAGGGCGACATCGCCCGCCAGCTCGTGCTGCTCGACACGGACCTCACCGGCGCCGCGCAGGTCGTCGTCGACATCCACTCCCGCTTCCTGTTCGAGAAGCGCGTGTTCGAGGAGCGCGCCGACCGGACGCTGTCGGTCAACGAGCTCTGCGAGTTCATGACCGACGCGCAGCTGGCCACCTACGGCGACGGGCTCGACCCCGACGAGCTGCACCCGTACATGTGGGCGGTGAAGCCGCACTACTACGGGATGGCCTATTACAACTGGCCCTACACGTTCGGCCTGTTGTTCGGCATCGGTCTGTACGCCCGGTACACCGCCGACCCCGAACGGTTCCGTCTCGGCTACGACGATCTCCTGTCGGCCACCGGTCTCGGCGAGGCCGCCGAACTGGCCGCCCGGTTCGGCATCGACGTGCGCGACGAGGGCTTCTGGACCGACAGCCTCGATGTCATCCGCGGCCGCATCGACGACTACGAGCGCGTCGCTGCGGTGTGGCGGGAGGGCTGACCGAGGCCTACTTGCCGGCGCGACGCTGCCAACGGGTGCGCTTCAGCATCTTCTTGTGCTTCTTCTTGCGCATTCGCTTGCGCCGCTTCTTGATACTCAGTTACACGTAGAAACTGTGCCGTTTTTGCACGCTCGGTCATGACC
>DASUCS010000018.1:0-5989 GCA_036275935.1 Acidimicrobiales bacterium
TCGATTCCGCACGATCTCGGCGCGCATCCGAGGTGAGCAGCCCGGACCGGAAGCGTCGATCCGCAAGGTGATGGCGGACGAGCACGGCCAGCACATCATGCGGGTGGCGCGCGATCTCTGCGGCTCGGCGGGGATGTTGTCGACGTCCGGACCCCTCGGGTCCACGCCGGACATGTGGTACTACGGCTTCCTGTTCAGCCCCGCCCTCACCATCGGCGGCGGAACCGGCGAGGTGCAGCGCAACATCATCGGCGAACGCGTCCTCGGGCTCCCACACGACATGGACCTGTCCGCGAATTAGCGGCTACTCCTGCGGGACCTTGCAGGCGGGGGTGGCACCCGGGAGCTTGTACCGGTACCTCGCGACGAGTCGGTAGCCGATCGCGGCGAGCAACGAGATCGGCGGGATCTGGAGCAGCCAGCCGATCGGCTTCCACACGCCACCGGCGGCAACGAGTGACTTGGCGATCGCCGCGTCGCCTCGGTACGTCCGTCCCCGATCGTCCACCCAGTACGCCGCGGTGGTGACGTCCTGTTCGGTGAGTCCGAAGTTCGCGATCTCGAGGCGCTGCCACGGCTCGACGTGCACGGTCGCCGGCAGCCGATGCTCGATCCACTGGGCCGACGTCGTGCAGAACCCGCAGTCGCCGTCGAAGATCAGCAGTGGCGTGTTGGGGGACTCCGTCGGCACCCCACTACTGTGCCCAGTTCGATGCCGAAAAAGGAATCCACTGCCGAGCTCCTGAAGCCCAAGGAACGGGTGGTCGCCACCGAGGACATGCCCGGAATCCCGATGGGCACCGCCGGCAAGGTGATCTTCCCGGAGGGCTTGACCTGGATCCGGTACTGGGTGCGGTTCGAGAACGGCGTCGTGCGAGGCACGCTCGACCGTCGCTTGCTCGCCCGTCCGAAGGAGTGGGCGGAGATCGTCCGCCGCCGCGAGTCGGGCGAGGATCTGGTCGACGCCAGCGCGTCGGCCTCCGCCGACGGTGGCGACAGCGCGCCCGCG
Organism: Acidimicrobiales bacterium; assembly: GCA_036275935.1. Taxonomy (GTDB): domain Bacteria; phylum Actinomycetota; class Acidimicrobiia; order Acidimicrobiales; family JACDCH01; genus DASUCS01. The sequence goes on from DASUCS010000018.1 coordinate 1,010, forward strand.
GCTGCCGCAGGGGAGTCCGTGATGGTGAACGGTGTGGCCGTGCCCGCGCATCTCATCGAACGCAGCAAGAACCGACGCGAAGTCTTGGGGGTGTGACCATGCAGATCTCGATGCCGATCAGCTACGCCGGAGGATTCGAGGAGTCGGCGAAGCAGGTGGCCGAGCTCGAGAAGGCCGGGCTCGACATCGCGTGGGTCGCAGAGGCGTACGGCTACGACGGCGTGAGCTACATGGGCTACCTCGCCGCCAAGACCGAACGCGTACAGATCGCCTCGGGGATCCTCCCGATCTACACGCGCACGCCGACGCTGCTGGCGATGACCGCGGCGGGAATCGATGCCCTGTCGGGCGGTCGTTGCGTGCTCGGCCTCGGCGCGTCCGGCCCGCAGGTGATCGAAGGTTTCCACGGCGTCGTGTACGACAAGCCGCTGGCCCGGACACGTGAGATCGTGTCGATCTGTCGCCAGGTGTGGGCGCGCGAGGCGCCGCTGACGAACGAGGGACCCTTGTATCCGATCCCCGTGCCGGAGGGTCAGGGAACCGGTCTGGGCAAGCCGCTGAAGATCATCGGCCATCCCGTCCGCTCGCGGATCCCGATCTACATCGCGTCGCTCGGTGAGAAGAACGTCGCCCTCACCGCCGAGATCGCCGACGGCTGGCTACCGGTGTTCTTCGTTCCCGAGAAGGCCAAGGACGTGTTCGGCAGCGCCCTCGACGCCGGCAAGGCGAAGCGCAGTGCAGATCTCGCGCCGCTCGAGATCAGCGCGGGCGGTGTGGTCTGCATCACCGACGACAAGGACGCCGCGCAGCGAGCTCGCGACCTCGGACGCATGATGGCCGCGCTGTACATCGGCGGAATGGGCGCGAAGGGTCAGAACTTCTACAACGCGCTCGTCACCCGTTACGGCTATGGCCAGGAAGCGGCCGAGATCCAGGACCTCTACCTGTCGGGGAAGAAGGAAGAGGCGATGGCCAAGGTGCCGGCCGATCTCCTCGAGAAGACGTCGCTGTGCGGCCCGGAGGGCTACATCAAGGAGCGCATCGCGGCGTACAAGGAAGCGGGCGTCACATCACTGTCGATCACGCCGCTCGCTCCGAATCCCTCGGAAGTCGTCGAGAAGCTCAAGGCCTGGTCCGAGTAGCGGGTCACGCCTCTGACCGCGATCACGTCGACATCTCGCGCGCCGTCGCCCTATTGACGTCACGTGATAGTCGGCTCAACGGATGGTGAGCACCGCGACGTCGACGGGCTCCTCCCGGCCGCGCACCGTGATCGACTCCCGTCGTGCGCCGGGCTGCGCCGCTTCGACCAGTGCATACAGCTCGTCGGCGAGCACCACCTCACCGGGAGCGGCGTGCGACTGCAGTCGTGCGCCCACGTTGACGGCATCACCGAGGGCCGTGAAGTCCACCACCGTGCCCGAGCCGACGTTCCCGACGAAGGCGATCCCGACGTTGGCGGCGACACCGACCGGCACGTCATCGACCGCGGCCGCGAGAGCGAGCGCGGCCTGCGCGGTTCGGCGGCGGTAGTCGGGTCCCGCGAGGCCTGGAATGAACAGGCCCATCACTTCGTCCCCGATCAGCTTGTCAACGAGCCCGTCGTGCTCGATCACCGCCTGGGTCGACGTCGCGTAGAAGCGATTCAACCGGTCAGCGAACTCGGTCGCGGTGGTGCTTGCGCCCATTGTCGTGGACGCCCGCACGTCGGCGAACAGGACACCGACGTCGATCTCGATTCCGCCAGTCGGCAGATGGTCGAAGCAGGACTGGCACACACTCGGGTTCTTGCGCGACGGCTTGCGACCCACCATCCGGAACAGCCGTCCACCAACACCACCGAACGGGTTCTGACAGAGCTTGCAGCGCGGGTCACTCGGTAGACGTCGAAAGATTCGCTGTGCCTTCTTCAGTGGCTCGTACCCATCGACCAATAGCTCTTGCCAGCTGAGTACCTTCGCCACCCACACATTGTGTCCGTCGGTCCACCCCACCCGATGGGAATGGTCAGCAGGGTGTGGCGACGACGACGGGAACGGCGCATCGGACGGTGTTGCCGAGAGTCCTCCGTGTGCTGCTCCAACCTGGGTGGGACGACTGGCTCGATGAGCGGTCAGGTCGAGGCTCGGTCCGTGACTGGTGGCTGCTGCGCCGGATCGAGCGAGACGCGCGACGCGACGAACTCTGAGCGGACCGCCACTTCCAGGTCGTCTTGTGGACGGCCTAGTCATCTCTCCGAGTTGGTTACTGCGAGAGCGCTGAAGGTTCGGATGAGATGTTCACGATTGGCGGAAGGGCGTGTACTCCCGCAGGGACCTGTTGGCTCGCCCTGATGATCGCGGCCTCGAGCTGGGCCTTGTCCTTGTCGGCGACTCCGAAGACGGTGACGGTGACGTGGCCGTCGATGTCCATGCCCACGGTGGAGTCGCGGTGCAGAACCGCGTTGATGGCAGTGATCTGAGCATCCGCTTCCGCGTACGACTGGCTCGCCTGTACCCCGACCAACCTGTAGTTCGGGAACGCCGCCGCGACCGAGGCGATCGCGGCGCGCTCGACGTCGGTCAACGGAGCAACATGCACCGCCATCGACGTCGGGTCGTTGTTCAGAACCTCCAGGCCAGTGAAAGCACAGGGCAGAGCCTGAACGACTGCGTGCTCCAACACCGAGGACGGGCTAGGCGGCAAGGAGACACCCGAGGGGTTGACGGTGCTCGCGGGTGTGCCGAAGTCGGGCGGCAGACAGGGTCGGGACACGGGCGGTGCCGGCGACGATGCAGCCGTGGACGGACCAGAGCCTGAATCGGTACACGCCCCCGCGACCACGAGAGCCGACACGGCGATGGTTCGGGCCAATCGAGCGCGCATGCAGCCACAGAGTCCCCACGCCGCCACGGACGGAACCTGTCACGAGTACGAACGCGTCGAGAGCGCTTCCGGTGCGGTCGCGACGGTTGTCGTGGCCGCGCCAGTTGGCGGTCGGCCGCATACTTCGGTGGTGCATTACTGCACACGAGCACGGAGAGCCCGCAGCAGACCGCCTCGCGGGTGGCCGCGTGGGTCATGCACGACACGAGTCGTGACGCGACCCGCGTCCCGAAGCGCACCTACATGCTGGTCGCGCGGCGTTGCGAGCCCACGGAAGACGTGGTTCGCCCCTCGGTAGAGTTTCGGCCGATGGACTCACCTCAGGGGCTGTCGAGCGGACGCAGGGTTGCGATCGCCCTACTGATCGCCTGGTTCGTCGCCGTGGTCTGGTGGGCGTTGCAGCCAGTCACCGACGCGGTTCCCACCAGCGCTGGCACGCAGCCAACGTCACAGGTCGTGCACTGTGACGCTCCGTTGTCCGGAAACGACGGTCCCTCCGGTCCCGTTCCATCACTGCCGCCCGGACAGGCGTTCCAACGTGAGCCCTGTACTCAGCTTCACACCCAATACCGTGCGCTCTTCTTGGCCGACGCCGTGCTCACTGTCGTTGTGATTGTGCTGTTGATCGGCGTGCGACAGAAGCGACAACACAGTCCTGAGCCGGTCGACTCCGCAACGAAGTACGCAAGCCAAGTCTCGTAGGCGCTGGTACAGCGCAGATGCCGAAGCGGTTTCAACGGTCACGCCGCCGTGGGGCTCGGCTCCCTCCGGACGTCGTTGTTGTCACGCGTCCGACGAAGTGGGGCAACCCGCATCCGTTGGCGCTCGGGCGCGCAGAAGCAGTTCGTCGATACCGCGACGACCTGTTCGCCGGCCGGTTGGTGGTCACGATCGACGACGTCAAACGCGAGCTCCACGGCCACGACCTCGCGTGCTATTGCCCTCTCACTGAGCCGTGCCACGCAGACGTCTTGCTCGAGGTCGCGAACGAGTGACGTCGCCACCCGATCGGTTGGGCCATAGCGACTGCGATCCGCGGGTTCGGGGTCGTCTTCGCGATCACAATGTGGCCCAGGAGCGACGCATTCCGTCGCTCCTGGGCCACATACGTCAGCCGATCATTTCTGTGGTCGTGGGGCGACGTAAAACGTCGTCATCTGTCCCATGTGGGCACGCAGGCACCAGGACGCGGGACGCGGGTGGCGGGGGAGGGTCAGCAGACTTGGAGGCGGATGCAGACGAGGTTGACCGGGAGCGCGAACTTCGCGTTGTCGGAACCCTGAATGACGCGTCCGAAGTCGAGCTCGCTGATGCCGATGACTTCTCCGAGTGAGTTCACGATCGGTCCGCCGCTGTTGCCTGGACTCGTCGGCGCTGCGAACTGGATGTAGTTGATCCCGACTTCTTCGCGCAGCGCGGACACCGTGCCGGTCGACACGGTGCCGCCGAACCCGAGGGGCGAACCGATGACGATGATCGTCTGTCCGGGCCGTGGCGTCTCGCTGCTCTGTTTGAGCTTCGGGATGTCCGCGGTGACGTCGATCAGGGCGAGGTCGACGTCGGGAAGTGCCTGCTCGATCGTTCCGTCGTAGACCTGTCCCTTGTCCTGGAAGACCTGCACGGTCTTCACGCCTCGCTCCCACGCATCGGCGATCACGTGGTAGTTGGTGACGAACTTGGCCGTGATGTGGTCGCTCGCCGCGACCCACGCCGACCCGATCGAGTTCCCGGCCGACACGGTGTAGACCGACCCTTGGACCTGGTTCGAGATGACGGTCGGATCCGCGGCGGCCTGCGCGTCGAACTTGCCCTGCAGCGCCTGCGCCTGATCGCCGAGGTTCTTCTCCTGACCCTCGAGGATCGTGATGCGGTCGTTCGTGCTGGTGCGGGCCGCCGCGTCCGCGTCGAGCTTCTTCTCGAGGTCGTTCACTTTGATGAACGACAGCAACGCCAGCGCGCTCGTGATCACGAGCAACGCGATCGTGATCGCGAGGATCGTCTGGTTGCGGTCGCGTGGTGGACGTGGCGCGGGAGCGGGGATGTTCTTCGCAACTTCGCGAGCCCGCGCGCTGGTTCCCGGCTTGGGGATGGCAGCGACCGGCACCGAGGTTGGTG
>DASUCS010000019.1:0-6167 GCA_036275935.1 Acidimicrobiales bacterium
ACGATGCGCATCGCGGCATCGACGACAGCGGGATCGCCTTCGTCGTAGATGAGCACGAGATGGCGGTCACCGGTGCTGTGGTTGCGGTCGGCCTCGGTGGCGTCGTAGAGGCGGAGCACCGCGGGCGGGTTGCCGCGCCGCACGACGCGGCGGAGGTAGTCGAGGGCGTCGTCGAACGTCGGGAACGCCCACGCGGAGGTCGCAGTGTCGGTCGGTGCGTCGTGGAGACGCAGGCGCGCGGCCGTGATGACGCCGAGCGTGCCTTCGGAGCCGACGAACACCTGGTTGAGATCGGGGCCGACTGCCTGTCGGGGCACGCCGCCGGTCGAGATCTGACGACCGTCGGCGAGCACGACGTCGAGGCCGACGACCATGTCCTCGATCTTTCCGTACCGGTTCGAGAACTGGCCGGCGCTGCGGCAGGCCAGCCAGCCGCCGACGGTCGACAGGTCGATCGACTGCGGCCAGTGTCCGAGCGTCTTTCCATAGCTGTTGCGCAGCTCGTCCTCGAGGGCGTTGCCGAACGTGCCGGCGCGCACGTTCAAGACGACCGAGCGCTCGTCGACGCCGACGATCCCCGACAGCGCGGTGAGGTCGAGGACGATGCCGCCGTGCACCGGCACGCTCGCGCCGCACACCCCGCTACGACCGGCGGCGGCGGTCACGGGCATACGGGCATCGTTCGCGACGCGCACGACCTCGGCGACCTGGTGGGCGTCGTGCGGTCGGGCGACGATCGACGCGAGCGCGGCCACCTTGCCGGTGGTGGCCCACGTCATGGCCAACGGCCACCAATCGCGGCTGGCCTCCGCGAGCACCGCAGGATCGTCGGTCACTTCGGAGCACACACTTCGGAGCCGGTCGACCACGTCGGCGGGCACGTCGATCCGCGGCGCGGCGAGTCGAGCGGTTGCTCCGGCCGCGCCGCCGGCGATCTCGATCGGAGGTGTGGGCGCGCCCGGCGCCGGGCGCAGCGTCACGTGCCGATCGCCGCCTCGAGCGCGGTTTCGGGTAGGTCCGCGGCGGCGCGCTCGCGCGCTGCGATGGTGCGGTACGCGTCGGCTTGGGCGCGCTGCTCGGCTGCATCCCATCCCAGCTCGGACGCGAGCACTGCCGCGACGTCGTCCGCTGCGGCCGCCGACGCATCACGGGCCAGCAGCCGCGCGCGCGTGCGGCGGCTGAGCACGTCGTCGACGGAGCGCGCCATCTCGTGCCGGGCCGCGAACACGGCTTCTGCCTTCAGATAGGGCAGCCCGGGAACGAGTGGTGACTTCAACGAGGCGTCGCGGTCGGCGAGTGCGAGCACCGTCCGGGCCTCGTCGCCGTAGCGCTCGAGCAGATGGACCAACACCGGATCAGAACCAGCGTCGGCCTTGGCCGACCGGTACCCGTCCGCACCGCGCAGGCGGAGGCGGCGCGTGCGTGACCGTCGACTCGCGTGTCGAGTGGCGTCGGCGCCGAGTACCTCGACGACCTCGTCCACCGTGTCGGCCGCCATCTCCCGGTACGTCGTCAGCTTTCCGCCGGTGATCGACACGAGGCCGCTGTCCGATCGAGCGACGCGGTGACGACGCGACAGGTCAGCCGTGCGCCCGGAGGTCGCGCTCTTCACGAGCGGGCGCAGACCGGCCCACGAACCGAGGATGTCCTGCTGGCGCACCGGCGAGCTCACCGAGAAGTTGATCGCTCGCAAGAGGTACTCGATGTCCTCGGCCGTGCACTGCGGATCGTCGAGGCTGCCGTCGTAGTCGGTGTCGGTCGTACCGATGTACGTGAACTCGTACTCGCCGCCGACGCCGCCCCACGGCACCACGAACACCGAGCGCTTGTCCTTCGGCACCGGCACGACGACGGCGATGCGGTTCTGCACCTTCGACCACGGAACCGTGATGTGGATGCCCTTTGCGGGGCGAATGGAATCGGGATGCGTGCCCTCGTCGAGCGCGCGTATGTCGTCGGCCCACACGCCCGTCGCGTTGACCACGGACGCGGACCGGATCGTGAACGTGTTGCCGTCGGCGTTGACGGTCGCTCCGCAGACACGTCCGTCGGCATCCTTGTCGAGCCCCACGACCGTGCAACCGTTCGCGATCGCGGCGCCGTACTCGAGCACCGCGGTTCGCGCGATCGTCAGCGTGAGCCGAGCATCGTCGGCCTGCGCGTCGTAGTACAGGTACGCGCCGGCGAGACGGTCGACGGGAATCGTCGGCATGTACTCGACCGCCTGCTCCTTGCGCAGGCGCTGGTGGATCTTGCCGATGCGCGCGCCGCCGGTGAGGTCGTACATCCACATGGCGCTGCCCATGGCCCGCGCCACCTTCGGGTTGATCAGACCGTCTTTCGAGAAGACCGGGATGAGGAAGGGGAGGATCTTCACGAGGTGCGGCGCGTTCTTGCGCAGCCGCTGACGTTCGGCCAGCGCCTCGTACACCAGGCGCACGTCACCGTTCTGCAGGTAGCGCAAGCCGCCGTGGACGAGCTTCGAGGACTTCGACGACGTGCCCGACGCGAAGTCGTCGCGTTCGATCAGGGCGGTACGCAGGCCCCGCGACGCGGCATCGAGCGCGACGCCGACGCCGGTGATGCCGCCCCCGATGACGAGCACGTCGAACCGTTCGTCGGCGAGGCGGCGAAGGTTGGCGCCGCGATCGAACCCGTCACCCATGGCCCCGTCACGCTACAAGCGCCCCGTGAGCGCCGAGAATCGTGTCGCGGGCCGGGCATCGCGGTGAGGCAGTCAACAACGGTTGTTGATTAGCGCGGCCTGTCGATAGGGTGCCGGTCGTGAAGACACCGGCCGAGTTGACGGAGCTGTTCCGTGCTCGCGGCCTCAAGGTGACACCCCAGCGGCAAGCCATCTTCCGCGTGCTGCACGGCGAGACGACCCATCCGACGGCCGAGGCCGTCTACGACGCGGTGAGCGAGTCGATGCCGACCATCTCGTTGCGGACCGTGTACCAGACGTTGAACGACCTGACCGCCATGGGCGAGGTCCAGGCGCTCGACCTTGGTACGGGTTCGGCTCGCTTCGATCCGAACCTCGACACACATCACCACCTCGTGTGCGAGGACTGCGGTCGCGTCATCGACATCTATGCCGACGCCACCGCCGTGCGGGTGCCGGGTGCACAGCGCCACGGCTTCACCATCAACACCACCGAAGTGGTTTTCCGGGGTAGGTGCCCCGAGTGCCGAGACCAAGCGAGACGAAAGGAAGTCCATGGCTGATCTGAATGGCTCGAAGACTCACGACAACTTGAAAGAGGCGTTCGCGGGCGAGAGCCAGGCGAACCGCCGTTACCTGTACTTCGCGCAGAAGGCGGACGTCGAGGGTTACCCCGACATTGCCGCGCTGTTCCGCTCCGTTGCCGAGGGTGAGACCGGGCATGCGTTCGGGCACTTCGACTTCCTGTCGGAGGTCGGTGATCCCGTCACCAACGTCAAGGTCGGTGCCACCGAGGACAACCTCAAGTCCGCGATCGAGGGTGAGACCTACGAGTACACCGAGATGTACCCGGGCTTCGCCAAGACCGCGCGTGACGAGGGGTTCTCGGAGATCGCCGAGTGGCTCGAGACGCTGGCGCGTGCCGAGAAGTCCCACGCCGGCCGTTTCACGCAGGGCCTGGAGTCCGTCAGCTAGTCGGCGAGACCGCGGTGCGCTCCCACGCGGGAGCGCACCGCGTCCCTGTCCTCGGAGTGCGAGACATGAAGCTCACCATCGACGACATCGCGGACCAGCGTGCGTACGAGCGCGAGCGTGAGTCGTTCCGCGCCCACATCATCGAGTTGAAGAAGCACCGACGGATCGGCGTCGGCCCGTTCGTGTCACTGGTGTTCGAGAACCGCGACACGATCCGCTTCCAGATCCAGGAGATGGCGCGCGCCGAGCGCATCCTGACCGACGAGGGCATCCAAGCCGAGCTCGACATCTACAACCCGCTCATCCCCGACGAAGGGTCGCTGTCGGCCACCTTGTTCATCGAGCTCACGTCGAAGGACGAGTTGATGGAGTGGCTCCCGAAGCTCGTCGGCATCGAGCGGGCCGTGCAGCTGCGGATCGACGACGAGGTCGTCGCCGCGACCCCCGATGCCGAACACGAGCGACAGCTCACGCGCGAGACGATCACGGCGTCGGTCCACTACGTCCACTTCGACCTCGGCCCGGAGCAGATCCAACGCTTCGCGGATGCTCGAGTGCGGATCGAAGTGGCGCACGAGAACTACGCATACGAGACAGAACTGTCCAAGCCGGCGAAGGAATCGCTCCTCAGCGACCTTTGTGGGTGACGTTCCGGCACTTCCGATTGCCGAAACTCGGAACCTTGGTGCACACTGGCTCGGCGCGCCCCGCAGTACACCCGCAATACACCAGCACAACGACACGACCGCAGTCGGGGGGACGGGACCGATGGACGCAGCCGCGAAGCAAACCGAGCGCGAGCACCTCGTTGCCGAGCTCTTCGGGGGAGACCCCGCCACCGAGGTACTCGCCGGGCGGCTGCTGCGCACGCGCGAGGTGGCGCTGCTCTTCCAGGTGTCAGAGCGCGCGGTGACCGACTGGGCCCGCAAAGGACGGCTGCCGTCGGTCCGGACACCAGGGGGACACCGGCGGTACCCCGCTGACCTGGTGCAACAGCTGTTGGTGCAGACGGGACGCGGCGTTCCGGAACACAGTCCTGACCAGCAGTAACTCTGGACTTCGCCGCAAGGGCGTCTCTACACTCGTCCCTTCGTGCCGGGGGGTTTCTCCGGTAACGCGTGTCCACCCGTACCTCGATGCACTGAGGGAGTGAGTCCCCCCTGATGAATTTGTCCTGGCGCCAACACAGCGCCTGCCGTGGTCTCGATCCCGAGATCTTCTATCCCTCGTCTGACGAAGAAGCTGAAGTCGCAAAGACCGTGTGCATGGGGTGCTCGGTACGCCAGGCGTGCCTGGAGCATGCGCTCGGATCCCGGGAACGGGATGGGGTGTGGGGCGGATGTACGGAAAAAGAGCGTCGACGAATCGTGCGGCAGCGCCGCCGTACCGCCTGACGACCCGCCGGGCGACGGCTGGGGCCGGTAGGGCCGCGTGACATTCCAATGGGTTGAGGTGCTCGGGCCGCTCACGGCCGGATCAGACCTGTCCACCGAGCAGGCGGCGGCCGCGATGGCCGACATCCTCGAGGGCAATGCGACCTCCGCGCAGATCGCCGCGTTCATCGTGGCGTTGCGGATCAAGGGCGAGACCGTCGAGGAGATGGCGGGCCTCGTGGAAGCCATGCAGAACGCCTGCGAGCCGGTCACGCTCGCTCAGCTCGAGGGCGTCATCGACACGTGCGGGACCGGGGGTGATCGCAGCCACTCGATCAACGTGTCGACGATCGCCGCCTTCGCCGTCGCCGGGGCCGGCGCCAAGGTCTGCAAGCACGGGAACCGGGCGGCGTCGTCCTCCTGTGGGTCCGCCGATCTGTTGGAGGGGCTGGGGGTCGCGCTCGACGTGACACCGGACCGCATCGCGCAGTGCGTGGACGAGGCCGGGATGGCGTTCTGCTTCGCGCCGAGGTTCCATCCCGCCATGCGGTTCGCGGGGCCGACCCGGGGCGAGCTGGGCGTTCCGACCGTCTTCAACTTCCTGGGGCCACTGGCGAATCCGGCCCGTGTGCGCCGTCAGGTCGTCGGCGTCGGCGACAAACGGATGGCCGAGAAGATGGCCGGTGTGCTGCGGGCCCGAGGCTCAGAGCGAGCCCTGGTGGTGTTCGGACACGACGGGCTCGACGAGCTCACGACCACGACGACGTCGACGGTGGTGGAGCTGGGCGAGGACGGCGAGTTGCGCAGGTACGAGCTCGATCCCGCGGCACACGGGTTGAAGGTCGCGCAGCCGAGCGATCTGCGCGGTGGCGACGTCGCCGCCAACGTCGAGGCCACGCGCGAGGTGTTGGCGGGCAAGCCCGGACCGCACCGCGACATCGTGGTGCTCAACGCCGCCGCCGGCTTGATGGCCGCGGGGCTGGCGGGCGACATCGCCGACGGTCTGTCCCAAGCCGCGAAGGCGATCGACGACGGCCGGGCCCAGCACGCCCTCGACCAACTCGTCGAGGTCTCCAACCGCTGACCCCTCGCAACGATGGTTGTCAGTTCAGGTTCCAGGTGCGCTCGAGCTCGGCGAGCTCCTCACGCGCGGC
>DASUCS010000020.1:0-8901 GCA_036275935.1 Acidimicrobiales bacterium
GTCGTGGTCGTCGAGTTCCAAGGCGCCGCCAACTACGCCAAGGCCTGAAGTCTTGGTCGTGGTGCGTTCACTACCGTCCCGGCGGTGAGTGAACGACGTCCTGACATCGACCCGAACGACTTCTTCGCGCTCGACGTTCGCGTCGGCCGCGTGACGACGGTCGAACCGTTCCCCGAAGCGCGCACGCCGGCGTGGAAGCTGACCGTCGATTTCGGGCCTGATGTCGGGACGTTGCGCACCAGCGCGCAGATCACGAACTACTCGCGCCACGAACTCGTCGGTCGGCTCGTCGTCGGCGCCATCAACCTCGGCACGAAGCGCATCGCGGGCTTCGTCAGCGAGTTCCTCGTGCTCGGCGCCATCGATCCCGATGACGGCACCGTGCACCTGTTGGCCGTGCCGGACGCGACGCAACCCGGCTGGCGGATCGCGTAACGCGGACTCGCCCCTCACACGGTGCGGGCGAACTCCGCGATGGATGCGGCGGTCTCGCGGGAGATGTCGGGAGCCATGAACGGCAGGATCTCGGCGCCGTGGACGGTGCCCATCACCTGCCGGCAGCGAGCGGGCTGACCGGCGCGCAGCAGCAAGCGGTAGAACTCGATGCCTTCGTCCCGGAGCGGGTCGCACTCGTTGACCGAGATGTAGACGGGCGGCAACCCCTTCACGTCGTCCTCGGTGGCGAAGCCGGGCCAGGCGAGGGGGTTCTCGTTCTCGAGCTCCGTGATCCCGTAGGCCATGGCGCCGTGGTTGTTGTGGAGGTCGAGCAGGATGCCGTTGTTCTCCGTCGAGGACGGATGCTGCGGCAGCGGCCACCGACCGGCGATGTAGGGGCAGAGCGCGTACAGGCCGCGGATCAGCCCGATGTCGCCGTCCTGGTTGAGCTTGAGGCCGGTGGCGAGGGTGAGGTTCCCGCCGCCGCTCTCGCCGGCCACGATGATGCGGTTCGGGTCGACACCGAACTCGGCTGCATGCTCGACGAACCACTTGAGACCGGAGACGCAGTCATTGAGACCAGCGGGGAAGGGGGCGACTTCTTCCACGGACGACGGTGACAGCGCGTTGCGGAAGTCGACCATCGCCACTGCGACACCTTGTGCCGCGATGATGCGGCCCCACGCGCGGTAGTTGCCGTCGTAGCACGACATCATCTGCATGCCGCCGCCGTGGATGTAGTACACGCCGGGTACGCCAGCCGCCTTGTCCGGCCGGATGACGCGCACGTTGATCGTGTTGCCGTCGGGCTGCGACACGACCGCGTGCTCCGTCACGCTCAGACCCTTCGAGGGCGCAAGGTCCTCGTTGTCCGCTGCTTCGAAGATCTGCGTGATCATCGCCCGCTGGGCGATGGCTTCGGGCGTGCTCGCCCGGGCGAGCAGCACCTCACGCGATTCGACGTCGCCGACCGGTTCCATCGCGGGGATGGCACCCATCACCGCCTTGATGCGAGGGTCGATGCGTCGGTCGTTCGCGAGGTCAGCCATCGCCGAACGCTACGAAGGCAAGCGTTCGGCCCGCAATTGGGCGCGGCGGACCTTGCCGGCGTCGTCACGCAGCGCCTCGTCGACGAACTCGAACGTGCGCGGGATCTTGTAGCGCACGAGCCGGTCGGCGAGGAACGTGCGCAGGTCGTCCTCGGTGACCGAGCCGGCGTCGGCCTCGACGATGGCGTGGAGCCGGCTGCCGAGGTCGTCGTCCGGCAGTCCGATCACGACGACCGACCGCACGGCAGGGTGTTCCTGCAGCGCCGCTTCGACCTCGGCGGGATAGATGTTGGCGCCACCGCTCAGCACCATGTCCTGCATCCGGTCGCCGAGGTACAGGTAGCCGTCCTCGTCGACCCACCCCATGTCGCCCAGCGACTCCCAGCCGCCTTCGCGCGTGCGCGCCTCGGCTCCGATGTAGTGGTACGACGGCGTGTCGCGCGCCGAGCGCATCCAGACCTCGCCCTGTTCGCGCGGCGGCAGTTCCTTGCCGTCGGCGTCGAGGATCGTGATCGCACCGCTGATGGGACGACCGACCGAACCCTTGTGCTCGAGCCACTCCGGTCCGGTGATGACCGTCGCCGTCTGGCCCTCGGTGCCGGCGTAGAGCTCGATGATCCGTTCTGCCCCCAGCCAGTCGATCCACTCCTGCTTCAACCACATCGGGCAGGGCTCGGCGAGATGCCACACCCATCGCAGCGACGACAGGTCGTAGCGAGCGCGTACGTCGTCGGGGAGGCGGATGATGCGCTTCATCATCGTCGGGACGAGGTACACGACCTCGGGCCGGTGCTCGTCGATCGCGGCGAGCGTCTGTTCCGCATCGAAGCGCGGGAGCACCACGACGTGGTTGCCGTGCAGCAGCGCGGCGCACGACCACACGATCGGACCGTTGTGGTACAGCGGTCCCGGAAGCACGAACGTCCCATCGCGTTCGAAGAGCAACGCGGACGGCAGTTCGGGGTCGATCGTCGAAGGGTCACCGGACACGATCAGCTTCGGTCGGCCGGTCGACCCGCCGGAGGTCGGCGCCTTCCACGCCGGTGACACCGCATCCGGCAATGGCGAGTCGTCGAGATCAGCGGGCGGCTCGTACCCGGCGGGGATGCACTCGCGGTTCGAGAACGTGCCTGGCTCGACGCCGACCACGAGTTCGGGGTCGGCGAGCTCCACGATCGCGTCGAGCTCACGCGTGGGCAGCCGCGACGAGACCGGTTGCGGGATCGCTCCCAGCTTCCAGCAGGCGGCGACGGACACGAACCAGCCCACCGAGTTCGGCAGCGCGATGGTGACCATGTCGCCGGTCGAGACGCCCCGTCGCGCGAAGTCGCGTGCGAGACGATTGGCCGCCGCGTCGAACTGGGCGCGTGTGACGGACCGGTCGCCGCATGTGATCGCCGGGCGGTCCGGGTCGGCGGTGGCGAGGTCGGTCAGGTGCTGCGCGTACGAAACCGTCGGCATGTGCGGAGCCTACGGACCGGCGAGGTGAGGAGGCTCGGGTCCGAGCTGACTGGGTGAGATCAGCTTGCAGCTTCGCCGCGTCGCTGGTCCTGGTAGTCGTAGAGATCGGCGAGGGAGTCGTGCAGGCGCGCGCTCTGTTCATGCGCGATCGCGGCGCGCTCGTGCAGGCTCCATGCGTCGTCGGGGCCGGAGATGGCGAGCTCCCGTTCGGTCGCCGCGAGCTCGCGTTCGGCCGCCGCGATGTCTCTTTCGCGGTCGCCTCGTGATCCCATCCGTCGGTCCTTACCCTGCAGTCCGGCATTCCGGTCTCGCTGGGGGTCACCGTCGCAACCGACTGAGCGCGGCAAGACTCGGTTCATGCTCGGCCGGCGCAAGCGTCACCGTGGCCCGGACCAGCCGGTGGATGCCAATCCGTACCCCGCCCTGCGTGACGTCGCGCTGCGGGCGGTCGAGAACGGGCTCCAGGCGCCGAGTGCCGACCACCCTGGCGTGTCCGGCGTCGTCGTCGACATCCCGTCGAGCGATGCCTTCGCCACCGTCGTCGGACTCACCGACAGCACGACGAGCATGTACACGAGCACGGGCGGCGGGACGATCGGTGCGGGTGAGCACGCCGAAGTGGCGGCGGCGACGCACGCACTCCTCACGACGCTGCAGCGTCACCTTGCCGACTTCACCGACGCGGACGACGGTTCCCTTCCACCCGAGGGAGCGGTTCGGTTCCATCTGCTCACGCCGACCGGCAGCAGGCGACTCGACGTCCCGGAGGCAAGCTTCTGGGGACGAGAGCCGCACGACCTCGGCGCGGTGATCGGCGCGACGCAAGAGCTCATCAGTGCGATGCGGCGCGTGTCGCCGCAGTGAGCGCTGGGTCGGCAGCGGAGTCGCTCCGGCCACTGCTGTACGGAAACGTTGCGATGGACGACTGGGGCCCGGCCGACGGGGCCGCGACCGGCGAGCCGTGGACGTCGTTCGCAACGGCGCGCACGAAGTACCACGACCGACGCGTGAGCGAGGCGATCGCGCTGTGGCGACGCATCGCCGACGACGCTGACAACGAGTCGCGCTCGACGCTCCAGGCGTGGCACTTCCTGCGACAGGCGGGGGTGACACCGCCGATTGACCGAGCCAAAGCCGTGCTCGGCGTCATGGCCGAGATGCCAATGGAATCGGGCCACGACGTACTGGCCGCGTACCGCGACGGCTCGGTTCGCTACCTCAACTTCTCGGGCAAGGTCGCGGTCGTCGAGCCGCCCGCACCGACACAGGTGACCGATGCGGTCGCGGCCTGGTTCCACGTTGCCGAGGACA
Organism: Acidimicrobiales bacterium; assembly: GCA_036275935.1. Lineage (GTDB taxonomy): Bacteria > Actinomycetota > Acidimicrobiia > Acidimicrobiales > JACDCH01 > DASUCS01. The sequence goes on from DASUCS010000020.1 coordinate 4,257, forward strand.
TCGTCGCCAACATCGGCCCGTGGGAGGAACCCGCCCTGCCCGACCTCCCCGCTGGGCACCTCCGGGTGATGATGCTCACACCGAGCGGGCCGCACTTCGGCCAGGGTCCCGCCGATGCGTTGGGTGCAGACCCGATGGTCGGTCGATTCGTGACTGCTGCCGCCACGCTGCTGCAAGCCGTCACGCAGCTCGCGACCTGACAGCAGCACGGTCCCGGGGCACGAGGATGCCAGGTCGGGTTCACTGGCCTGATGCCGATCATCGAAGTGCACATGCTCGAAGGCCGCACCCTCGACCAGAAGAGAGACCTTGCTCGAGAGCTCACGGACACGTTCGTGCGGGTCTGCGGTGGGGAGGCGACCGGCGTGCGGGTCCTGCTCGACGAGGTCCCGAGGACGAACTGGGCCGTGGCCGGGCAGCTGTTCAGCGACATGCCCCCTTCGATGTGACGCGACTCCGCGCGACAGCCTCGATGACCGAGACTGGGGGTATGGCCGAACCCGGCGCCGCCGCGTCGAGCCAACCGATCGGGCGGCGAGTGTTGCTCGGATCGATGGCGGTGACCGCCGGCGGCATCCTGTTCGGCGCTGGCATCCAGGAGCGGCTGCAGCAGTTGTTGCTCCCCCTCACGCTGCACGACCCGACAGGTCTGTCCGACCTGCTCCCGGTCGCCGGTCGCTTCCGCATCTACTCGGTGACCGGCTCGCTGCCGTCGCGTTCTCCGCAGGACTACGCACTGCGAGTCGAGGGCCTCGTCGATCGACCCAGCACCTTCTCGTTCGACGATGTGGCCAAGCTGTTGCCACAGACGACGCTCCAGCGCGACTTCCAATGCGTCACCGGTTGGCGCGTGCGCGACGTGGAGTGGTCCGGTGTCCGGTTGCACGAGATCCTCGACCGCGTCGGAGTGCGCTCGACGGCGACGCATGTCGTCCTGTACAGCTTCGACGGCGCGTACACCGAGACCCTCACGCTCGAGCAGGCGCGTCGCGATGACGTGCTCATCGCACACTCGATGGATGGATCGACGCTGAGCTCTGAGCACGGCGGACCCGTGCGGCTCTACGTCGCGCCGATGTACGGCTACAAGTCGCTGAAGTGGCTCGAACGGATCGAGGTCACCGACCAGCTCCCCGACGGGGGTGGCTACTGGGAGCAGCGCGGATACGACATCGACGCGTGGACCGGCGCCAGCAACGGCGGCCACCAGCAGCCGACGTGAACATCCGCCGATTCGATGTCGCGACGCGCGTCGTGCACTGGACGATCGCGGCGCTCACCCTCGTCGTCCTCGTGACCGGCACGATCCTGTACGTGGGGCAACTCGAAGCTGCGGTCGGCCGGCGGGCGCAGCTGGCGACGATCCACGTGTGGTGCGGGCTGCTGCTGCCGCTCCCGCTGGTGCTCGCGTACACATTGCGACGGACCGGCGCGCGGCTGCGGGCGGACCTGCACGAGCTCACGTGGTGGAGCGACGCCGACAAGCGCTGGCTACGGCGCGCCACCCGTCGCGTGCCGGACGGCAAGTTCAACGGCGGCCAGAAGCTGGCGACCGTGCTGTTCGGCGGGCTGCTCCTCGCGCAGCTGTTGACCGGCTCGTTGATGCACTGGAACCAGCCGTTCCCCGACGACTGGCGCACCGGCGCGACGTTCGTGCACGACTGGGTGTACCTCGCGCTGTTCGTCCTCACGCTCGGACACATCGGCAAGGCGTTCCAAGAGCCGGCACTGCTCAACTCGATGGTGACCGGGACCGTGCCGTCCGCGTGGGCCGAGCGCGAACGACCGGCATGGGGACAGCTACAAGGGAGGAACACGCCGTGAGGGCGCGGATGATCATCGGCGTGGTTCTGATCGCCATTGGCCTCGTGTGGTTCTTCCAGGGGATCGGGGTGCTGAAGGGGTCGTTCATGACGGGCGAGGCGCTGTGGGCGGTGATCGGCGTGATCGCCGTGTTCCTCGGCGGGTCGCTCGTCCGGGGGACGCGCCGGAACTGACGTCGCCGTTACGCTCGCCGGCGTGTCTGGTCCGGATGCGCCGGTGGCGCCGCGCAACGCGGTGGTCATCCTGCTCGACAGCCTCAACAGGCACATGGTGGGCGCGTACGGCAGCAACGAGTTCGCCACACCCAACCTGGACCGACTGGCGCGCCGCTCGGTGCGCTTCGAGCGTCACTACGCCGGGTCGTTGCCCTGCATGCCGGCGCGTCACGACATCCTGTGCGGCTCTCTCGACTTCCTGTGGCGGCCCTGGGGATCGATCGAGCTGTGGGAGCGACCGATCACCGACCACCTGCGCGCCGCCGGTGTCGTCACGATGCTCGTGTCGGACCATCCGCACCTGTTCGAGACCGGAGGCGAGAACTACCACACCGACTTCGCGGCGTGGGACTACCAGCGCGGCCACGAGGGCGACCTCTGGAAGACGCGACCCGACCCGAGTTGGCTGGGCGCGCCGTCGTTCGGTCGCGGGCACATGCCATACGACAATTCGCGTGGATACTTCACCGACGAGTCGGACTTCCCCGGCCCGCGCACGTTGGCCACCGCGGCGCGATGGCTCGAGGACGATGCGCCCCACCACGATCGGTTCCTGTTGTTCGTCGACGAGTTCGACCCGCACGAACCCTTCGACACGCCCGATCCCTACGCGTCGATGTACGACCCGGAGTGGGAGGGCCCGCATCTCATCTGGCCGCCGTACACACGTGGCGCAGTCGAGCGCGGCGTCATCTCGGAACGCCAGGGCCGCCAGGTGCGAGCGAGCTACGGCGCGAAGCTCACGATGATCGACGAGTGGCTCGGTCGCGTGCTCGACACCCTCGATCGGACCGATCGTTGGTCCGACACCGTGGTGATCCTGTGCACCGACCACGGTCACTACCTCGGCGAGAAGGACATCTGGGGAAAGCCGGCGGTGCCCGTGTACGAACCGCTCGGGCACATCCCGCTGCTCGTGGCCTGGCCCGGCGTCGAGTCGAAGTCCGTCGATGCGCTCACGACCAGCGTCGACCTGTTCGCGACCCTCGCAGACCTCTTCGGTGTCGACACCGTGGAGCACCGCACCCACGGCGTCTCCCTCCGGCCGCTCGTCGACGGCACCGCGACCGAGGTGCGCGACTACGCGCTGTCCGGGGTGTGGGGCCGTGAGGTGCACGTCATCGCCGACGGCACGAAGTACCTGCGAGGGCCCGACGGCGAGAACGCGCCTCTTTCCATGTGGTCCAACCGGTGGTCGACGATGCCGGTGCACGGACATCCCGAACTACGACTGCCCATGCCGGACGACCGAGCGTTCCTCGACCGCATGCCCGGATCCCGAATCCCGGTGATCCGCCAGCCGTTCGCCCCGGGCGACTTCCTGCCGTTCTGGGCGTACGCGCAGTTCGACGGCCACCACCTGTACGACGTCGACGAAGATGCGGGCGAGGAACGCGACCTCGTCGGCACGGCGCGAGAGACAGAAGCGGTCGATCGGCTGCGCGCCGCGCTCGAAGAGGTCGACGCCCCAGACGATCAGTTCGTTCGCCTCGGGCTGAAGTGAGGAAGTCGGGCCTCAGCGCCCGTTGAAGTTCGCGTCGCGCTTCTCGAGGAACGCGGTGAAGCCTTCGACGAAGTCCTTGCTCTGGAACAGCGGGAGCAGCTGCAGGTAGACGTGGTTCACGTGGTCGTCGAAGGTCTCGCGCTGCGCGACGCGGAACATGCGCTTGGTGGCCCGCACGGCGAGCGGTGCGTTCGCGGCGATCTTGCTGGCCATCTCGAGTGCCGCGTCGAGCGCCTGGCCTTCAGGCACCACCTTGTTCACGAGGCCGAGATCGAGCGCCTCCTTGGCGACGATGGTCTCGCCGATGAACGCGAGCTCTGCGGCCTTGGCATAGCCGACGATGCGGGGCAGCAACCAGGTGCCGCCGCTCTCGGGCAGGACGCCGCGCTTCACGAACGCCGGTGCGAGCTTCGCGTTCTCGGCGGCAACGCGGATGTCGCAGCCGAGGGCGAGGTCGAGCCCGTAGCCGGCCGCACCACCGTTGACGGCGGCGATCGTCGGAGTGTCCACGTTGTGCAGCACGTTCGGCGGAGCCGTGCGCGGATCGAGCTCACCCGACCGCGGGCGGGGCGCGTCGTCCGGCTGGTCGCCGAACGCGTTTCCGTCCGATGCCCCCTGGAGGTCGAGCCCGGCACAGAAGGCCTTCGGGCCCGCGCCGGTGATGACGATGCACCGAACATCCTGATCGGCGTCGGCGGTCACCAGTGCCTCGGAGAGCGCGAGCAGCATCGGCCCGGAGATCGTGTTCATCCGGTCGGGCCGATTCAGGGTCAGCACCTCGACGTGGTCGCGGCGCTCGACGAGCAGCTGATCAGTCACGTCACCGACACTATGGCTCGAACGGGCCCTTGCCCATCTGATCGCGGACCGTCACGACGGCGGGGTTGGTGAGTGAACGGCGTTGCCAGTTGGCGCCGTCCACGACGAGGGTGTGGCCGGAGATGAATCGGCCATAGGGCGACGCGAGGAACGTGGCGGCCCAACCGAGCTCCTGACGTTGCCCGACGCGCAGCGCAGGTTGAGTGGCGTCCTTGTCGTGCGTGCGGCTGAGGTTGCCCTGGATGTCCGCGGTCATGTCCTCGTGCGGGAAGAGCCCGGGCAC
>DASUCS010000021.1:0-27688 GCA_036275935.1 Acidimicrobiales bacterium
AGCTCGACGTGCTGCAAGCGATCGCAACCGAGTGATCCTCAACCGAAGGGACGACGTCGTAGCGTGACCACAATGACGGACGCGAACCCACCTGTGGCTCGCGCGATCGAGCTCGTGAAGGTGTACGGGTCGGGCGACACCACGGTGCGAGCACTCGACAACGTCACCGTCGACCTCGCCGGCGGGCACTTCACCGCGATCATGGGCCCGTCCGGCTCCGGCAAGTCGACGCTCATGCACTGTGTCGCCGGACTCGACAGCCTCACCTCGGGACACGTCTTCATCGGCGACGTCGATCTGTCCACGCTGTCGGACAAGGACCTCACGGTGCTCCGGCGCGAGCGGATCGGTTTCGTGTTCCAAGCCTTCAACCTGATCCCGACACTCACCGCGCTCGAGAACATCACGCTGCCCATGGCGTTGGCCGGCCGTGACCCCGATCAAGCGTGGCTCGACACTGTGATCGGCACGGTTGGGCTCGGCGACCGCCTCGATCATCGACCGTCCGAGCTGTCCGGCGGTCAGCAGCAACGTGTTGCTGTCGCCCGCGCGCTCGCGAGCCGGCCGCAGATCATCTTCGCCGACGAACCGACGGGAAACCTCGACTCACGCGCGAGTGGCGAGCTCCTCACCTTCATGCACGAAGCGGTGGCCAATCTCGGGCAGACCATCGTGATGGTCACCCACGATCCGCTCGCGGCGGCCTACGCGGGCACCGCCCTGTTCCTGCAGGACGGGCGCATCGTCGACTCGATGCCGGGACCCACCGCCGACAAGGTCCTCGACCGGCTGAAGGCGCTCGGGGACTGAACGTGGCCGCGGGCTACTCGGGCACGCCGCTCGCGAAGAAGCTCGGGATCAAGGAGGGAAGCACGGTCGCACTGCTCGGCGCGCCAGTGGGGCTCGTCGTGCACGGCATGCCCGGCGGCGTCACCGTTCGGACATCGACACGAGGCACGAGTGACGTCATTGTCACGTTCCACCACTGGCGCGCCGAGCTCGACAAACGCGTGCCTCAGTTGGTCAAAGCGTTGGACGTGAACGGCGGACTCTGGATCGCATGGCCGAAGAAGGCGAGCAAGGTGGCCACGGACATCACCGAGGACACGGTGCGGGAGGTCTTCCTGCCGCTCGGTCTCGTCGACAACAAGGTGTGTGCGATCGACGAGACGTGGTCGGGTCTGCGTGTCGTATGGAGGAAGGAGAACCGCTGACCCGGCGTCGGGTTCAGCGGTCGTCCAATCCCCGTTCGAGACGCTCGCAGCCGAGCAGGAAGAGGATGGCGAAGATCGGCAGGAGTGGGGCGAAGAGCAGCGGCATGGCGGCAGGGTTCCCTCGACCCTCCGAGACGGAACCCTTCCTAAGGAAGATTTAGGCCTCCGGGCGAAGCTCGCGAAGCAGCACTTCTTGGCTGATCGTCGCGAGATGGACACCGTTTGTGTCGAAGACGTGGCCGACGCTGAGGCCGCGGGAGCTGATCAGCCCGTGACAGGTGAAGTCCTGCAGCTGCCACTCATCCGCGCGCACCGGACGGTGGAACCAAACGGCGTGATCGAGCGAGGCGGTCCAGAAGGGATGCTCGCCATCCCACTCACCTGGCTTGCGATCGGGATACTGCAACGCCACGACCGCGTCGGTCGGCAGGTCGTCGGACATGTAGGCCAGTGCGCAGGCGTGCAGTGCGGGGTCGTCACCGACCTCGTCGAGCATGCGCAACCAACCGACGGCTCGGCCCTTTCCCGCGCCGCGCGGCGCGAAGTAGCGCTCGAACATCGACATCCAGCGCTGGCTCTCCTGCGGTTCGGGCAGCGCCACGTCGGGTGGCACAGCGATCTGCATGTCCGGCGCAGGCTCGTCGACCTGGAAGCTCGCCGACATGTTCAGGATGGCGCCGATCGACTGACGCGCGATGACCGAGCGCGTGACGAACGAGCGGCCGTTGCGGATGCGGTCGACCTCGAAGCGGATGGGCTCCGCGTGATCGCCGCGCCGGATGAAGTACGCGTGCAGTGAGTGCACGCGGAACTCCGGCTCGACGGTCAGCGTCGCCGCTCGCAGCGCCTGCGCCACGATCTGACCCCCGTAGAGGCCGCCCCACGGATACTTCGGACCGATGCCGACGAACGTGTCGGGGCCGTGGGACTCGAGGTTCATCATCGTGGCGAAATCCATGACGCTGCGCAGTCTCGGGGGTCGCCACGCCGACGGCAACTCGGCAGACTCCTCGCATGCTGTTCGCCGACCTTGTCGCGACCTCGACCGCGGTGACGTCGACGTCGTCGCGCTCGGCGAAGGTCGCGGCCTTGGCCGACCTCTTGGCGCGCTTGGTCGCCGATGAGGTCGCGATCGCGGTGTGCGATCTCACGGGTTCGCCGCGGCAGGGCAAGATCGGTGTCGGCTGGCGGGGCGCGTTCGGCGTCGATGTCGTCCACGCCGCGGAACCAACGCTGTCGATCCTCGAGGTCGACGCCGTCTTCGACACGCTGGCGTCAACGAGTGGCACCGGCTCCGGCGCAGTTCGGACGCAACTGCTGCACGATCTGTTCTCGCGCACCACCGAGGAGGAAGCGGAGTTCGTGCGACGACTGCTCGTCGGCGAGCTCCGCCAAGGTGCACTTGCCGGCGTGATGACGGACGCGGTTGCGCGCGCCGCCGGGGTCTCGCTGGCAAGCGTGCGGCGCGCCGCGATGTTCGCCGGCGACCTGTCGACTGCGGCGGCCGCCGCGTTGTCCGGCGGAGCGGACGCACTGGCCGCGTTCGACCTGCAGCCGTTGCAGCCCGTGCTCCCGATGTTGGCCGCGTCGAGTCCCTCGGCCGCCGAAGCGGTCGCACTGTTCGACGAATCCTCGGTGGAGTGGAAGCTCGACGGGATCCGCGTGCAAGCCCACCGCGCCGTCGATGACGTTCGCCTCTTCACCCGCAACCTCAACGACGTCACCGATCAGCTGCCCGGCATCGCCGGAATCGTGCGCTCGCTCCCCTGCACTTCGGTCATCCTGGACGGGGAGGCGGTCGGCGGCGACGTGCGCTTCTTCGACTGCCTTCATCTCGACGGCACCCATCTCGTGGACTCGCCGCTGCACGAACGCGTCGACGCGCTGACCCGTGTCGTCGGCCAATGGAGAATTCCGAGCGTCGTGACGAGCGACCCGGAGGCCGCCGAGCGCTTCCTCGAGGAGTCACTGGCGTCGGGCCACGAAGGCGTGATGGTGAAGGACGCGTCGTCGATCTACGAGGCCGGACGTCGCGGCGCGTCGTGGCGCAAGGTGAAGCCGGTACGCACCTTCGACCTCGTCGTGCTCGCTGTCGAATGGGGCAGCGGCCGTCGCACGGGATGGCTCTCGAACATCCACCTCGGCGCGCTCGGCGCCGACGGTGACTTCCTGATGGTCGGCAAGACCTTCAAGGGAATGACCGACGAGATGTTGCGGTGGCAGACCGAGACGTTCCAAGCACTCAAGACCCACGAAGAAGGTCACGTCGTGTTCGTGCGTCCTGAGATCGTCGTCGAGATCGCGCTCGACGGAGTGCAGGCGTCGACGCGCTATCCGGGCGGCATCGGTCTGCGCTTCGCGCGCGTCAAGCGCTACCGGCCGGACAAGTCAGCGACCGACATCGACACGATCGAGTCCTTGCGGGCGTTCCTCGCTCGTTAACGAGAGTCCGATTGCTCGCGCATGATGTGCGTGCTCGTGCCGAGCATTGCTCCGAACCCACCGCCGCCCCAGATGCCGACGAAGACACCGAGACCGAGCGCGGCGCCGAGTGGTGCATCCGACAAGACGCCGACGAGGGTCATGACAACGGTGGTGAGCACGAACCCGACGACCGCGCCGCGCGCGGCTGCGTGCGCGGTGCTGACAGGTGCTCTCGCTCTGCCACCCGGGGTGTCGATCGCGGCCATGCGGGCCTCCTTCGACTGACGATGATGACGACGCGAAGGCTATCATTGCATTCATGCAATTGTTGCCGAGCGAGGCGAGAATCGTTCTTCGTTCGACGTCAGGTCGCGACGAACTCGGAGACAGCTCTTGCAAAACGGTCGGGCTGTTCGATCGAGGGCCAGTGGCCACTGCGCTGGAACACCTCCACGGTGACCCCAGGGGTCCGGTCGGCGACCGCCAGCCAACTGGGATAGGGGACCCGGTAGTCGAACCGTCCCGCGGCCATGAACGTCGGCGCCGGCACCCGTGACAGGGCGGCGGCCGCATCCCACCCGGGAGCGAGCTCGTTGTAGAGGCGATTCAGGAGTGCCGGCGACGCGCTGATGCCGTCCCACAGCCAGGCGGCATCGAAGTTCGGGTCGTACCACGCGTCCGCGGCCATCACCGTCCGGTACCGCACGAACATCTCCGAGGACGTGAACGGATCGTGGGCGGCGTCCTCCGGCAGCGACCAGAGCTGACGATCGAACGCGGCCTGCCGTTCGGGTAGCGCATCCTGTCGCCAGAACTCCTTCGTCGACTCGTCCGGCACCAGCGCCGGGGTGCTGGTGAGCACGACGTGTGACGTCGCCGCCGGGTAACGGGTGGCGTACGCGGTTGCGAACATCCCGTGGATGGCGTGCCCGAACACGGCGACGCGGTCGAGTCCCAGATGGAGCCTGAGCGCGTCCAGATCGTCGGCCGCGAGGCCGAAGGTGAGCTCTGCGGGATCGCCAGCCGAGCGGGCACTCCCTCGGAGCTCGACGAAGATCATCTGGACGTCGGTCGTCAATGCCTCGGGCAGCGCGCGGCGGTACAACTCGCACTGCAGCAACCCCACCACGAACATGGGCGTTCCGGTCCCCACCACCTCGTAGTACAGGTCGACGCCGTTCACCCCCGCGAACATCGGCGGCCGACGCTACTGCTCCTTTCGCGACCCGATGATCAGGCGAGGACCGCGGTCCCACGTCACGTAGTTCCACGCCCAGTTGAGGAACACCGACAGCCGGTTGCGGAAGCCGACCAGCGTCACGAGGTGGAGGCCGAGCCATGCCAGCCAGGCGGGCGTACCGGACAAACGAACATGTAGCGGAAGTTCGGCGACTGCCGCCCGACGACCGATGGTGGCCATGGTGCCCTTGTCGCGATACCGGAACGGCTTGTGGCGACCGGACCGGATCTGGCGCGCGACGTGGCGGCCACCTTGCATCGCGACCGGTGCCAGCATCGGCAGCACGGCGCCGTCCGGTCCGAGTGACGCGGCCACGTCACCGACGGCGTACGCGTTCGGATGGCCGTCGATGCGCAGATCGGGCCCAACGACGATGCGACCCGAGCGGCCGGTTGGCACGCCGAGCGCGTCCGCCAACGGGTTGGCACGCACACCCGCCGCCCACACGAGCGTGTGCGACGCGAGCACCTCGCCGGACTTCAACTCGACGTCGGTCGGCGAGACTCGAACCACTGCTTCGTTCGTGCGCACGTCCACGCCCATGTCGGCGAGCCGCTCCCGAGCGTGTTGCTGCGAGGCAGGACTGAACGGCTGCAACAAGACGTCCGCCATCTCCACCAGCACGATGCGCACCTTGCCCATGTCGAGTCGAGGGAAGTCCTTGCGCAACACCATCCGGAACAGCTCGGACAGCGCGCCGGCCACCTCGACGCCGGTCGGTCCTCCGCCGACGACCACGAAGCACAGCGCGCCCTCGTCCACGAGCGATGGATCGGCATCGGCCGCCTCGAAACGTTCGAGCATGTGATTGCGCAGCCGAATCGCGTCTTCGAGTACGTAGAGCGGAAAGCCGTTCTGCTCCGCACCGTCGATGCCGAAGTACGCAGCACTCGCTCCGGCCGCGACGACGAGATGGTCGAAGTGCAGCTCACCGTCGTCGAGGACGAGCGTCGAGCGCGGCCAGTCGACCCCGATCACCTCGGCCTGTCGGAACGAGACGTTGCGCTGACGCTGGAAGATGCCGCGCACGGCGTAGGCGACGTCCGCGGCGTTCAGCCCGGCCGTTGCGACTTGGTACAGCAGAGGCTGGAACGTGTGGAAGTTGTGGCGGTCGACGATCGTGACCTGCACGGGCGCGTCAGCCAGCTCCTTGACCGCGGCCAATCCGCCGAATCCGGCACCGATGACGACTACGTCTGACATGACGGGCACCAGTACGTCACTCGTTGCTGTTCCCCTTGCGGTTGGGAACGGATCGGCGTGCCGCACCGCTTGCACGGCTGCCCGGCACGGCCGTACACGTTGGTCGGGCGGGACGCGCCCGCGACGCTCGACCGCAACAGCTTCGACGCGGTCGCCAGCAGCTTCTGCTTCGATGCTCGATCCAGCGCGCTCGTGTCGGTGAACGGGTTCACTCCACACACGAACAACGTCTCGCTCTTGAAGATGTTTCCGATGCCGGCGGCAACGCGTTGGTCCAGAAGCACCGAACCGACCTCTCCGGGTGGCATGCGCTCGACGCCTCGCTCGATGTCGGCGTCGCCGATGTCCGGCTTGGTCAGATCCGGGCCGAGGTGGGCGACGCGAGACGCGCTCGCGCGTGTCCGCTCGAGCTCGACGACGGGCGCGGCGAAGCACACGGCCGTCCACGCTTCGACCTCGATCACCGCGCGCGCAAGGTGGGCGGGCTTCCGCCAGCGCTCACCAACGCGATACACGTGCCACGAACCCGTCATGCGCATGTGGCTGCGCAGCACGTGGCCGTCGGCGAACTCGATCAACAGGTGCTTGCCGACGGCGTCGACGTCGGTGATCACCGTGCCGGCCGGCGGGTTTCGCGCCGGAGTGCGGCGGATCTCGAGCCGAACCAGCCGCTCCCCCGCCAACACGGCGCGCAACCTGTTCGCCGCTCGATGGATGGTGTCGCCCTCCGGCACTACGTGGAGGCGCCCCGATACACGAGGCCCTTGTAGCCGTCGGCGAAGCCCGCGCCGCGCAGCTCCTCGACCGCGGCGTCGACGTCGCGCACCGCGTGCCCGTCCACCTTGCGGATCTCCAGCGAACGACGCCGGCCGCTGTCGACGAGCTGCCGCAGCACGCGACCCCAGCCTTCGACGCCGAACGTCACGACGCTGTGCGCGCCGCGCTCGAGGTAGGCCGCGAGCGCGCCGTCGATGAGCACCACGTGCGCGCCGGCGGCGCGCGCAGGACGCCCCTCGGAGTCCGGCCACGGCAGCGCCGCGCCGTACGGCTGCGCGGGGTCGGTCGCGGCGAGCACGTAGGAGGCCTCGCCCTCCTCTCGGAACGACCGCAAGCGGTCGACCGCCCCGGGCAGCGCGAACTGCGCGGCGCCGAGCCCCGCGACGAAGTATCCGCGGCGCACTCGGCCCCGTTCCTCCAGCGCCTTGAGCACCGGATACACGCCGGCGAAGCCACCTTCGAGCCCTTCTCCCAAGGCCGCTTCGCGGGTGAGGACGCCGTAGCGCTCGAGGAGCTGTAGCGCGCGGCCGTGGGCGGCTTCGGTCGGCGAGCTCGCCGGTTCGAGCAGCGGCGCGACGAGCGACCATCTCCCGGACCCCGAGGGCGGACCGAGCCGCGCGAGCCGTCCGGGCCGCGGGCGTCCACCCGCGGCCCGTCGGGACGCCTTGTGGCCGACGTACGCGCGCACGGGTGCGAGCGAGTCGTTCGTGACGAGGCCGGCCCACACCAGATCCCACAAGGTGGCCAGGACTTCGCGCTCGTCGTACTTCAGTCCTGCGGTGGCGGTCGCGTGCAACAGGTCCGGCCAGAACGACGCGCCCCGCTGCTCGAGATGGTCGAGCAGTGCCTGGTGTGGCGCGTCGAGGTCGAGGTCCGCGACCGCGGGGAGCAACAACGGTGCCTGGTCGCGGAACACCAGCCGGATGCGACCGTCGTTCGCACCGATCGCACCGGCGCCGACCCACACGACGTCGCCCGAGGTGCACAACGCGTCGAGGTCGGCCGGGTGGTAGGCGGCGAGGCGGGCCGGGAGCACGTCGGACTCGAGCACGGAGGCCGGGAGCGGCGCGCCCGAGAGCAGGCCGAGCACGTCGACGACACCGTCGATCCCCCGGCGGCTCGACCCGACGTGATGCCAGGCGGGCAGGAACCGCGCGAGCGCTCGCGAGTCCACCGGTTCGATCTCGTGACGCAGCGCGGCGAGCGACCGGCGGCGCAGTTGGCGCAAGACATCGTCGTCGCACCACTCGCGCTCGACGCCGTCCGGTCGGAATTCGCCGCGGACGACTCGACCGTCGAGCTCGAGCTGCTCGAGCACGGGCTGGACTCGATCGGGCCTGACGCCCAACGCCGCGCCGACATGGTGCGTGAGGAACGGTCCGTGGGTCCGCGCGAAGCGGGCGACGAGGTCGACGAGGGGATGCTCCACCGGATCCGTGAACGCGGCGGGCAATCCCATCGGCAGCGCAACACCGAGCGCATCGCGCAGACGCGCCGCGTCTTCCGCCGCGGCGAACCGCGGCTCGCCTGCGACAGTCACTTCGATCGCTCTGCGTTCGGCGATCAGCAGCGCGAGCCACTCTGTCGGATCGGACACCGAACGGGCGTCGAGATCAGTCGCGGTCAGCGGCCCGAGCAGACGCAACAAGTCGTGCAGTTCGTCGGCATCGCGCGCTCGACGGCCATCAGTGAGATGTTGCAGCTCGAGCTCGAGGTCCGCGAGCACCGCCGGATCGAGCAGCTCACGCAGCTCCTCCGCGCCGAGAAGATCACGCAGCAGACCGCGGTCCAGCGCGAGGGCTGCCGCTCGACGTTCCGCCAGCGGAGCGTCACCTTCGTACATGTACGCGGCGATCCACGAGAACACGAGCGACTGCGCGAACGGCGACGCCTGCTGCGTCTCGACCGGCACGACCCGAATGGCTCGCGACCGCAGCTCCGTGAGCAGCTGCTTCAGGGCGGGCACGTCGAACACGTCGTTCAGGCACTCGCGCGTCGCTTCGAGCAGGATCGGGAACGTCGGGTGGTTGCCGGCGACGGACAGCAGATCGGCCGCTTTCTGCCGCTGCTGCCACAACGGCGTGCGCTTGTCGGGACGACGGCGCGGTAGCAGCAACGCGCGAGCAGCGCACTCCCGAAATCGGGATGCGAACAACGCAGTGTTCGGCAGCTGACCGATGACGAGCTCTTCGACCTCATCCGGATCGATGAGGAGCGCATCAGTCGGCAGCTCCTCGATGGCCTCCGGCAGCCGCAGCACGATCCCGTCGTCGCTCCAGAGCAGCTCGACGTCGAGCCCCCATCGTTCGGACAGCCGCGCTTGCAACGCCATGCCCCACGGCGCATGCACTTGCGCCCCGAACGGAGAGAGCACGCACACTCGCCAATCGCCGATCTCGTCGCGGAACTTCTCGACGACGATCGTGCGGTCGTCGGGCACCGCGCCGGTGGCCTCGGACTGCTCGTCGAGGTACTGCACGAGGTTCACCGCGGCGCGCGGGTCGAGGCTGAACTCGTCGTGGAGCCTCTGTGACGCACCACCTCCCCAGCTCCTGACCGTGCGCGTGAACTCACCCACCGCCCGGCCGAGCTCGAGCGGTCGCCCGGGGCCATCGCCGTGCCAGAACGGCATCTTTCCCGGGACGCCTGGCGCCGGCGTGACGATCACGCGCTCGTAGGTGATGTCCTCGATGCGCCACGACGACGCTCCAAGCAGAAAGACCTCGCCTGGACGTGACTCGTACACCATCTCCTCGTCGAGCTCGCCCACGCGCGTGCCGTCGGGGAGGAAGACGCCGAACAGCCCGCGGTCGGGGATGGTGCCACCACTCGTCACGGCCAACCGCTGCGCGCCGGCGCGGCCCCGCACGATGCCGTTCACGCGGTCCCACACGATGCGAGGCCGCAGCTCGGCGAACTCGTCGCTCGGGTACCGGCCCGACAGCAGGTCGAGCACGGCGGCGAGCACGTCGTCGGACAGCTCGGCGAAGTTCGCGGCGCGGCGAACGAGCGCGGCGAGCTCGTCGATCTTCCATTCGTCCAACGCGCACATCGCGACGATCTGCTGGGCCAGGACATCGAGGGGATTGCGCGGGTACCGCGTGTGCTCGATCAGCCCTTCGCGCATCCGCTGCACGACCACGGTGGCCTCGACGAGGTCGGCGCGGTGCTTGGGGAACAGCTTTCCCCGACTCGGTTCACCGACCTGGTGACCGGCCCGGCCGACGCGTTGCAGACCCGACGCGACCGAACGCGGCGACTCGACCTGCACGACGAGATCGACGGCACCCATGTCGATGCCGAGCTCGAGGCTCGACGTGCACACGAGTCCGCGCAGACGACCGGACTTCAACGCGTCTTCGATCTGCAGCCGACGTTCTCGTGACAGCGAGCCGTGGTGCGCCATCACGAGATCTTCCGCGGGCGCGTCGGCCGGTGGTTTTCCGCTCGCTTCCGCCGCGGCGTTGTCGCCTTCGAACTTCAGCTCGTTGAGGCGCGTCGCCAGCCGTTCGGCCAACCGGCGCGCATTGACGAAGATCAACGTCGAGCGGTGGGACTCGACGAGCTCGAGCAGCCGCGGATGCATCGCCGGCCAGATGGAGCGGCGCACGGGCCCGGCCGCTGCGGGCCCGGACATCGGCTCTTCGATGACCTCACCGAGAGCGCCCATGTCGTCGACCGGGACGATCACCTCGACATCGAGCGGCTTGCGCGTGCCTGCGTCGACGATCCTGACCGGGCGAGGCCTTCCGTCCTCACCACGACCACCGAGGAACCGAGCGATCTCGTCGAGCGGACGTTGCGTTGCCGACAACCCGATGCGCTGCGGTGGTCGATCGCAGATCGCCTCGAGCCGCTCGAGCGTCAGTGCAAGGTGCGCGCCGCGCTTCGTCGCCGCCAGCGCGTGGATCTCGTCGATGATCACGGCGTCGACGTTGCGCAGCGTCTCCCGCGCCTGGGACGTGAGCATGAGGTAGAGCGACTCGGGGGTGGTGATCAGCAGATCGGGCGGATCGCGCACCAGCCGGCGCCGTTCGTCCGCGGCGGTGTCGCCCGTGCGCATGCCGACGGACGGTTCGGCCACCGACACGCCGAGCCGCTCGGCCGCCAGCCGGATGCCGGCGAGCGGCGCGCGCAGGTTCTTCTCGACGTCCACGGCGAGCGCGCGCAGTGGCGACACGTAGAGGAGACGCGTGCGGCGTTGCTTGTCCGGTGCCGGCTCGTTCATCAGCCGGTCGATGCCCCACAGGAACGCGGCGAGGGTCTTGCCGGAGCCCGTCGGAGCGAGGATCAGGGTGTGGTCGCCGGCCGCGATCGACGGCCAGCCCTGCGACTGGGCGTCCGTGGGCGCGGCGAAGCTCGACTCGAACCACGCCCGCACTGGGGCGGAGAACCGATCCAGCGGCACTCGCACCACGATACGAGGGGGGTATGACACTGAACCGTAGAATCCGGGCGTGCCGGAGTACGTCTCGCCCGAGTGGCATCCCGCCTTCGAGGAGTACTGCGAGACGATCTTCGAGCTGCGCGAGGACGACGTCGAGGTGATCCAGGCGCGGGTCGCCGAGCGCCTCAACATCTCGCGGCCCGCGGTGTCGGAGATGATCAAGCGGCTCGAGCACGAGGGACTGGTCGAGCTGCGCGGCGGATCGATCATGCTCACGACCACCGGCGTGCAACTCGCCGAGCGGGTCGTGCGCCGGCACCGACTCGCCGAGCGCTTCCTCACCGACATCCTCGGGTTGTCGTGGGCCGAGGCCCACAAGGAAGCCGGCAAGTGGGAGCACGTGATCTCCGACAACGTCGAGCAGGCGATCATCCGCGTCCTCGACAACCCGACGACGTGCCCGCACGGCAACCCGATTCCCGGCAGCAACTACGCGCCGCCGGCCGCGTTCCCCCTCGTCGACCTCGGTGTCGGCGCCGACTTCGTCGTGTCCCGCATCCCCGAAGAGCTCGAGTTCTCGCCCGGGCTGCTCGAATTCCTCGAAGAGGCGGACGTGTTGCCCGGCCGGCACGGCACGATCACCGCGACCTCACCGGACGGGACCACCACGGTGGAGATCGAGGGCCGTCACGTCGGCATCGGCTCGTTCGCCAGCAAGCGGATCCTGGTGACGTCGAGCTGACTGCGCGAGCTGAGCCGCTACAACCGCAGTGGCTTGATCGGCGCGAAGACGGCCATCGGGTCGTCGCGCCACACCTCCGGCTGCACGTCGATGAACAGCTCGATCTCGTTGCCGTCGGGATCGAGGATGTAGACGCTGTGCGTCACGCCGTGATCGGACGCACCGACGATCGTCACGCCGTTCTCCTCGAGCTGCCGCACGGCGTCACGCAGCTCGTCGTCCGTGGTGCCGACCTTCAACCCGAAGTGATAGAGCCCGAGGCGCCGGCCCTCCGGAACGGTCGCCGCGTTCGGACCCACCTCGATCAGCAGCAGCTCGTGGTGCGTGCGGCCGGACGAGAACGCAGCCGCCGGCATCTGGATCGGCTGGTCGCCGGTGATCTCCGTCCACCCCAGCACGTCCTTGTAGAAGCGGCGAGAGCGCTCCAGGTCCTTGACGTACAGCACGAGATGGCCGAGCTCCTGTACCTGCATGCGCATTTGGAACGCCACGAGTTGGGCGCAGATTCCCCGGCCAGCACTACCGTTCGAGCATGAGCGCAGATCGGTACACGATCATCTCGTCCGACACGCACGCCGGCGGCAGCCACGCCGATTACCGCGAGTACCTCGACCCGGCGTACGTCGAGGACTTCGACGCCTGGCGCAACAAGTACAAGAACCCCTACCGCGATCTCAAGGACACCGACCTGCGTGTCCGCAACTGGGACAACGAGCGCCGGTTCAAGGAGCAGGAGTCCGACGGCATCGTCGGCGAGGTCGTGTTCCCGAACACCGTGCCCCCGTTCTTCCCGAGCTTCGTGCTGTTCGCGCGGCCGCCGAAGGAGGACCAGTACGAGCACCGCCTGGCCGGCATCCGCGCCCACAACCGGTGGCTGGCGGATTGGTGCGCGGAGTTCCCCGAGCGGCGGGCCGGCATCGGGCAGATCTTCCTCAACGACATCGACGACGCCATCGACGATGTGAAGTGGATCAAGGAGCACGGCCTGCGCGGCGGCATCCTGCTGCCGAACATCGCGCCCGACGTGAAATGGGTGAAGCCCGTCTACCACCCCGACTACGACCGGCTGTGGAAGGTGTGCGAAGACCTCGACGTGCCGATCAACGCGCACGGCGGCACCGGCTCACCGGACTACGGGCCGTATCCCGTGTCGGCGCTGCTGATGATCATGGAGGTGCAGTTCTACGGGCAGCGCCCGTTCGTGCACATGCTCCTGTCAGGCGTGTTCGAGCGCTTTCCGAAGCTGAAGTTCGTGATGACGGAACAGGGCTGCGCGTGGGTGCCCCCGATGCTGCAGCACCTCGACAGCATGTTGGCCAACATCCGCAAGAACAAGGCAGTCGGCGAGCTGCGGTTCGCGGAGGAGCACATCCTTCCGAAGAGCGCGACGGAGTACTTCCATCAGAACTGCTGGATGGGCGTCAGCCAACCGGGACAGGCCGACGCGGCCGCACGCGACATCATCGGCATCGACCGGTTCATGTGGGGCAGCGACTATCCCCACGACGAGGGCACGTATCCGTTCACGCGCGAGCACCTGCGCCAGATCTTCCACGACGTGGACGAGCCGACGATGCGCAAGATCCTCGCCGAGAATTGCGCCAAGCTCTACGGCTTCGACCTCGACAAGCTCGCGCCGATCGCGGCGGAGCACGGCCCCACCGTCGAGGAGCTGCGTGAGCCCCTCACCGAACTGCCGCCGAACGCGAACGAGACGCTCCGGCGCGGGCAGGTTCCCGCCGGCCGTTAGCCCGAGTAACGCCGAGTGCTGTTCGAGCAGCGCTTCTGGGCAGGTCTGGCCGACGGTTCCGTCACGATCACGTTTCGCCGATGGAAGCGTCCACAGGCGATCGCCGGGCGTCGTTACCGCACGCCGGCCGGCATCATCGAGACCGAGCGCGTCGACGTCGTCACGCCCGACTCCATCACCGATCGCGACGCGCGCCGGTCGGGCTTCGAATCGGCAGCCGCGGTCCTCGCGAACCTGCGCGGCGACGCGTCCATGCCCGTGTACCGGATCCAGTTCCACATGGTCGACGAGCCCGATCCCCGCGCCGAGCTCGCGGCCAACGACGCGCTGACGGCGGATGACGTCGCCGAGATCGATCGCCGGCTCGATCGCCTGGACAAGGCCAGCTCACACGGACCATGGACGCGTGCGGTGCTCGAATCGATCGCGGCCCAGCCCGGACGACGCGCGCCGGATCTCGCGGAGCAGTTCGGACGGGAGACCCAGCCGTTCAAGCTCGACGTGCGCAAGCTCAAGAACCTCGGCCTGACGATCAGCCTGCGCGTCGGCTACGAGGTGTCGCCGCGCGGTGCGGTCTACCTGAGGTCGCGCCGAGCGACCGCCAGCCGGCGCACACCCTCGGCGAGCTGATCCGGCGCGTTCGTCGCGAACGACAGGCGCAGCGCGCGGTGATGGTCGGCCGCGACTGCAAAGGCCTCACCGGGCACGAACGCGACACCGCGTTCGATCGCGGCCGCGAGGAGCTCCTGCGTGTCGACCACGTCGACGAGCTCGCCCCACACGAACATCCCGCCGTCGGGCGGTCGGAAGCGGAGTCGGTCACCGAACTCCGCCCGCAACGCCTCGGACAGCGCGGCCGCCCGCTCGCGATAGACGCCTCGCAAGCGATCGAGCTGTCGGTCGAGGAAACCGGGCGCGGTCAACAGGTCGTGCAGCGCGTGCTGCGCCAGCGTCGAAGTGTGGAGATCGAGCGCCTGCTTCACGAGCACGAGCGCCGGCGCGACCGAGGTCGGCGCCACGAGGTAGCCCACGCGCAGGCCTGGGCACACGACCTTCGACACCGTGCCGAGGGTGATGACGCGGTCGGTCATCGACGCGAGCGATGCCGGCGCGCTCCCCCGCCACCGCAGCTCGCCATACGGGTCGTCGTCGACGATGACGAAGCCGTACCGGTCCGCGAGCGCGGCGAGCGCGGCACGACGCTCGCTCGACAACGTCGCGCCGGTGGGGTTGTCGAAGTTGGCGACGACGTACACGAGGGCGGGTCGCTCCCCGCGGCGAAGCCGCGCCTCGAGGTCGTCCACACGCAGGCCGTCCGAGTCGGCCGCGACCGGGATGAGTTGCGCGCCTGCGAGGCGGAGCACTTGGACGGCGCCGACGTAGGCCGGGTCGGCCAGCGCGACAGCGGCGCCGGGGTCGAGCAGCGCGCGAGCGACGAGATCGAGGGCCTGCTGCGAACCGTGCGTGATCACGACCTGGCCAGGGTCGACGCCGTGACGAGCGGCCACCCACTGGCGCAGCGGAGCGATCCCTTCGGTCGGCGAGTACTGGAGGACGGAGGGATCGCTGGCCAGGATGCGATTCATCGCGGCCCCGAGCTCCTCTGTGGGGAAGGTCTCGGCGGCGGGCAGCCCGCCGGCCAGCGAGATCACGTCCGGCCGATCGATCACGTGCAGCAGGTCGCGGATGGCCGAGGAGTCGATGCGGCGAGCGGCGCCGGCCAACGCGATCGGCGCCGAGAGCTGGACAGTCATGGTCGAACCGTGGCGGAATTGGACCATGTCGAACAGGGCCAATCCTTCGGAAGTGGCCCATGGATCCGTGGTCGAGGGGCTCGGCGACTGGGCCACCGGCGCCGGCCCGCTGTTCCGGCAGCTGGCCCGGGCGCTTGCCAGTGCGATCGAGGTCGGGACGCTCGGCCGGGGGGCGCGCCTCCCGCCAGAGCGGGTTCTCGCGTCCGCACTCGCGATCAGCCGGGGCACAGCGGTCGCGGCCTACGACCTCCTGGTCGCCGAGGGTCTGGTCGAACGCCGCCGAGGGAGTGGCACGTACGTCTTGGGCGCCGGCCCGCTGTCGCTGCCGCCCGGTCGTGAGGGCTCGGCCCTCGTGCATCGTCTGGTCGAACGCAGCGCCGGGCCATCCGAGCTCATCGATCTGTCGATCTCGGTGCTGCACGACCCCTCTGCTCTGCCCGCGGTGACGTTCGACTCGGCTGCGTTGGCCGCGGTCGAGCCCGACACCGGCTACAGCCCGTGGGGCCTCACCGGACTGCGGGCGGCGCTCGCCGACCACGTGAGCGCGTGGGGGCTGCCGACCCGAGCCGAGGAGATCGTCGTCACGACCGGCGCACAGCAAGGCATCAGCGCCGCCGCCGCGTGCTGGTTGCGTCCGGGCGACACCGTGGTCGTCGAGGACCCGTCGTACCCGGGCGCGATCGCCGCCTTCGGCCAGGCCGGTGCGCGCCTGCGAGGGGTCGGTGTCGATCGCCGCGGGGTTCGGGTCGACGAGCTCGCGCTCGCGCTCGAGGACCGGCCCGCTCTCGTCTATCTCCAGTCGACGCTGCACAGCCCGACGGGGGCGGTCCTCAGTGACAGCCGGCGCCAGGAGATCGCCCGGCTGATCGAGGAGGCCCGAGTGCCGCTGGTCGAGGATCTCGCGCTCGCCGACCTCGTCTGGCGGCCGGCGCCCCCGCCGATCGCCGCTTACGCCCCGAACGCGTCTGTCGCGGTGCTCGGCTCGTTGAGCAAGCGGTACTGGGGCGGGCTGCGCCTCGGCTGGGTGCGCGCCCCCGCCGCGCTCGCGGTGCGCTTCGCCCGGGTGAAAGCGACCCAGGACCTCGGGTCGTCCGCGGTCAGCCAGGTCCTCGCCGAGCGTCTGTTGCGGGAGCCGGAGTCCCGCCGACGCGCGTACCTCGACGGCCTGCGGGGAGAGCTCCGCGCTCGCTACGACACGCTGGCCGGCGCGCTGCGCGCCCGGCTGCCGACCTGGCGGTGGGACGAGCCGGCCGGGGGTCTGTCGATCTGGGTGCAGCTCCCGAGTCCGACCGGCGAGGTGTTCGCACAGACGGCGTTGCGCCACGGTGTCGCGGTGGCGACGGCCCCGGCGCTCTCACCGTCGGCCGCGCACCCCGACCGGATCCGGCTGTCGTTCAACGGCCCGCACGCCGAGCTCGTCGAGGGCGTGAACCGCCTGGCCAGGGCCTGGTCCGCTTCGTAGCCCCAGGTCAGCAGCAATAGCTCTGACCTGCAGGTTTCCAGTTCAAGGCGGTATGACGAGCGTGATCCCGACGTACAGCAGGTCGGGGTTGCCGGGATGTGGCAGCTGCGCCTGGTTGGCGTCGATCAGGGCGTGCCAGAACGGCACGATCTCCGCATTCGAGGGCGCGTGGCCGAGGCGCGACTGCAGGACCGACGCCGCGATGCTCCAGAAGCTGTCGCCGGGCTTCACGACCCAGCTGGTCGAGCTCGCCGGCGGCGGGGCCGGCGGCGTGGCGGCCGGTGGCGACGGGCCCGGGGGCGGCGCCGTCGACGTGGTGGGCGGC
This sequence comes from Acidimicrobiales bacterium, assembly GCA_036275935.1. Lineage (GTDB taxonomy): Bacteria > Actinomycetota > Acidimicrobiia > Acidimicrobiales > JACDCH01 > DASUCS01. Next base: position 17,279 of record DASUCS010000021.1, read on the forward strand.
GCGGTGGTCGTCGGGGGCGGCGCCGTGGTCGTCGTCGAAGGCGACGCCGTGGTGGTCGTGGGCGCAACCGTCGTTGTGGGCGCGCTGGTCGTCGTGGGCGGCGCCGTGGTGGTCGTCGGCGGTTCGGTGGTCACCGGGGGGATCGCCGACGCCGGCGGTCCGGGAGTTGGGCCGATGATCGGCGCGGTCGACGTGGTGGCGAACAGCGGCGCAAGAGTCGACGTGGTGGAGGGAGCGTCGGATCCGGATGCGCCCGGATTGCGATCCGCGACCGAAGAGCCTCCCCCGCACGCCGCGAGCGTCGTGACGATCGCGCCGGCGCACCACAACCGTCTCCAGGTCCGCTTCATTCGGCGGCGAACCTACTCAGGGTTGGCGCTACTTGGCGAAGACCAGAAGGAACTCCAGGTCACCGCTGTTGCCGACGCTCGCAGGGCCGCCCGAGGGATTGTCGATGTCGTAGTCCGAGAACGTGATCGGGATCGTGCCGTTCGCCTCGAGGTGCGCGCCGTTGCGCTGCGCTTTGATCGAGAACGTGACGTCCTTGGTCGTTCCGTGCAGCGTCAGCTTGCCGGAGGCGTTCACCGAGATCTGAACGCCGTTGTCCGGGATCGATCCCAGCTGGATCGGCTGGGTGAGCTCGAAGGTCGCCGTCGGGAACTGGGAGGTGTTCATGATGCGGCCGCGGAACTGGCCGTCGCGCTGGGACTCGTCGCTGGTCACCTTGGTCATGTCCACGGTGAACGAGGCGGTGTTGACGGTCGTGCCGTCGACCGTGAGCTGGCCGGTCACCGCGGTCGTGGCGCCAGTCGCCTCGTTGTCGAGGCCGTTGAGCTTCTCGTGGACCCGGTACTGGACCTTGCTGCCGTCCGCGACCGCCCAGGTGCCGTCGATGTTGCCGGCCGCCGTGGCCGACGGGTCGCCCGCTGCGGAGGCGGTGGCGCCCGCGGGATCGACGCTCGACAGGCTCAGCTTCGGCGCCGGGTCAGGGGCGATGAAGTGGATGTAGACGAACGTGCCCCCGAAGACGAGGACGACGAGCACGACCGGGATCGCGACGAACCACTTCCAGTGGCGCCTCACCATCGATCCGACTCCTGGGTCAGGCGGGAGGCCCGGCGATGAGGGTCACGGTGGCGCGGCGCTGCTGCCCGCTGGCGTCGGTCCAACCGATCTGGACGCGATCCCCGGGATGAGCGGCATTGAGGGCGGCCGGCAGGTCGGCGTAGGCGGTGATGGTGTCGCTCCCGACCGATGTGATCACGTCGCCGGCCGCGATCCCGGCCTGGTCAGCGGGACTGCCGGGTTCGACGCTGGCCACCGTGGCTCCGGGACCTGCGTCCTGCACCCGGACCCCGAGCAGGGCTCGATCGCCGATGTGCACGTTGTCCGAGCTCTGCCCGGCCTGGATCTGATGGGCGACGTCGAGGGCCTTGTTGATCGGGATGGCGAAGCCGTCACCGCTGGTCTGGCCGCGGTTCCCGGCCGACGCCGCCGCATTCATACCGATGACCTGCGCAGATGTGTTCACGAGCGGCCCACCGGAGTCGCCGGGCAGCAGCGGAGCGGTCACCTCGATGAGCCCGGAGAGGGTCTGCGACGGGGTCCCGCCGGAGGCGTCGCCCGCTCGGATCGTCTGGTCGATCGCGGTGACGTCACCCTGGACCACGGCCGGGGCTCCGCCACGCCCGAGGGCGTTGCCGAGGGCGACGACCTGATCGCCGACCCGCACCTTCGACGAGTCACCGACGTCGATCGTGGTGAGGTTGGAGACGCCGTCGAGCTTGATCAGCGCGACGTCGTCCACGATGTCGTATCCGAGGACCTTGGCCGAGTAGCTCGGGCCGGTCCCTGCGATCTGCACCTTGATCTCGGTCGATTCGGCGATGACGTGGTTGTTGGTGAGCACCAGGCCGTCGGGTGTCAGCACCATGCCGGTTCCGGCCGCGGTGCCGTTCTCGAGGGTGGTGTTGATGTCGACCACGGCGGGCGTGACTCGGTCGGCGATCGACCCAGTCGTCGAGCCCGGCGCCGGCGTCGCGCTCCTCGGCGTATGGAACGGCGCGGTGCGGGCGACCTGGGGCGTCGTGGCCGCCGGTGAGCCGAACAGCGCGCCACCGACCTCGAAACCGAACGCGGCGCACAGAAGCGACACCACGACGACGAGCGCGGTCGCCAGCGTGCGCCGGGGCCTACCGCTCGGCTGCGGCGCGGGCTCCTGGTACGGGGGGCCCGGCGGGACCGGGGGCGGCGGCACCGGCGGCCATTGGTCCGCCCACGGCGGTTCGGCCAGCGGCGCGTACGGCGGAGAGGTGGGCATCGGCACCGGCATCAGTGCAACAGGATGCCGCCAAAACCTGTGGGCGCGCTGTGCGGCCCATGAGCAAGCGCGCAGAGTTGTTGTGCGCTGGCTCACAGGTCAATCCCAGGTTCGTCGGACAGAGTCGCGGCACCAGACCGAGGGGAGGTGAACGAAGCAAGTGCAACTGCGACACGCCATGGCCGCCGCTGCGTTCGCCGGCCTGATCATGGGCAGCGGTGCGGCGGCGTGGGCCCAGACCGACGGAAGCAGCAGCTCCTCGTCGTCCTCGTCGTCGGCAACGGACGGATCGTCGTCCTCGTCGGCGCCCGACGCGCCCGCTCCCGCTCCGGGAGCCCCGGGTGTACCTGGCCCGCACCACCATCACGGTGGCGACCCGGCCAACTGCCCGAACATGGGACCGAATTCGGGCCCGAGCTCGAACGACGTACCCAGCGCCTACTCGGGCGCCTGATCCCCGACTACTGCGTACTGGGAGGCGGCGGCGTCAACCGCCGCCTCCTTGCGCGTTCCCTCCCCTGTTCGAAGCGTTGCCGCCGCCTGCGCCACCGGCGCCGGCACCGCCGCCTCGTCGACCGCCGCCCCCGCCGAAGGCACCGAAGCTGCCCTGTGTGATCTGCGACGCGGTGACCGTGCCGTCTGGATTGGTCGCGCCCTGCACCACGACGGTCTTCGACGGGTCGAGGTCGGAGAGGGTGCCGTTCTTCGACACCGAGATCGCGGTCTGGGGGTTGGTCAGCACCTTGACGACGTCACCTTGGTTGGTGGTCACGTAGACGTTGGTCCCGTCGATCAACGTGATCGTGCCGACGGTCGCGCCGCCACCGTTCCCCCCACCACCGGCCCCGCCCCCACCGCCGCCGCTCGCGTTTGCACCGGCGCCTCCCCGGAAGCTGGCGGCGGCGTTCGTCGTGGATGCCGCCGCCGGCTGCTGGTCCCGTTCCACGAGCACTCCGCCGATGAAACCCACCGCGGCGATCACCACGACGAGCAACGCGCGCGTCAATGGCGTGATGACCTTGGTGTCCTTCACGAGACGAGCGAACTCGGCGTCGGCGAGATCGGCGTTCCACGGTTCCGGGGCGTGATCGCCATCGGGCGAGATCACCTCGATGGGAGTCGTGGGCGGTTCCTGGGTGGTCATGCGACGTCCTCCGTTGAACAGGCCGGTCACTCGTATCGCAGCGCGTCGATCGGACGGAGCGTCGCGGCGCGGTTGGCGGGATAGATGCCGAAGAACAGTCCGGTCGCAACCGCGAAGCCGAACGCGAGGAACACCGAGTACGGCTCGACGATCGGCTGGACGTTCACGATGTTGAACCGGCTTCCGAGGATGCCGGCGATCACGCCGAGCAGTCCGCCGATGCCCGAAAGCAGCACCGCCTCGACGAGGAACTGCGTCAGCACGTGTGTGCGGCGAGCGCCGACGGCCTTGCGGATGCCGATCTCACGCGTTCGCTCCGTGACGGTGACCAGCATGATGTTCATCACACCGATGCCACCGACGAGCAGCGAGATCGCCGCCACGGAACCGAGCAGCACGGTGAAGGTGCGGTTGTTCTCCTGTTGCGTCTGCAACAGGGACGCCTGGTTGAGGACCCGGTAGTCCGTCGAGCTCGCTGACGGGTGCTGCGCGAGCAGCACGGCCGTCACCTCGGACTGGGCGGCCGCCGTCAGCGACGCGCTCGCCGCCTGCACGGTCAGCGAGCTCACGCCGCCCGTGTTCCCCGTGAGCGTGTCCCGCAGGGCGGGGATCGGCAGCACGACGATGTCATCCTGGTCCTGGAACCCGTTCGAGCCCTTCGACTTGAAGACGCCGCCGATCGTGAACGACCGACCGTTCAGCTGGATCTGCTGCCCGACGACCGTCGACGGGTCAGCGGTGTCACCCAGGAGGTTCTTCACCACCGACGTGCCGATGACCACCACCTTCGTGCGGTTGTCCATGTCGGACTGCGCGAAGAACGAACCCCATTGCACGGGGTAGTTGCGTACGGTCGTGAAGTTCGGCGTGGTCCCTTGGACCTGCGCAGTGCTCTCGGATGCACCGTCCAACACGACGGTCACGTTCGGGGCGTTGACGGCAGGGACGACCGCGGTGACATCGGGCGCGTTGCCGGAGTTCTCGAGTGCGGTCACGTCGGCATCGGTGATCAGCACCTGTCGGCTCTGCGTACCACCCCGCGCGCCGGCCCCGAACCCGCCGGCGGACACGGTGAGCGTGTTCGAACCAAGAGCTTCGAGCTGCTGCCGGCTCTTCGCCGCGGTCCCGCTCCCGACTGCGACGAGGATGATCACCGACGCGACGCCGATGAGGATGCCCAACGTCGTGAGCGCAGAACGCAGCTTGTTCGCGTAGATGCCGCGCAGCGCGATCGGGAGGCTGCTGATCATGCGCGTTGCGGTGACAGGAACCGCGGCAGGACGCGCTCCTGGTCGACGTCGTCGACGATCAGGCCGTCGCGGAGCCGGATCACGCGGCGGGCGTGGCCGGCGACGTCCTGTTCGTGAGTGATGACCACGACGGTGTGTCCCTCAGCACTCAGGCGATCGAAGATTCCGAGCACCTCGTTCGTCGAGACGCTGTCGAGGGCCCCTGTTGGCTCGTCGGCCAGCAGCAGTGCGGGATTGGTGACGATGGCGCGGGCGATCGCGGCGCGTTGCTGCTGTCCGCCCGAGAGCTGGTTCGGAAGGTGATGGAGCCGGTCCGCCAGGCCGACGGAGTCGAGTGCGGCCTCGGCGCGCGCCCGGCGCTCGGCTTTCGGAACCCGTGCGTAGATGAGCGGCAGCTCGACGTTCGCGAGCACCGACGTTCGCGGCACGAGGTTGAAGCTCTGGAAGACGAACCCGATCTTGCGGTTGCGCACGACGGACAGCGCGTTCTCGTCCAACCGCGACACATCGAAACCGTCGAGCAGGTAGCCGCCGCTGGTCGGCGCGTCGAGGCACCCGATGATGTGCATGAGCGTGCTCTTGCCGCTACCCGACGCGCCCATGATCGCGACGTGGGACCCGCGCTCGATCGTCAGGCTGACGCCTCGCAGGGCGTGCACGGTGGCGTCGCCAGACCCGTACGTCTTGACGAGCTCGCGGACGGCGATGACGGGGCGCATCTCAGTTGCCGAATGTGCCGCCGCCGGGGCCACCCACGACGACTCCACCACCACCACCGCCACGGCCACCGAAGTTCGACGTGCCCGTCCCGGTGGCCGACGTCACCTTCGTCACGACTGTCTCGCCGGCCTGCAGCCCTGACACGATCTCGACCGCGTTGTCACCGCGCAACCCGACCGCGATCGTGCGCGTCGAGTCCTTACCGGCGTTGTCGCGCACGGTGACCGTCGCCGTGTTGCCACGCGTCGACACGGCACTGGTCGGGAGCGTCACGACGTTCTCGCGCTTGTCGAGCACGACCGACACGGACGCGGTCATGCCCGGCTTGATGTCCGCCGGTGGGCTCGTCAGCCCGATGTGCGCGTAGTACGTGACGACGTTGCTGACCAGCGTCTGGTTGACATCGATCGACAGCACGGTGCCGTTGACCGTCTGGCCGGGGAGCGCGTCGAACGTGACCGTGGCCGCTTGGCCGACCCTGACCTTGGCGGCGTCCGCCTCTGCGAAGCCGACCTTCACGTCGAGCAGGTTCACGTCGGTCAGCACCACGAACCCAGACGTCGATGACGCGCTCGAGCTCGACCCTGAACTGGCGCCCGATCCCGACGACCCGGACCCGGACGACCCCGACGACGAGCTCGAGCTGCTGCTACCGCTCGCCGGCGAGCCGACCTGCCCACTGACCGACGCGACGGTGCCCGCCACCGGCGCGGTCAGCGAGGTCTCGTCCTCGTTGCGCTGTGCGGTCACGAGCGCCGCATCGGCGGACGACACCGTGGCCCGCGCCGCCGCGAGGACGTCGGGGGTCGCCGGGGCTTCCTTCACCGCGTTCCCGGCTTGCGTCGACTCCAGTGCGGCCTGCGCAGTGTTGATCGCGTTGCTGGCGGTGTCGATCGCCTGCGCGTCCGCGACCAAGCCGTTGCTCTGGCCGAGCTTCGCGGTGTCGAGTCCGCGCTGCGCGGTCGCCACGGTTTGTTGGTCTTGTTGCAGGCCGTTCGTCTGCGCCAGCTTCGCAGCGTCGATGCCGCGCTGAGCCGTCGCGATGGCCTGCTGATCTTGCACCTGGCCGTCGGTCTGCGCCAGCTTCGCGGAGTCGACGCCACGCTGTGCCGCATCGACCGCTGAGGACGCTTGCGTCTGCGCGTTCTGAGCGGCGATGACGTTCTGGGTGAATGAGATCAGGTCGCCGACATGTGCGCAGTCGACGCCATCTGGAGCATTGGTGGGCGGGTTCTTCGGATCACCGCTCTGGCAGTCCGATTGATCGACGCGGTAGCGGTTGAGCGCCGAGTTGGCATCAGGACTCGAAGACGCGGACGGGTCATACGAGGTCTGCAGCTGCTGGAGCGCGCTCTGGTCCTCGGACAGGTTCGTGTTCGCCGTCGACAGCTGCTGGTTCGCGGCGTCGAGCTGTTGCTGCGCCTGTTCGACGGCCTGTTGGTACTTGGTGAGGTTGTCGGTGGCGGTCTGCTGCGCCGACGCGAGCTGCGCGGTCGCCTGATCGACAGCCTGCTGATACTTCGGAACGTTGTCCGCAGCGGTTTGCTGCGCCGCCGCCAGCTGCGCCGAGGCTTGATCGACTCCTTGCTGGTACTTCAGTGCGTTCCCGGCCGCGGTTTGCTGCGCGTGTGCGAGGCCGTCCTGCGCGTTGCCGACCGAGAGCTGCGATTGCGCGAGTCCGACAGCATCCTGCGCGAGGGCCTCCGGTGTTGCCCCTTGGATCTTCTGCGCGAGCGCGGCTTGCGCCGACGCGAGCTGCGCCTGCGCGGTGACGAGCGCACCGCGTTGTGTCGTGTCGTCCACCTTGGCGAGCACCTGCCCGGTGTCGACGTGTTGACCTGGGGCCACGTCGATCTCGGTCACGGTGCCGGACTGCTGGAAGTTCACCCCGAGCGAGGTGGGTGCTTCCACGTTGCCGGTCGAGGTGACGCTCGACAGCACGATGCCGGTCTTCGCGGTCGACAGTGTCTCGGACGTGTGGGTGGACGCGCTGTTGGCACCGACCACCATGTACGACGCGACCCCGGCTCCCACCGCGACCGCGGCAAGCGCACCGTTGACGAGGAACTTGCGGGGCACGCCGGATCAGCCCGACGTCGACGATGCCGTCGACGAGCTCGAGTTGCTGGAGCCACGGCCGGGCAGCAGGGCGCGACACGCCTGGTTCGCGGCCGCGAAGTTCGGGTCGTTGCGGTCGATGCTCGGCGGGGGGCCGCCGCTCGACGTCGACGGCACGGTCACGCCGTGATCGGCGAGGCAACTCCGGTATGCGGCGCCCGCCGCGCCACCTCGGCCGCCGCCATTGCCGGCCGGCCGCAGGTTCGCGCAGGCCTGTTGCGCGGCGTTGAACGTCGCCTGATCGACACCCGGAGGCAACGAGAACTGGCCGTTGCCGCCCCCGAAGCCGCCGCCGTTGCCGCGACCGACGTTGCCGTTGTCGGATTGGGTGCTGTCGGCCGACGCGCCGCTGCCGTTGCTGTCGGACTGGTTCCGGTTGCGGGACGGCAGCGTGACGCCGTGCTGGCTCAGGCAGTCTCGATAGGCCTGAAAGCCCGCGCCGGACGACGAAGACGGCGCGGCCGACGACGCGTTGGCGGCGACGGCCGCGTGACCGCTCGATCCGGAACAAGCTCCTGCGAGCAGCGCCCCAGCGAACCCGACGATGATGATCCCCGCCCGCGAACACGCCCTCCGGCGCAATCCAGGCATGTCGCCCAGTGAGCCCGATCAACCTGTGGACCGGGTATGGCAAACCTGAGTGCCAGCTGTGAATCGCTGGAACTCGGCAATTCCGGCGTCCTCGCATGTCAGGCTGCCCGGCCATGCGCCGCCTCGTCGCCTTCCTCCTGGCCGGGATGGCCCTCCTGGGCGCCTGCGGAGGAGGCGCCACGAGCGGCACGAGCACGACGCCGGCAGCGGACATCGGTCAGGGCCTCCGGGGGCCTTCGGGGCTCGCCGCGTCGGTGTTCGCCACCGGCGTGACCCACATCAGCGCGATCGCGTTCGACGGGCAACAGCGCCTTTGGGCGGCGACGGCCGACTACTCCGACTCGGGCGCCGACGCCGTGTACGTGGTTGCATCCGAGGGCGCGACGCCGACCAAGGTGATCGACGGATTGCACACGCCCCTCGGTCTGCTGTGGATCGACCAGACGTTGTACGTCGCCTCGAAGGAGAAGGTGGAGACGTACACCGGCTTCGACGGCACGGCGTTCACGAGTCACGCGACCGTGGTGGCTCTGCCGGCGAACGTCGGCGAGGTCAACGGGTTGGTACGCGCGCCAAACGGTCGGATCCTGCTCGGCATCTCGGCACCGTGCGACCACTGCACGCCGACGCTCGGGCAGTCGGCCGCGGTCATCTCCTTCGCTCCCGATGGCACCGACCAGCGCGTCGAGGCGTCGGGCATCCGTGCTCCCATCGGATTGGCCTACTACCCGGGCACCGACGATCTGTTCGTGACGATGAATCAGCGCGACGACTTGGGCGATGCAACTCCGGGCGACTGGTTGTCGCTCGTGCGCTCGGGCCAGTCGTGGGGGTTTCCCGACTGCTACGGCCAGGGCGGCACCGTGTGCGCCGGTGTGCCGTCACCGGTCGCGGTGCTCGACAAGCACGCCGCGGTCGACGGCGTCGCCATTGTCACGGGACAGCTCGGGTCGAACGTCGGTACTGCTGCGATCGTCACGGAATGGGCGACCGGCAAGGTGCTTCGCGTCGATCTCACGAAGAAGGGCACGTCGTACGTCGGCACGGTCACGACGTTCCTCACGGGGATGAAGAACCCGGTGCCCGTCGTCCTCTCCGGCAACGCGTTGTACGCCGGCGACTGGACGACGGGCACGATCTACCGTGTCGCGTCGCGCTGAGATCAGGCGGCGACCGCGGGAAGGTCCCCGAGGAAGCCAGTGATGCGCAGGAAGCGTCCGTCCTCGGCGAGCTGACCGACATCGATGCCCGTCACGGTGACGGAGCCGTCCGGCGCCACGAGCTCCCACGCGAAGCGGAACAGGTCGTGATGCATGTCGACGCCGCTGACCTGCCGGAAGGAGTGGCCTGGAAACTGCTCCTGCACGCCGCCGATGGTCTCGACGATCGCGGCGCGGCCGGCGGCCTCGAACGGCGGATCGATCCAGCGGCCGTCGTCGGCCCAGACCTTCTCGGCCAGCGCGGCACGGCGGGCTCCGTCGGTCTCGTTGAGCAGCTCGAGGTAGGTGGTGATGGTGGTGTTCAAGGTGTCCAAGGTGTCCATGACGCCGACGATGACGGACCTCCACGCGCGAAGCGATGACCTGTGAGGTAATCGGAGCGCCGATGGTCGATCACTACCGTGCGGCACCGTGGAACGGCAGTTGCGACCGACGGTCGGCGCCTTGTTGAAGGAGTGGCGCCAGCGCCGCCACCTGAGCCAGCTCGACCTCGCGAGCATGGCTGGGGTCTCGACGCGTCATCTCAGCTTCATCGAGACGGGCCGATCCCGTCCGAGCCGCGAGATGGTGCTGCATCTCGCCGACGAGCTGGACGTGCCACTGCGGGAGAGGAATCCGTTGCTGGTCGCCGCTGGCCACGCCCCCGCGTACGGCCACACCGACCTCGATGCGGAGTCCATGAAGCCGGTGCGCGACGCGCTCGATCGTGTCCTGCAGTCGCACAGGCCGTATCCCGCGTTGGTCGTCAACCGGCTGTGGGAGCTCGTCGCCGCGAACGACGGCGTCTGGTCGCTGATGACAGGCGTCGCGGACCATCTCGTGGTCCCGCCGGTCAACGTGCTGCGAGTGTCGCTGCATCCCGAAGGGCTTGCGCCGCGCATCGTGAACTTCCAGGAGTGGAGCGCACATCTTCTTCACCGCCTGCGGCGCCAGTTCGTGCTCACGCGCGATGCCGACGTCGGCGCGCTGTACGAGGAGCTGCGCGGCTACCCGAACGTCTCGACCGACGACGACCAGGTCGAGTCCGAGGATGCCGGTGCGCTGGCG
>DASUCS010000022.1:0-2627 GCA_036275935.1 Acidimicrobiales bacterium
CGATGCTGATCGGGTCGTCGGGTTCCGGGTCGGGGTCGTAGTCGATGCCGTAGAAGTCCGCGATGCGCCGGAGGCTGAGGTAGCCGGCCCGGATACACAGCTCAGCCCGCGGTTGGCGACTCAGGTCGAGCGTCGACGAGCGCACCGCCGCCGCGTCGAGCACGACGCCCGCAGACGTGATCCACGAGCGGTCGTGCGTCGGGGACCGGAAGAAGACGAGCGACGGCTGCGATGTGTGCGTCTCCTCGAGGTCGGCGAACCACTCCTCCCACCCGTCCCAGATGTCGTCGAGCTCGTCGAGCCGTTCGAGCGCGTGGTGTCTGCGGATCATGGTGATCGCACTGGGTGGTGAGCCGGCCCGGGTCGTCAGGCGGGTGACGTTGAGCTCGCGCCGTTGGAACGCCGTGTAGATCGTCGGCAGGTAGCTGATGAGCAGCGCGATGAGCCCGAGACCCAGGAGCGCTTCGACGAAGACGGCCCCGTGCGTGGGCAGGTCCGGGGGTTGGGTGAGGCCCAAGGTCAGCAGCGATGATCCCGACAGGTAGAACGCCTCGCGCAGCGGATCGATGCCGAATCCCCAGAAGATCGCAGTGAAACCGGCGATCACCAACGTCACCCAGGTGAACGGGAGGGCGACGAGTGAGATCGGGGCATACAGCGCCAGCGCACGGTCACGCTGCTCGAACGTCTTGGCCCGCCGCTCGGGAAGCCGGAACAGCCACCGAACCACGACGAAGACCCACCGGGTCAGGAGCACCAACTGGCTGCGGGGCACGACCATCGCCCGCACCGCCGAGAGCAGAACCCACAGCGCGAGGGCACAGCCGGCAAGAACCGCCGCCAGCCGCCCGATGCTTGCCACCGGGCCAGCCTAAGGAGTCAGCCTGCGACCTCTCGGGAGGCCAACTCGCGAATGGCGGCGACGACGCCATCCATGTCGTTCTTCGACACGCACCGGTCGACGCCGAGCAGGCTCGCCTCTTCCTTCATGCGCGTGTCGAGATGGGCGGAGCAGAGCACGACTCGAGGCTCGTCCCCTCGATCGCGGAGTGTCCGCACCACGTCCAGACCCCTCATCCTGGGCATCATCTCGTCGAGGACGATCACGGTCGGGCGGAGGTCGGTGTAGGCATCGACCGCCTCGATCCCGTCCGTGGCTTCACCGGTCACGGTGATGTCGTCCTGCGCGCCCAGGAACACGCGCAGCAAGAGCCGCATGTCTTCCTGGTCGTCGACGATGAGGGCTTCGATGGACATCGTGGGGCCAGGATGCCAGCGGTCCGAGAATTCACCTATGACCGTTTTGGAAACCGCCCAAGGTGACCATGACGCGCGTCATCGCCCTTACCGGAAGTCTCGGCTCTTGGTTGTCGCATCGAGCGGGAGCGGATCGATCCGTTCCGCGACGACGTTGATCACGCCCTCGTTCTTCTCGAGCCGGCCCCGGATGAGCAGCGCCGGACAGCCGCGGGCCACGCGCCGATAGCGGGTCCAGCACCCCTTCGAGCACACGACGTTGATGAGCCCGGTCTCGTCTTCGAGGTTGATGAAGATCGTCCCCTGCGCGGTGGCCGGCCGCTGGCGATGGGTGACGACGCCGCCGACGAGCACCTTCTCGTTGGCGTCGATCGCCGCGAGGCCGGATGCCGGGGTGGCACCGAGCTCGTCGAGGCGCGAGCGGACGAAGCGCGTGGGGTGTCCGTCCGGGCTCACGCCGGTGGCCCAGAGGTCGGCGATCGCCTCCTCGCGGGGCGACATCCCCGGCAGCGTCGGCGCGTCGACACCGGTGACGATGCCCTCGAGGCGATCGGGCCGCGACTGCGCGACCGCGCCGGCGCCCCACAGCGCGGCGCGGCGGGTCACGTCGAAACAACCGAACGCGCCGGCGGTGGCGAGCGCTTCGAGGTGCGGGAGCGTGAGGCTCGGGACCCGGCGCTCGAGATCCTCCATCGACTCGTAGGGCCGTCCGGCCGCGATCTCCTTGGCGAGATCGTCCCCGATCCCCCGCACGGACCCGATCCCCAACCGCACCTCCGGCCCCCCATGCCCCCACGTCTCTGGACGACTGGTGCGCACCAGAGGGACGTTTTTGTCCTCTCCGTGCGCACCAGTCGCACAGGGTTCGAGGGTGGCGTTCCAGTCGGACGCGTTGAGGTCGGGGATGCGGACCTCGACGCCGTGGCGGCGGGCGTCCTGCACGAGCGAGTGCGGCGAGTAGAACCCCATCGGTTGCGCGTTGAGCAACCCCGCGCAGAACGCCGCCGGGTGGTACCGCTTGAGCCACGAGGACGCGTACACGAGGTAGGCGAAGCTCACCGAGTGGCTCTCGGGGAAGCCGTAGTTGGCGAACGCGCTGAGCTTGTCCCACATCATGTCGGCGACGTCGCCGACGACGCCGCGCTCGGCCATGCCGTCGTACAGTCGCTGGCGGATCCGTTCCATGCGCTCACGACTGCGCTTCGACGCCATCGCCTGCCGGAGCTGATCCGCCTCCCCCGGCGTGAAACCGGCGATCGTGATGGCGATCTGCATGAGCTGCTCCTGGAACAGCGGGACGCCCAACGTCTTCTCGAGCACCGGCTTCAGCAACGGATGCAGATAGGTGACGGGCTCGGTGCCGTTGCGCC
>DASUCS010000023.1:0-6370 GCA_036275935.1 Acidimicrobiales bacterium
TGGTTCGAGATCAGCGGGCAGAAGTTCACGGTCGGCACACTGGTCGACGGCCTCAGCGTGATGATGCTCGTCGTCGTCACGATCGTGTCGCTGCTCGTGCACGTCTACAGCACCGACTACGTCGGCGGTGATCGGCGCTACACGCACTACTTCGCGTTCCTGTCGCTGTTCACCGCTTCGATGCTGATGCTGGTGATGAGCAGCAGCACGATCCAGTTCATCACCAGTTGGGAGCTCGTCGGGCTCTGTTCGTTCGCGCTCATCGGGCACTGGTGGGAGGAGAAACCGAACTCCGACGCCGCGCTCAAGGCGTTCATCACAAACCGCGTAGGTGACGTCGGCCTCATCGTCGGCATGGTCACGCTGTTCTGGGCGACCGGGACGTTCAACATCCTCGACATCAACACGCTGGCGAATGCGGGCAACGTCGAGCATCTCCTGCTCTTGGTCGCGGCCTGCTCGTTGACCGCGGCGGTCATGTCGAAGTCGGGTCAGTTCGTCCTGCACACGTGGCTGCCCGACGCCATGGCGGGCCCCACCCCGGTCTCGGCGCTCATCCACGCCGCCACCATGGTGGTCGCCGGCATCTTCATGGTGGCGCGCCTCTACTCCGTGTTCTTCCACGGGTTGTCGATCGGCGACGGCAACATGAACCTGCTCGCCATCGTCGGAGGCGTGACCGTCCTGGGCGGAGCCGGTCTGGCCTTCGTCCAGAACGACATCAAGAAGGTGCTCGCCTACTCGACCGTGAGCCAGCTCGGCTACATGGTGATGGCGCTCGGCGTCGGCGCGTGGACCGCGGCGCTGTTCCACCTCTTCACGCACGCGTTCTTCAAGGCGGGACTGTTCCTGGGCTCCGGCTCCGTCGCCCACTCGGTGCACAGCTTCGACATGAAGACGGATATGGGCGGCATGAAGAGGTTCATGCCGAAGACGTTCTGGACGTTCCTCATCTGCACCGGCGCGCTGATCGGCTTACCGCCGCTCGCGGGCTTCTGGTCGAAGGACGAGATCCTCACCGGCGGCCACATGCTCGGGCACCACAACGCGTACGAGGTCTTCATGGTCGTCGGCATCATCGGCGCCCTCATGACCGCGGGCTACATGACCCGCTGCGTGTACCTCACGTTCTTCGGCGAGCCTCGCGGCGCGGCGGCCGATCCGCACCATCAGCCGCACGAGTCCGGGCCGCGGATCGTGATCCCGCTCTACGTCCTCACCGGGCTCACGATCGTCGCCGGCGCCGCCAACTGGCCGTTCCGCCCTGATTCGGTGAAGTTGCGCTTCGAGCACTTCGTCCAGCCGGTGGGCGACTACTTCCCGCCGGTGGGCGCGCTCACGTTCAACCCGACGATCGCGGTCATCTCCACCGGCATCGGCGTCCTCGGCATCGCGCTGGCCTATGCCTACTGGTTCCGGGGTGCGTTCCACGGCGCCACCGAGAAGTTCCGCATCGCGCGCGCCGGGCACACGGTGCTCGTCAACAAGTACTACTTCGACCACCTCTACACCGGCGTGATCGCGGGCGGGTTCTCCGGCCCGATCGCTCGCATCTCGTACTGGGTGAACCAGTACGTCATCGACGGCGTCGTGAACGCCGTCGGCGTCGGCTCGCAGATGGTCGCGAATTGGACGTACCGCTACGTCGACCAGGACGTGGTCGACGGGGTCATCAATGGGTCAGGGGCAGGCGCCGAGGAATCCGGCCAGCTCCTGCGCCGCCTCCAGTCCGGCAAGGTCCAGCAGTACGGCGCGCTCCTGTTCGGCGGCGCGGTCGTGCTCGCGGGCGTACTCGTCTTCACTCTCTAGGAGAGCCAGACCACAGATGGAAGACATCCTCAAGCACTGGGGTCCGAGCGTGGCGGTGTTCGCACCGCTCATCGGCGCGGCCGTGATGATGATCATCCCGAGGGCCGAAGAGCAGCTGCACAAGTGGGTGGCGCTGCTCACGTCGGTGTTCGTCTTCGCGACGACCATTGGCATCGCCGTCGTGTTCGACTACGACCACAGCGGGAGCATGCAGTTCCTCGTCAACCACAAGTGGATCGAGGTCATCAACTCGCGGTTCATCATCGGCATCGACGGCATCTCGCTGCCGCTGATCCTGTTGACCGGGCTCGTCGTCCCCCTGTGCGTCATCTACTCGTGGAACCACTTCCCGGAACCGCACAACCCGAAGGCGTTCCTGATCCTCATCCTGATCCTCGAAACCGGGATGATCGGAACGTTCGTCGCGCAGGACCTGATCCTCTTCTTCGTGTTCTTCGAGGTCGTGCTCCTGCCGATGTACTTCATGATCGGCGTGTGGGGCGGCGAGCAACGACTCTACGCCGCCATCAAGTTCTTCTTGTTCACGCTGTTCGGCTCCGCGCTGATGATCGTGAGCTTCCTCGCTCTGTACTTCCTGGCGAAGAACGGCAACGGGCAGCCACTGCACACGTTCTCGATGCTCGAGCTCAACAACGCGCAGGGCATCGCGCACACGACGCAGCTGCTCGTGTTCGGCGGCATGTTCCTCGGGTTCGGCATCAAGGTGCCGATGTTCCCGTTCCACACCTGGCTGCCGGACGCGCACACGCAGGCGCCGACGGTCGGCTCGGTGATCCTGGCGGCCATCCTGCTGAAGCTCGGTACCTACGGCTTCGTGCGCGTCGCCATCCCGATCCTTCCCGACGCCGCGCACTCGTGGGCGCCTTTCATCGCCCTGCTGGCAGTGATCGGCATCATCTACGGCGCGTTGTGCTGTCTGGCGCAGACGGACATGAAACGCCTGATCGCGTTCTCGTCGGTCGCGCACATGGGCTTCGTGATGCTCGGCATCGCCACGCTCACGTCGTTCGGCATCAACGCCGCCGTGATGGGCATGGTGGCGCACGGACTCATCACCGGCATGTTGTTCTTCGTCGCCGGGTCGGTGAAGGAGCGGTTCCACACCCTCGAGATCAAGCGCCTCGGCGGATTGCTCTTGCAGGCGCCGCGCATGGGCTGGATCCTCGGGTTCTGCGCGATGGCATCACTCGGACTTCCCGGCCTCGCCGGGTTCTGGGGTGAGTTCCCCGCGATCCTCTCGTCGTACGAACCGGCGGCCGGCCTGTCGAGTCCACTCTTCCGCACGTACATGGTGGTGGCGGCGTTCGGCACGGTGTTCGCCGCTGGCTACCTGCTCTGGCTGCTCCAACGGACCGCGTTCGGGGTGCCCAAGGACGAGTTCGCCGACCACCACTTCCACGACGTGGAGCTGCCGGAGTGGTTCGCCTGGGTCCCGATGCTGCTGCTGATCGTGGTGATCGGCTTCTATCCGAACTTCGTCTTCCACGTCACCGATCCGGCGGTCCACACCGTGCTGAACGGCGTCAACCAACTGGCGTTCGGGAAGTAGCCGCGGCTTCATGACCGGCCTCGCGTTCACCGCACCGCACGTCGACTATCACGCACTCGCGCCCGAGATCATCATCGCGTCGACGCTCGTGGTCGTCCTGCTGGTCGACCTCTGGTCGGAGCGCAACCGTCCCATCCTCGGCACGATCACCGGGATCGGGCTGCTGGCTTCGATGGTGCCCATCCTCACGCTCGCAGTGGACGGCACCGACCGGCTCGTGCTGAGTGGCAACCCGGCGTACGTCGTCGACAACTTCGCGCTCACGCTGAAGGCGTTGTTCATCATCGCCGGCTACGTCGTGGTGCTGATGTCGACGAACTACGTCGCCGAAGGTGACTACTTCGAGGGCGAGTACTACTTCCTGTTGCTCTCGTCGATCTTCGGCATGGTCGTGATGGCGTCGAGCCGCGACCTCATCTCGATCTTCATCGCGCTCGAAACGCTGTCGATCCCCGCGTACATGCTCGCCGCCTGGCGCAAGCGTGATCCGAAGAGCAACGAAGCAGGGCTCAAGTACTACCTGATGGGCGTCTTCGCGTCCGGGGTGATGCTCTACGGCATGTCGTTGCTGTACGGCGTGACCGGGTCCACGATCCTGTCGGAGATCGGAAGCCAACTCGGCAGCAGCACCAAACCGATCATCACGCTCGGCATCGTGTTCTGCGTCGTCGGCTTCGCATTCAAGGTCTCGGCCGTGCCCTTCCACACGTGGGCACCGGACACGTACGAGGGCGCCCCGACCCCGATCACCGCGTTCCTGTCCGTGTCGTCGAAGGCGGCCGGTTTCGTCGCCATCATGTCGCTCGTCTTCGTGGGCTTCTTCGGGCAGAAGGACGTCTGGCAGCCGATGTTCTGGGTGCTGGCCATCTTGACGATGTCGGTGGGGAACCTCATCGCGCTCCGCCAGACGAACGTCGTACGACTGTTCGCGTACTCATCCGTCGCGCAGGCGGGGTACATGATCGCCCCTCTCGCGGTTGCCGGTGAGCTCGGCACCGCGCAACAGTCGCTCAGTGCCGTGATCATCTACCTCGTCGTGTACGCGGCGATGAACCTCGGCGCGTTCGCAATCATCATCACCGTCGCCCGCAAGACGCGGTCGGCCGAGCTCGAGTCGTTCAACGGGCTGTTCGAGTACGCGCCCGGACTCGCCGTGCTGATGACCGTCTTCCTCTTCGCGCTCGCCGGCATCCCGCCCCTGGCCGGTTGGTTCGCCAAGTTCCAGGTCTTCTACGCCACCGCGAACGCTGGTACGGCCTCGGGTTATGTGCTCGCCGTGTTCATCGGCATCAACTCGGTGATCGCGCTCTTCTACTACGCGCGCATCGCGCAGGCGATGTGGATGCAGCCGGTGCCCGATGGCGACCGTTCGCGCATCCGGGTCCCACCGGCACTGGCGGGCGCGCTCGCCATCTGCGTGATCTTCACCATCGCGGTGGGCTTCTACCCGCAGCTCGTCGGCCGCGTCGGTGACATGGCGTCCTTCGCTTTGGGGTGAATCCCGTTGAAGCACGGATCGCGGCAGCGATCCGTCGGCGCGGTCCGGTTCCGTTCTCGGAAGTCATGGAAGCCGCGCTGTACGACCCGGAGCACGGGTTCTACGCGACGACCGGCGCCGCCGGCCGACGCGGCGACTTCCTCACCTCACCGGAGGTCGGTCCGCTGTTCGGCGCGGTCATGGCGCGCGCCCTCGACGGGTGGTGGCGGGACGCGGGCGAGCCGGATCCGTTCATCGTGGTCGAAGGTGGTGCCGGCGTCGGGACCCTCGCGGTCTCGGTGCTCGCGGCGAGACCCGCGTGTCTTGCCGCGCTGCGCTACGTCCTGGTCGAACGCTCGGACGCCCTCCGATCGCATCACAGTGATCACCTCGCGCTCGAGTCCGCGGCGCACGCGTTCGCGCCCGACCGCACGGAGAACGAAGAGGAGGCGCGGGCCGTCGACGTGCCGACCGGGCCGATCCTCGTGAGCCTGTCCGAACTGCCGCGTGTCGGCGTTCATGTCGTCGTGGCCAACGAGCTGCTCGACAACCTTCCCGTGGATCTCGTCGAAGGCGATCACGAAGTTCGAGTCGGGCTCGACGGCGACCGGCTCGTCGAGGTGCTCGTGCCGGCAACGTCGTCACTCGGTGTCGCAGGACGAGCGCCGGTCCAGACTGCGGCGGCGACGTGGGTCCGTGACGCACGGGCGCTCGGAGCGCGGGTCATCGCCTTCGACTACGCGGACACCACTCCGTCGCTGGCGGCACGCCCGTTCACCGAGTGGATGCGGACCTACCGAGGGCACCAGCGGGGCCGCGCCGTGCTGGACGACCTCGGGCTCCAGGACATCACGTGCGAAGTGGCGATCGACCAGCTTCCTCCACCGAGCGCGAACACCTCGCAGGCCGACTGGTTGCGCGAGCACGGGCTCGACGAGTTGGTCGCAGAAGGGCGCGCCGTCTGGGCACAACGCGCGGGCATCGGCGATCTCGACGCGATCAAGGCTCGGAGTCGAATCACGGAGGCCGAGGCCCTGACCGACCCCGCCGGCCTCGGCGCCTTCCGCGTCCTCGAGTGGTACTGACCGCGTTCTCGAGGTCATAGGGTGTCGAATCCGGACGCGATTGCCTCGAGAATGACATAGGGGGAACAAGTGGCTGACCAGCCGAGCGGCGCTGCCATCGAAGACTTCTTCGTCGAGGACCGGAGCTTTCCGCCGCCGGAGGGATTCAAGGAACACAGCCTCGTCGCCAGCCCGTTCCTGTACGACGAAGCGGACCAGGACTACGAGGGCTTCTGGGCGCGGCAGGCGGCTGATCTCCTCGACTGGTTCGAGGACTGGCACACGATCTGCGAGTGGAAGCTGCCGTTCGCCAAGTGGTTCCTCGGCGGGAAGCTGAACGTGTCGCACAACTGCCTCGATCGACATGTCGCAGCGGGTCGCGGCGACAAGGTGGCGTACCACTGGGAGGGCGAGCCCGGCGACGCGCGCACGATCACGTACGCCGACCTG
>DASUCS010000024.1:0-14795 GCA_036275935.1 Acidimicrobiales bacterium
AGTTCGACGAGGTCCAGGACCAGACGGATGCCGATGCCCTGCTGGAGGCCGGCGCGATCCGTTATCGGGCGCGCGGTCGGGCTCGACGTAACCCGCGCGACCCGCGACGGCCGCAGATCGGCGAGGAAGTCGCCGCGGCACGCGCGCTCGAAGGGCTCGCCACGCAACTTCGACGCGCTGCGGAGCACGACATCGAAACCGTCGAGGGTCACCCGGTCGAGATCCATCTCCGACCGACGCGGTAAGTGACTCGCGGCCCTACCGGGCCCGACCTCGACATCGCAGAGTGCCCGCATGGCAATGAACGTGAAGCCGGTACCGGCGCTCGACGACCGCATCAACGACATCCGTCGACGTACGGCGGAGATCGTGAACGAGGACATCCTTCCGAACGAGGCGGTGCTCTGGGGGTACCACCGCGGCGGTGAGGTGAGCGACGCACACCGCCGTGCCGCGCACGAGCTGCGCGAGAAGATCAAAGCCAAGGTGTGGGAGGCGGGTCTGTGGGCCCCACACCTCCCGCAGGAGTACGGCGGCATGGGCCTCGATTTCCTCGCCCACGCCTACATGAACGAGGTGCTGGCGTACGCCGTCGGCGCGGCCGCGCTGTTCGGCGTCGTCGCGCCCAATTCGGGCAACGAGCGCATCCTCGTCAAGTACGGCACGGAACAGCAGAAGGAGAAGTGGCTCGTTCCTCTCGTCGAGGGTCGCATGGAGTCGGGTTTCTCGATGACCGAGCCGCACAATCCGGGCTCGGACCCGCGCTCGCTCGACACCACCGCGACTGTCGACGGCGACCACTGGGTCATCAACGGCCACAAGTGGTTCACGTCCAACGGCATCGACGCGGACTTCTTCATCGTCATGTGCCGGGTGCACGACGACGGCGGCGAGCACGGCCGTTCCGGCGACATGGTGCAGATCATCGTGCCGGCAAACGTGCGCGGCGTGAACATCGTGCGGGGCATCGGCGTGTGGGGGCACCAGACCTCGGATCACTGCGAGGTCGTGTACGAGAACGTGCGCGTGCCCCTCGAGAACGCGTTGGGAGCGGTGGGCACCGGTCATCAAGCAGCGCAGGATCGTCTCGGCGCCGGCCGCATCTACCACTGCATGAACTGCGTCGGACAGATGTGGCGCGCCTTCGACCTCATGGTCGAGCGGGCGAGCGCCCGCAAGGTCCACGGCGGACTCTTGAAGGACAAGCAGTTCGTCCAGGGGTTCATCGCCGACAGCTACATCGACATCCAAGCCGCCAGGCTGATGACGATCCACGCCGCGGAATGCATGGACCGCGACGACGCCGACGCCCGCACCGACATCTCCGCCATCAAGGTGTTCGTCCCCGCCGCCTACCACCGCGTCGTCGACCGGGCGATCCAGGTGTGGGGTGCGGCGGGGATCTCGAACGACCTTCCGCTGGCTGGGATGTACCAGGGCGCCCGCACGCTGCGGTTGGCCGACGGTCCCGACGAGGTCCACAAGATCCTGATCGCGAAGAACGTCCTGCACCGTTACGAGGCCGGCGAAGGCTGGGACTTCGGCAACTGAGTGCGGCAACTGAGGGACTTTCGGCCCTGCGGGTGCCGCCCTTGGGCTCTGCAATCGGAGTGTCCCGATCACCGACACTCGACTCAACAGATCCGGTGAGCCCGAACTGGGGCCCGGAATGACAAAGGAGTCAACTCCATGAAACGCAGGACACTCGACATCATGTTCAGCGTGGGAGGCATTGGCCTTGCTGCGCTGCTCTTCGTCCTCGGTGCGGTGATGGTCAGCAATGCCAACTTCGCCAAGGACTACACCCGCGACCAGCTCTCGGCGCAGAAGATCGTCTTCAAGGACAAGGCTGCCCTGACCGCCGAAGAAGCGAAGTCCGCATGCTTGAACGAGTACGCCGGCCAGACCCTGTCCACGGGCAAGCAGGCCGAGTGCTACGCCAATGACTTCATCGCCCTGCACCTGAGCGAGCTCGGGGCGGGCACGCAGTACGAGGGCTGGACCTACGCTCAGCTCGGCACGCCGCAGACGGCTCTGAGGAACCAGGTTGCGGCTGCGCAGAAGGCCAACGATCCGAACCTCCCGGCGCTGCAGAAGCAGCTCGACACGATCAACACCCAGCGGACCACCACCCTCAACGGTGAGACGCTTCGGGGCCTGTTGCTCACGTCCTACGGGTTCAGCGTGTTCGGTGTGAAGGGTGGCCAAGTTGCCGTCGTCGCCTTCATCGTGGGCGGCCTCCTGCTGCTCCTGTCGATCGCAGGTCTGATCCACGCCTTCCGGACCCCCGCGACGGTTCCCTTCGCTGAGGTCGAGCACGTTCCGGCCGAACCGGTGGGCACGCGGCTGGCCGGGGCCTGACTCCTGCCTACGACCTGACGCCGTTCACCTTCGAGGCCCGAGACCCCGCTTCGGCGGGGTCTCGGCGCGTTTTGCGTCTTGCCCCCAAGTCCACATTGGACCCTCAGGTACCTCTCAGGTTCTCCGTGGTCCACTGTGGTGCCCGGAGCCGGGTGCCCGGCGACCGGCGACCGGTGGCACCGTCGGTGCCGCGTAGCTTCCTTTCACGATGCTCCCGATCCACGCGACGACGATCCGGCTGTTCATCCACGTGCTGGCCGCCACCGTGTGGGTCGGCGGACAGATCACGTTGGGCGGACTCGTGCCCGTCGTCCGCACGCTCGGTCCCGACGCCACCCGATCCGTCGCCCGGCAGTTCAACCGGTTGGCGTGGCCGGCGTTCGCGGTTCTGGTCGCGACCGGGATCTGGAACCTCTACGAGGTCGACATCGCCAACGCGTCCACCGAGTACCAGGTCACGCTGTTCGTCAAGCTCACCCTCGTTGGCGCGTCGGGCATCGGCGCAGCCGTGCACTCCCAGGGTCGAAGCAAGGTGGCACTGGCGGCTGGCGGCGCAGCCGCGGCGCTCGGTGCAATCGGCGCGCTGTTCCTCGGCGTCCTGTTGCGCAGCTGACGTGCGCAGCTGACGCGATCAGCCGGCGTACATCTCGTCGATCAGATCGCCGTAGCGAGCGGTGACGACGTCGCGCTTGACCTTCAGTGTCGGCGTCAACTCTCCGCCGGCCACCGTGAGCTCACGAGGGATCAGCCGCCACGTCTTGATCTGCTCGATGGGTGAGTGACCCGAGTTCACCTGGTCGACCGCCGCTTCGATCTCGGAACGCAGATCGGGATCCCCGACGAGCGCTTCGAAGTCGGCCATCTTTCCGTGCTCGCTCGCCCAGTGCGCGACGGACTCACTGTCGAGCGCGAGCAAGGCCGTGAGGTACGAGCGACCGTCGCCGATGACGACGGCTTGCGAGACCAACGGCTCGGCGCGGAGCTTCGTCTCGAGCTCTTGCGGCGCGATGTTCTTCCCGCTCGACGTGATGATGAGGTCCTTCTTGCGCCCCGTCACGTGGACGTAGCCGTCGGGATCGATGCGTCCGAGGTCGCCCGTGTGCATCCAGCCCTCGTCGTCGATGAGCTCACGTGTCTGCGCCTCGTCGTGGAAGTAGCCCGCGCACACGGTGTCGCTGTGCACGAGGATCTCGCCATCCGGCGCGATGCGCACGGTCACACCCGGCAGGGCCGGACCCACCGATCCGATGTGGATGCGCCCCGGCGGGTTCAGCGTCGTGGGACCGCAGTCCTCCGTCTGCCCGTAGACCTCGGCCACCGGCAGTCCGATCCCGGCGAACCACCAGAGCAGGTCGGGATCGATGGGTGCCGCCCCTGACACGAGGATGCGAGCCTCGTCGAGGCCGGTCTTCGCCCGGACCTTCGCGCCAACGAGCTTGTCGAAGAGCCAGTAGGCGAGTGGCTCATGGAGCGGTTGGCGGGTTCCCGCACGCTCGGCCGCGGTGCGAGCCTTCGCCAGTCGCAGATAGGTCTCGGCGACGCGGTGTACGGGAGCGGGTGACGCGTCGACCTCCTCGAGGATCGCGCTCTGGAACTTCTCCCACACCCGCGGAACCGCGAAGAAGACGGTCGGTCGGCACGCGCGCAGATCGTCGGCCACGGTCGACATGCTGCGGGCGAACCAGGTCTCGCCACCCGACTGGATCTGCCCGAAGTGGCTCACGATGCGCTCGGCGATGTGCGACAGGGGCAGGAAGGACAGGAACCGGTCGCTGGGCCCGATGGCCACGACGTCCGTGATCGCGTGGATGGTCGCGGTGAGGTTGGCCCACGTCAGCACCGCGCCCTTCGGCGGTCCGGTGGTGCCACTCGTGTAGACGATGGTCGCGATCGAGTCGGGAGTGATCGCCTTCACGCGTGTCCGCACCAGGTCGGGTTCCGCGGCCAGACGGTCGCGGCCGAGCGCGCACAGGTCCTCGAACGGGAGCAGGAAGCCGTCGTCCAAGCCTTCGGGCACGTCGCCGAGCATCACGACGTGCTCGAGGTCCGGGAGCCGGTGTCGCGCCAGCAGCACCTTCGCCAACTGGTCACGGTCGCCCACGAAGCACACACGCGCCCCCGAGTGCTGCAGCACGTACGCGATCTGTCCGGACGCGCTCGTCGGGTAGGCGGGCACCGATGAGGCACCGGCCGACAGGATGCCCACGTCGGCCTCGTGCCACCGCGCCTGGTTGCCGGCGAGGATGCCGACGCGGTCGCCCGGTTCGACGCCGAGGTGGGCGAGCCCGGCGGCCACCTGGGCCACCGTCTCGCCGTACTCCTTCCACGTCACCGACTGCCAGGTGTCGCCGTCGTGGAAGCGCAGCGCGCCGGCGAACGGCACGGTCTCGACCCAGCTCCAGAACCGATCGACGAGGGTGGAAGGTGGTTCCTGGGGTGCGGGAGGGGGCAGTTGGTCGAGCAGGGTTGCGGTCATACGAGTGCTCCTCTCTGGGCGAGTGCGGGCTCCTCCATCGGGACGTCCTCGTGGACCGAGGTCGTGCCGGGAGCGGGGACTTCTGTGCGGCGGTCGGTCCATCGCAGCAACGGCGGCATGATCACGAGCGCGCTCACCAATGCGATGACGACGTCGATCGCGACCACGATCCCGAAGTCGCGCAGCAACGTCATCGGGGACGCGGCCATCACGGCGAACCCGCCCACGAGTGTGAGACCCGATGCGACGAACGCGCGACCGATCCTGGGCAGGCAGGCGCACGCTTCCGCGGGCGTGCAGCCGTTGCGCCGCTCCTCGAGATAGCGCGCTTCGAGGAGCACCGTGAACTCGGTTCCGACCGCGATGACCAGCGGTGCGGCCACCGTTGTCAGCGGCGTGAGCTCGAATCCCAGCGCCCAGATGACGAACGTCGCCACCCCCACCGCCATGGCGACCGGCACGAGCGGCAACAGCGCCCGAACACGTCCTCGTCCTCGGACGAGCAGCCAGAGCGCAACCAGCGCGAGCGCGGCGAGCGTCAGGGTCCGGCGGTTGGCCTCCATGCCCTTCACGAGCTCGATGCCGATGACGGCGATACCGGACGGCGTCGCCCGCACGCCCGGCGGCGGGGCCATGTCGCCTTGAAGGTCGCGCTCGATCGACTTGATGAGAGCGCTCTTCTCGTTCAACGAGATGTCGCCGACGGGGAACAGCACGTTCGCCGTCGTTCGGTCCGGGGTGACCAGCGAGACGCTCACGTCCTTCGGGGCGACGGCCATCAACTTGCGTACGTCCTCACCGGTCGGCGTGATGCCGAGCACGTCGCCGGCGATCTCGGGCATGCTCGCCGCCTCGACGAGCTCGTTCGGGTGCCGTTGCAGCTCGGTGTTCTCGAACTCGTAGATCCACGCCACCACGTCGTCCGCGGTCACATCTCGGGCGTCGACCTGGATGCCGAGCTGGTCAGAGAAGCCCGTCGTCGCTCGTAGCTGCGTCAGCTCCCGCACGCTCGGACCGTTGGGTGAGACCCACTTCTCGGCTTCGGTCTGGATGGGCATGCGGCCCTCGACGACGAACCCCGCCAGCGCCACGACCGCTCCTGCAACGAACACCCCGACGACGACCTTTCGTCCGAGTGTGGTCATGCGCCCCACGCCCCGCTCGATGAATCCGGGGCGCGCCATCTGCACGATCTCCCGCGGCCGGCGCCGCTCGACGAGCGGGAGGATCGTCAACGGCAGCACGAGCGCGACGAGCACGAGCAGCACGACGCCGAGGCAGAGCAGGAAGCCGAAGTCCCGGATCATGGGCACGGGCGACAGACGCAGCGCGATGAAGCCGAAGAAGCCGGCGATCATCGCCACGCTCAGCGGCGTCCCCATCCGCGTCAGGGCGACTCGTGCGGCCTCGTCGGCCGCATCGCCGCGAGCGCGTTGCTCGACGTAGCGGTTGTGCATCTGAATGGCGAAGTCGACGCCCAATCCGATGAAGATCGGCAGTCCGGAGATCGTCACCAGCGACAGGTCGATGCCCACGAGTACCGCGGCGCCGAGCGCGGCCATCGTTCCCACGGCCATGACGGCGAGGGGCAGGAGCCGCCACCGCACCCGAAAGGCGAACCACAGCACGACGAGCATCACGACCAGCGCGAGCAGGCCGAGGCTGGCCATGCCGCCCTGCAGGTACGAGTTGATCTCGTCCAGGAGCACCGGCGTTCCGGTGGCGAGGATCTCGTGCCCGTCGAAGTGGTACTTGGCCACGACGTCCTTGACCGCGTGGGAGATGCGCCCTTGTTCGTCGATCGACGCATCACCCGCGATCTGCGCGACGAACAGCGCGCTCTTCGTGTCGGGGAACGCGGTCTTCTGACTCTCGCGGACGCCACCATCCGGGGTGGTCAGCAGGAACCGCACGAATTCGGGGTTCGAGAACGACTGCTCGCCCGCCGCGGCGAGCCGCTTCATCTCGGTGTCGACCCGCGTGTTGTACGCGGCCGGGTCCGGTGCCCGAGCGCCGCCCTTCATCAACAGTTCCGGTGCGACCCCGAGCTGGTCCTTGGCGAACTGCATCGCGGTGTACGGCCCGACCACCGTCGACACGCCCGGCGTCGCCCGCAGGTCCTTCTCCATCTGCTGGAGCGCGTCGATGTTCTTGGCGGAGAACAGATCGACTGGATCGCCGCTGACGAGTATCAGCATGTTGTCGCCACCGAACTCCTGCTGGTAGCGCACGTTGTCCTTGAACACCTGCGAGCTCGAGTTCACGAGCGTGTTCTGGTCGGTGCGGAACTCGAGGTTCACGAGCCCGACCGACAGCGCGGCGGTGACGAGGAACGTCGCGCACAAGACGAGCACCGGCCGCCGAACGAGTACCCGCGCCATGCGGTCCCACATGGCGGTCTCCCTTCGCCCTGATTCTGGTTCGAACGTAGGAAAAGAGAGCGGCGCCGCCTAGAGGACGAAGTCACGGATCGGCAACATCAGCGGTCGGGCGGTGCGGACAGGTTCGGACGTTCGCCTCTGGTCACGCGACACCGGAGGCCGGAAGCTGGGAGCACGCGGACGCGCGGGAGGTGCGCCATGGCCGAACAACCCCAGATGGTCTCGTTTCCCGTCGACTTCTCACCGTCGGACCGAATCATGTGGAAGATCGAACGGGATCCGGTGCTCCGATCGGCGGTGCTGGCGGTGGGCCTGCTCGACCGTGAGCCGGACTGGGAAGCCGTGCACGCCACGCTGGCCCGTGCCGTCGAGCAGCTGCCGCGCCTGCGCCAGCGGGTGGAGGTGTCGGGGCCAGCGGGCCGGCGCATCCGGTGGGTGGACGATCGCGCGTTCTCGCTCGACTACCACCTGCGCCGAGTCCGGGCGCCGCACCCCGGCGACGTCCGCGCCGTGCTGACCTACGCGGCGCCGTTCGTGGCCTCGTCGCTCGACCCCGCACGGCCCCCGTGGGAGTTCACGCTCGTCGAAGGACTGGAAGGCGGGCACGCTGCGTTCCTGCTGAAGTTCCACCACACGATCACCGACGGCGTGGGCGGGGTCGATCTCGCGGGATCCGTCTTCGACACGACGCGGGACGGCCAGGCCCGGCCGCCGGCTCCGGCACTCGACGCCGACGCCGAGGTGTCGTCATCCATCCAGCGCGCCGTCGACCTCGCGCGCTCGGGTCTTGGGATGGTGTGGCGGCCGGCGCAGACGATCAGAACCGGACAACGATTCGCACGTTCGCTCGGCCGGATGCTCCAGCCGGTTTCGGAGCCTCTGTCACCCGTGCTGCGCGGACGGAGTCTCGACCGGCGCCTCGACGTCATCGAGCTGCCGATGGCCGAGCTTCGATCCACGGCCCACGCCGTCGGCGGCACCATCAACGATGTGTTCCTCGCGGCCGCGGGGGGCGGGCTGCACGACTACCACGAGCGCCTCGGCCACGAGGTGCCCGCGCTGCGCATCACGATGCCGATCAGCCTGCGCTCGGAGCACGATCCGCCCGGTGGCAATCGGTTCACTCCTGCCCGGTTCGTGTTGCCGATCGACGATCCCGATCCGGCGGTCCGCGCGCAGATCGCTGGCGCGATCGCTCGGCGCTGGCGGGCCGAACCGGCAGTGGGGATGACGGATGTGCTCGCGTCCTTGCTCGATCAACTGCCGACCTCGGTCGTCACGCCGATCTTCGGTTCGATGTTGAAGAACGTCGACGTCGACGCCGTTGACGTTCCGGGGCTCACCGGCGACGCCTATCTCGGTGGCGCGCGCATCGATCGCATGTGGGCCTTCGCCCCGCCGACCGGCGCCGCGCTCTCGATCACCCTGCTCTCTCACGCCGACAGTGCGTGCGTGGGTGTCGTGTCCGATCTGGCCGCGGTCACCGAGCCCCGGCTGCTCGTCACCTGCCTCGAGAGCGCGTTCGAAGAGGTGCTCCAGCGAAGTCCGCGGGACACCGTTCCGGCGGGAGTCGCGTCGTGAACCCCGACCGACTCGGCGCCATCGACGCGACGTACCTCGCCATCGAGGACGCCCGCACGCCGTTGCACGTCGCGTCCATCGGCATCTTCGAGAAGGGCAACCTCTGTGACCAAGACGGAGGCATTCGCCTCGACGAGGTGCGCGCTCGCATCAGCGCTCGGCTCGACCTGCTCCCGCGGCTGCGTCAGCGCGTTGTGGACGTGCCGTTCGGCATCAACCGGCCGGTGTGGATCGACGACGAGCACTTCGACGTCGCCAACCACGTCGAGGCGATGGGGCTGCCCGCACCGCACGACGAGGCGGCCCTCATCGCGCTGGCAGAGGACCTCGTCATGCAGCCTCTCCCTCGCGACCGTCCGCTCTGGCACGTGTGGTTCGTCACCGGCCTCGCGGGCGATCGGGTTGCGCTCATCGAGCGTGCTCATCACGCCATGGTCGATGGCGTCTCCGGCGTGGATGTCTCCTTGGTGCTGCTCGACACCTCACCCGACGCACCTGCTGAGCGCGCCGCGACATGGCAGCCGCGCCCGTCCCCGTCGCTCTCTGATCTCTTGCTCAGCGGGCTCGCGGACCGCGTCACTGTGCCGACGGAGGCCGCCGGTCGCGCCGCCGCCGCCGCGCTCACTCGTCCGCTTGACGTCGCGCGCGGCGTCGGCCGTTTCGCGGGAGCACTCGGTGCCCTTCGTCGGGAAGGTGTTCGGGCGCCGGTGTCGTCGCTCAACCGTGAGGTGGGCGGCCGGCGGCACCTCGCGTTCGTACGACAGCGACTGGAAGACGTGCGCGCCGCGGGAGCGCCGGTCGGTGCGACCGTCAACGACGTCGTGCTGACTGCCGTCGCCGGCGGGTTGCGTGAGCTCTTCCTCGGCCGGGGCGAGCCGTTGCCGGCCGATCTGCGCCTGAAGGTGTTGGTGCCGGTGTCGGTCCGCGCCACGGAGGAATCGATGGCACTCGGCAACCGGGTGGGCGGGTTGGTGGTTCCGCTGCCGGTCGGCATCGGCGATCCGCACGAGCGGCTTCTCGCCGTGACCGCGATGACGAAGACGTTGAAGCGCAGCAACGAGGCCGCGGCGGCGGATCTCCTGTTGCAGGCGGCGGACCTGCTGCCGCCGTCGATCGTCGGGTTGCTGCAGCGGGGGGTGCATCACCAGCCGGTCGTGAACCTGGTCGTGACGAACATCCCCGGGCCGAACTTCCCCCTCTACGCCATGGGAGGGCGGATGCTCGAGGCGTTCCCTGTCGTCCCGCTCGCTGGCAACATGCCGCTCGAGGTCGCGGTGCTGTCCTACGACGGCGCGCTCAACATGTGCGTCACGTCGGACGCAACCACGTGCCCGGACGCGGCGGCGTTCGTCCGCGGTGTCGAACACGGCTTCGAGCTGCTCGGCGCCCGCTGGACACCTGCGCTCAGTTCATGAAGCCGACCACGAGTGCAGCGTCCTCATGTAGTTCGCGCGTTCGAAGGCGGCTGGGTCACCCGACGCTTGATGATGCGCGGCGCCCCGCAACTGCGTGACCGACTCGTACTCGTGGTCTTCCATCCACCGGCACAGCTCGGTGGTCGCGGTCGCGACGTGGTCCGGACCGTGACGCAGCAACGCGGACGTCATCATCGCGACGTCCGCACCCACCATGAGTGCCTTCACCACGTCGGTGCCGCCGTGCACGCCGGAGGTCGCCGCCAGGCTGACATCGGCGCCGAGCTGCGGACGCAGGATCGCGATCCACCGCATCGGCAGGCGCAGCTCCCACTGGCTGCTCAGCTCCACGCGGGGCACCACGTCGAACGTGTCGAGGTCGAGGTCGGGTTGGTAGAAGCGGTTGAACAGCACCAGCCCGTCGGCGCCGGCCGCAACCGCGCTCGCGGCGAAGTTCGCCATGGCGGAGTAGTAGGGGCTCAGCTTCACCGCAAGGGGAATGTGCAGCTGCTCGCGGACCGACCGGATCACTGAGAGATCGGCGCCCTCCATGCCGGCGGCGTCGCGGGTGGGGTCCAACGCGACGTGATACAGGTTCAGCTCGAGCGCGTCGGCTCCGGCGGACTCGATCAGTCGCGCGTAACCGGTCCAGCCTCCGTTGGACGCGGCGTTCAGGCTGCCGATGACCGGCACCGACACGCGTGCCTTGATGCGCTCGAGGTTGCGCAAGTAGCGATCCGCGGTGTCGGCCACGTCGTCGACGGTGGGGAAGTAGTCGAGTGCCTCCGCGAACTGCTCTGAGCCCGCCTCCAGGGCGGCGTTGAGCCCGAGCTCTTCATGGAGGATCTCCTCCTCGAACAACGACGGGAGCACGATGGCCGCCACCCCCGCGTCCTCCAGCCGGTGAACCATGTCGATGTCTCGGTTCAGGGGCGACGCGGACGCGACGATCGGGGAGTCGAGGTCGAGCCCGAGGTAACGAGTTACCAGGTCCGGTGTCACGACGCCTCTCCTTCGTAGCGATAGCCGGCGTCGCTCTCGACGTCGGGCACCACGTCAGGATCGGGCGCGTGCGGCACCGTGCGGTGCATGCCCGCGAGCTGCTCGTAGTACCGCCAGCGCTCGTCGGCATCGGCTTGCGCGAGCTGCGCGAACTTCGCGGCCTCGTGGGGGTGCGTCCGCTCGAGGATCGCGAAGCGCGTCTCGGTGGCGACGAAGTCGCGGATCGGGATCGACGGCGTGTGCGAGTCGAGCTTGAACGGCTGGCCCTCGTCGATCTCGCTCGGCTGGAACCGATACAGCGGCCAGTAACCGCTCTTCACCGCGTCCTTCTGGTGGCTCATCGACTTCGACATGTCGATTCCGTGGGCGATGCACGTGCTGTACGCGATCACCAGCGACGGTCCCGGCCACGCGTCCGCTTCGAGCAGGGCCTTCGTTGCCTGGAGCTCGTTCGCTCCCATCGAGATCTGCGCGACGTACACGTTGCCGTAGGCGCGAGCGATCGCACCGAGATCCTTCTTCGCAGTCGACTTGCCCGCTGCCGCGAACTTCGCAACGGCGCCACGCGGTGTGGACTTCGATGCCTGGCCGCCCGTGTTGGAGTACACCTCGGTGTCGAGCACGAGCACGTTCACGTTGCGGCCGGAGGACAGCACGTGGTCGAGCCCGCCGAACCCGATGTCGTAGGCCCATCCGTCGCCGCCGACGATCCACACGCCCTGGTGCACGAGGCTGCTCGCCAGCGCCTGGAGGTGCAGCGCGTCGGTCTCGCCATCGCCGTCGATGCCATCCAGTCGGGCTCGTAGCTGTTCGAGCAGCTCGCGCTGCGCGCGGATCTCGCTCTCGGTCAGTTGCGGGTTGTCGAGCAGCGCGTGCACGAGGTCCTCGCCCACGTACGGGGCGACCCGCGTCAACAGGTCGCGGGCGTGCCGCTGTTGCGTGTCGAGCGCCAGCCGCATGCCGTAGCCGAACTCGGCGTTGTCCTCGAACAGCGAGTTGTTCCAGGCCGGACCGCGTCCTTCACCGTTGACCGTCCACGGTGTGGTCGGCAGGTTGGCGCCGTAGATCGACGAGCAGCCCGTCGCGTTGGCGACGATCATGCGGTCGCCGAAGAGCTGGGTGACGAGCTTGAGGTACGGCGTCTCACCGCAGCCCGCGCACGCCCCGGAGAACTCGAACAGCGGCTGGAGCACCTGCGAGCCCTTCACCGAGTCGTGGGGGAGCAGGTCGCGCTCGAGCTCGGGGATGCTCTGGAAGTACTCCCATCGGCGGCGCTCGACGTCGCGGTGGGCGAGGACCGGCTCCATGTTGATCGCCTTGTGGCCCACCTCGGTCTTGCTCTTGGCGGGGCACACGTCGACACACACGCCGCAGCCGGTGCAGTCGTCCGGCGCGACCTGGATCGTGAGCCGATGACCGGCGAGGTCCTTGGAACGGAAGTCCTTGCTCAGGAACTCAGTGGGAGCTCCGGCGGCCGCTTCAGGGGCGAAGACCTTCATGCGGATCGTCGCGTGCGGGCACACGATCGTGCACTTGGCGCAGTCGATGCAGATCTCCGGATCCCAGATCGGGATCTCCTTGGCGATGGAGCGCTTCTCGTACTGGGTCGTGCCCGTGGGGAACGTCCCGTCGACCGGGAGCGCGCTCACCGGCAACAGGTCGCCCTCACCGGCCATGAGCCGGGCGGTGACGGATTGCACGAACTCCGGCGCGTGCGCGGACACCGTCGTCGCCATGCCCGACGCACTGGTGACTCGGTGCGGCACGTCCACCCGCTCCAACCGCCCGATCGCTTGGTCGATCGCAGCGAAGTTGCGTTCGACGATCGTCCGGCCCCGGCGCGCATACGTCGCTTCGACCGAGTGCTTGATGTGCGCGATGGCCTCGTCCGCTGGCAACACGCCGGACAGCTGGAAGAAACACGGCTGCATGATCGTGTTGATGCGGTTGCCCATCTCGACTTCGCGGGCGACCGTGTCGGCGTCGATCACCCAGAACGCGATCTCCTTGTCGATCAACTGCTCCTGGACCTCGCGGGGAAGTCGATCCCACACCTCGTCCGCGCCGTACGGGCTGTTGAGCAGGAACGTCGCGCCGGGCTTCGCGTAGTCGAGCACCTTCACCCGTTCGAGCAACCCGAACTGGTGGCAGGCGACGAAGTCCGCGTCCTCGACGAGGTACGTCGATCGAATGGGCTCTGGCCCGAACCGCAGGTGCGACACGGTGACGGAACCCGACTTCTTCGAGTCGTACACGAAGTAGCCCTGAGCCCACAGGTCGGTGCTCTCACCGATGATCTTCACCGACGACTTGTTGGCCCCAACCGTGCCGTCCGCGCCCAGCCCGACGAACACCGCCTGCACCTCGCCCTCGGGCTGGGGGGTCCGGAAGTCGTGCTCGATCGGCAGGCTCAGGTGGGTGACGTCGTCGTAGATCCCGACGGTGAAATGACGCTTCGGCCGCGGCGCGCGCAGCTCGTCGAAGATCGGCTTGATCATCGACGGCGAGACCTCTTTGGATGACAGCCCGTAGCGTCCCCCGATCACACGCGGGGATGAGGCGAACGGCGGTTCGTCCGCGTCCATCGCTTCGGTCAGCGCCGCGACCACCTCCAGGTAGAGCGGCTCACCGACGGCACCGGGTTCCTTGGTCCGATCGAGCACCGCGATCGAACGAACCGTCGGCGGCAGTGCGGCGACGAACTGCGCTGCGGGGAACGGGTGGAAGAGTCGGACGCGCAGCATCCCGACCGGCTCGCCGGCCGCGACCAAGGTGTCGACGGTCTCCTCCACCGCGCCGGCGGCCGAGCCCATCACGACGACGACGCGTTCCGCGTCGGGTGCGCCGTGGTAGTCGACCAGGCCGTACCGCCGGTCGGTGCGCGCCGCGAGCTCGTCCATCACCTGTTCGACGACGCCGGGCACGGCGAGATGGAACGGGTTGCAGGCCTCACGGGCCTGGAAGAACACGTCGGGGTTCTGCGCGGTGCCCCGCACGACCGGCGCGTCGGGGGTCATTGCCCGCAGACGGTGCGCGATCACGTCGTCGTCGCGCACGATGGCACGCAGGTCGTCGTCGGTGAGCAACGCGATCTTGTCGATCTCGTGCGAGGTCCGAAAGCCGTCGAAGAAGTGGAGGAACGGGACCCGCGATCGCAGCGTGGCCGCGTGCGCGACCAGTGCGAAGTCGTGCGCCTCCTGCACCGAGCCTGCCGCCAGCGTCGCCCAGCCACTCGTGCGGGCGTGCATCACGTCGCTGTGGTCACCGAAGATCGACAGCGCGTGGGTGGCGATGGTGCGGGCCGCGACGTGGATCACGGCGGGCGTCAGCTCGCCGGCGATCTTGAACATGTTGGGGATCATCAACAGCAGGCCCTGCGACGCGGTGAACGTCGTCGCCAGTGCCCCCTTCTGGAGCGCGCCGTGCAGCGCGCCGGCTGCGCCACCTTCCGATTGCAGCTCCACCACATCCGGCACCGCGCCCCACAGGTTCGGACGGTTCGCGGCGGACCAATCGTCGGCGTGCTCCGCCATCGGCGACGCCGGCGTGATGGGATAGATCGCGATGACCTCGCTCAGG
>DASUCS010000025.1:0-4279 GCA_036275935.1 Acidimicrobiales bacterium
TCGTCTTGATCGAGGTCGACCTTCAGCGTCTCCATGAACGCGCTCGGGTCGGACGTCTCCTGCTGCCAGTCGATGATGCGATTCAGCCACGGCATGTCGGACGCGCCGTCTTCGCCCTTGTACGTGTAGTGCGCGGCCACACCGAACTCCGCGCGCTGGTGCATCTCCCGCGTTCGGATCTGGACCTCGACGGTCTTGCCGGCGGGACCGATCACCGTCGTGTGCAGCGACGGGTAGAGGTTGAACTTCGGCATCGCGATGTAGTCCTTGAAGCGGCCCTGCACCGGCTTCCACGTCGCGTGGATCGAGCCGAGCGCGGCATAGCAGTCCTTGACGGTCTCGACGATGACGCGGATGCCGACGAGGTCGAAGATGTCGGTGAACTCACGACCCTTCACGACCATCTTCTCGTAGATGCTCCACAGATGCTTCGGTCGGCCCGTGACCTCGGCACTGATGCGCAGCTCCTCGAGCCGGCCGCGCACGTCTTCGAGCACCTGCGCGAGGTACAGCTCACGCTCGGGTGTGCGGTTCGACACCATGTGGTCGATCTCGGCGTAGCGCTTCGGGTGCAGCGTCGCGAACGCGAGATCCTCGAGCTGCTGCTTCATGTCCTGCATGCCGAGGCGGTGCGCGAGGGGGGCGTAGATGTCGATCGTCTCGCGAGCGATGCGCTCTTGCTTGCCCGCCGGCATGGCCGCCAGCGTCGACATGTTGTGCAAGCGGTCGGACAGCTTGATGATCAGGACGCGAACGTCCTTGGCCATCGCCACGAGCATCTTGCGCATCGTGGCGGCCTGCTGTGCCTCCTTCGAGTCGAACTGGATGCGTTCGAGCTTGGTGACGCCGTCGACGATCCCGGCGACATCAGGACCGAACTCGGCGGTGACGTCGGCGAGGGTGATGTGCGTGTCCTCGACGGCGTCGTGCAGCAGTGCCGCGGCGATCGTGATGTCGTCCAGCCCGAGGTCGGCCACGATCCGGGCCACCGCCAGCGGATGCTGGATGTACGACTCGCCCGACCGCCGCACCTGCGAGCGATGGGCATCGGCCGCCAGCTCGTAGGCCCGGGTGATCATCAGCGAACTGGCCTTGGGATGGTGCGACCGGAACGCGCTGACCAGGGGCGCGACCTCTTCCGCCGGCGGCACGCTGTTGCGCCGCCACGGAAGGACGCGGGTGACGGTCGCCATGGGTTCCCCAATGCTACGGGGAACTACCTACTTGTCGTAGGTGATGAGCGACATGACGTCGTACGCCGGGAGCTTCTCTCGCCCGTTCAAGAACTCGAGCTCGATCACGAAGGCCAGTCCGGCGACGACTCCCCCGAGCTTCTCGACGAGCCGGACGGTGGCGGCGGCCGTGCCGCCGGTGGCGAGGACGTCGTCGACGATCACGACGCGATCCCCCGGGGCGATCGCGTCGCGATGGATCTCGAGCAGATCGCTCCCGTACTCGAGCTCGTACTCGACGCGTTCGATCTCCCACGGCAGCCTGCCGGCCTTGCGCACGGGGATGAACGCGGCGCCGAACTTGTACGCAACGGGTGCGGCGATGATGAAGCCGCGAGCCTCGACCCCGAGCACGCGCTCGACTGCCTGCCCATCGAAGTGATCGCTGATGAGGTCGATCGTCGACCGGAACGCGTCCGTGTTGGACAGCAGCGGCGTGATGTCCTTGAACGTCACGCCGGGCTTCGGGAAGTCAGCGATGTCGCGGACGCAGCCCCGCAGCTCGGATGCTTCCAACTACCTGCGCTTGCCCTTCTTGCGGGGCCGGGGCGGGATGTTGGTCGCCATCCGACCGGCTCCGGGCCTCGCGGCAGGACGGGCGCCCGTGGTCGTCGTCGTGGTCGTCGACGTCGCACCCGCGGCGCCGGCCCCCACCGAGACCTCTTCCTTGCCGTCGGCATCCGGCTCGGTGTCCGCGATCTCGCGGATGGTGCGCCGGCTCTGCTGGCGGGACTCGATCCGCCGCTTGATGTCGCGGTAACGGGGCTCACGTTCCTTGAAGATCGCAAGGAACGGTGACGCGATGAAGATCGACGAGTACGCCCCGGACCCGAGGCCGATGAGCAACGCCAGAGCGAACTCCTCGAGCGTCGTCGCGCCGAGGATCAGCGAGCCGATGATCAACAGCGACGCGATCGGGATCAGCGCGGTGATCGACGTGTTCAGCGACCGCATCAGCGTTTGGTTCAACGACAGGTTGACCATGTCGCCGTAGCTCACACCGTTCGTCGCGGACACGAGGCGCGTGTTCTCGTGCACCTTGTCGAACACGACGATGCCGTCATAGATCGAGAAACCGAGGATCGTCAGGAGCGCGACAACGGTTGCGGGTGTCACCTCCAACCCGCTCAACGAGTAGATGCCGATCGTCATGAACACGTCGTGCACGAGAGCGATGAGCGTGGGTAACGCCATCTTGAACTCGAAGCGCAGCGAGATGTACAGCGTGATGACGATCAAGAAGACGATCAGTGCGTTGCGAGCCTTGCCGCTGATCTCCTTCCCCCAGGATGGTCCGACCTCGTCGCGGTTGACCTCGTTGACGTTCACCTTGGCCGCGTCCGCCAGCGCCTGTTGCACCTCTTGGGCCTTGCCGGTCGGGAGCGTCTCGGTCTGGACCCGAATGCGCCGATCCGTCTGGCTGACGAGCTCCTGCACTTTGGGATCGCTGACGCCCTGCGAACTGACGACGTCTCGAGCCTGGCTCACCGAGAAGGTCTGTGACGGCACCTCGAACACGGCGCCGCCTTCGAAGTCGATGCCGAGATTGAGTCCCTTGGTGAACAGCGAACCGAGACCGATCAGCAGGAAGATCGCCGAGATGATGAACCAGATCTTCGTCCGGCCGATGAAGTCGATGTTCGTCTCGCCGTGGTACAGACGACCGAACGGACCGCGCTTCTTCGGGACCTGCACCCCTCCGTCGGTGATCGTCATCGTCCACCTCCCACCGGCGCCGCGACCGGCTCGTGCACAGGCACACGGTGCTCGCTGTCGCCGAGGCCGGAGCGGATGCCGATCCAGCGCGCTTCGGTGAGGAACCGGCTGCGGGCAAGGAGCGCCACGAGCGGCCGCTTGAAGAAGTAGGCCGTGAAGAGGTCGAGCAGCGTCGACAGACCGAGGAAGAACGCGAACCCGCGAACCGCGCCGACGGTGAGCCAGAACAGCAGCGCGGCACCGATGAACGACGCGAGGTCGGCGGACACGATCGTGCGCCACGCGCGACCGAAGGCATGGTCGACCGCGGATCGCACGGTCTTGCCGGACTTCACCTCGTCCTTCATGCGTTCGAAGTAGACGATGTACGAGTCCGTCGTGACGCCGACGGACACCACGATGCCGGTCACGCCCGCGAGGCTGAGCGCGAGGCCCGACGAGCTCGAGAGCGCCGTGATGATCGAATAGTTGAGGGCAGTCCACACCGCGAGTCCGAGCACCACGACGATGCCGAGCGCCCGGTAGTACAGGATCATGTAGAGCGCCACGGCGCAGATGCCGACGAGTCCGGCGAACAAGCCCGCGTGCAGCGAGTCCTTGCCGAGCGTGGCCGACACCGTCTCGACTCGTTGCTGCTCGAGCTGGATGGGCAGGGAGCCGTAGTTCAGCACCAGCGCGAGGTCGTCGGCCTGCGACTGACTGAACGAGCCGGAGATCTCGATCTGCGTGCTCTGGAACGTCGGTGTCTGCGGGGCGGGGTTCGACTGGACCTCACCGTCGAGGACGATCGCCGTGCGACCGCCGGGGCAGCTCGTGTCCTTGTTGAAGCACCGTGACGACAGGGCGTTGAACCCGTCGAGCCCGGAGTCCTTGAGGTTCAGCTCGACGACCCACGCACCTTGCGGGATCGCCGCCTGCGCGTTCGACACCGCTTCACCGCTCAGCGCTACGGGTCCGAGCACGTCGCACGAATCCGGTTTGCCGTCCTTGTTCTGGTCGTCGGTCGCGATGATCGGTTGTTCGTCAGGCGTGACGCTGGCCGCGTCGCCGGTCTTGCCGCACGGCAACGGGTTGGCAGCGCCCGGTGTGGAGCCGGGGGTGGCCGGTACCGACGACTGCGTCCCCGGTGCCGGCGAGCCCGGCGTGGTCGAGCCCGGAGTGGACGATGCCGGCGCCGAGGTCGCCGAGGAGTCACTCCCGGAGGCCGTGGACGACGAGTCGGTGGATGGCGTCTGCGCGGCGGAGAGGTGGCCGGCGCGCTCCGGCACGCCGAGGCCCGACTGGCTCGAGCTCCCGTTGGGGACCGGCGTCGTGACGATGCTGGACGTCGA
>DASUCS010000026.1:0-16546 GCA_036275935.1 Acidimicrobiales bacterium
ACTGTTCGTCGAAGTCATCCAAGCGAGCACTCCACGGCGAGAGAACGCACGAGTAGGGCGTCACGTTGACATGCGCCTTCTCTTGGGTTCCCCCATTGCGCGACTTACACCGTTGTCTGTTGCACGTATGTGGCACGCGGACTGATCGCGGCCGAAAACGAGAACAGGTCACCGACGTTTCATTGTCGATGACCTGCGCTTACTTGGTGGTCGGGACCGGCGTCGATCCGGTGACCTTCCGCTTTTCAGGCGGACGCTCTGCCGACTGAGCTACCCGACCGTGGTGACCCCGTAGGGCCTCCGCGGTCCCGACGGGATTTGAACCCGCGACCTCCGGCTTGACAGGCCGGCGTGCACTCCAAACTGCACCACGGGACCTTCAGCCACCCGCCTGGGTGGCGAAGGGCGACGCTACCAGACCATGGCGACCCGCCAATTCCTGAATGCCTCGCAAACTCGACGACATAGGCATCGCTCAGCGATGCCTATGTCGTCGAGAATCGGGGGTTCAGCCCAGCAGGCGGAAGTAGTCGAGCTGGGGCCACAGCGAGTCGTCGGTGGTGCGGTAGTCGTACAGGCTCCCGCCGATGCATCCGCGCTGGGCGCACGCTTGGAGGAAGCCGTTGACGTCGTCGACCGACGTCTGGTCGCCGATGCCGCCGATCTCGCTGACGACTGCCTGCGGTCCGACGTGGCTGCGCAGTCGGTCGATGTTGCCGATCGTGTAGGCGAACGCATCCCGCCACGGCGGCCGGCGGTTCGTCCAGTACCCCATCGGCTGCCAGAGGTCGTAGTCACCAGAGATCCGCTGCCACGGGAAGTCGGGCCAGTAGTTCGGATTGATCTCGTCGGTCACGACCGGCGGGAGCACCAGTGCCGAGATCACCCATCCCGGCAGGTTCGAACGCAGTTGGTCGGACAGCGAGATCAGCGCGGCGTTGCGCGCGCCGATGTCACCCACGCTGGTCGACTCGATGTCGACCGCCAACCCGTCGACGCGCAGCTGTGACATCGCCATCAAGTGCCGCATGTCGGCGCCGACGTCGGTCAGGTCCGGCAGGTACCAGGCGACGACCCGCATGCCGCGCAGATGGGCCCGGTTGATGAGTGCGTTCACCAGTCCGGGTTCGAGGATGTCGCCGGGGTCGTCCGCGTGCGCCGTCTGCAGGTACATCGTCTGCACGCCCTCGTCGGCCATGTGATCCACATCGGCCAGCGTGAACGGCGGAGGACTACCGGCGTGCGTGAACGACCAGTCGAACACGTCCACCCACGAACCGAGACCCCGGTACGGATCGAACGCGTGGGGGAGCGGTGGCATCCGCACGATGCCGACCGTCGACGTGCCGTTGCCGTCCCAGTCCCCGACGATCGGGACGTCACCCTGATCCCCGTACAGAAACGCACTATCGGCGTTGCCGCTCGTGTTCGAGTTGCGCAGGTAGAACATCGAACCGCGCACCACGCCCACCGTCGAGGTGCCGTTCCCGTCCCAGTCCCCGACGATCGGGTAGTCGCCGATGTCGCCGTACCGGAACACCACGTCGGCCGGCCCGGACGTGTTCGAGTTGCGGAGGTAGAAGACGCCATCGCGGTAGATGCCGATGGTGTCGGTGCCGTTGCCATCCCAGTCACCCACCAACGGGATGTCACCCGGATCGCCGAACGTGATCACGGTGTCGGCGACACCGGTCGAGTTCGTGTTGCGCAGATAGAAGGCGTTACCGCGGTACAAGCCGATGGTGTCGACGCCGTCGCCGTTCCAGTCGCCGACGAGCGGGAGGTCGCCCGGGTCGCCGTACGCGAACGTGAGGTCCGCCGCGCCGGACGTGTTCGAGTTGCGCAGGTAGAAGGCGTTGCCGCGGCGCACGCCGGGCGTGTCGGATCCACTGCCGTCCCAGTCGCCGGCGAGCGGGACATCGCCCGCCCCGCCATACGTGAACGACACGTCGGCCACCCCTGATGTGTTCGAGTTGCGCAGGTAGAACGCCGGTGGCGCCGACGGATCGTCGCCCGCGGACGCTCGCGTCGTCGGCACGAGGACCGCAATCATCAACAAGGCGAGCGCGCTTGCCCGCATCCACAACTGCCGCCGCACAACCCACCTCTTGTCCTGCTCGTACGTCGCACCCCCAACGGGATTCGAACCCGTGCCGCCACCTTGAAAGGGTGGTGTCCTAGGCCACTAGACGATGGGGGCTCGGATGAACCCGCGAGGGTGACCCCGCGAGGGGCCCAGACACGGTAGCAGTCCGCCGGTAGCGTCCCTCGGGTGGCTCGGCGGTCCGATGCGGCGACGACTGGCCTCGTGCTCGTCACCGTCGCAGTCCTCGGTGTCGCGGGCATCGCCGTGTTCTCACGCGGCCATGCCGGCCCGACACATCCTGACCAGTGGGACTCGCGTGTCCTCGACATCGTGCAGTTCGACGAACAGCACCGCGGCCTGAAGTTCGAACACCCCGTCTACGTCGACTTCCTCGACCCGGCGGCGTACAGCCAACGAGCCCGCACCGATCAGGCGGACCTGACCGACAAGGAGAAGAAGCAGCTCGAAGCCGAGAACGGCGAGCTGCGCGCCTTGGGGCTGTCGAACAGCAACGTCGATCTCCTGCAAGCACAGAACGACCTGCAGGACACCGGCACGCTCGCGTTCTACGACCCCGACAGCCAGCACGTGATCGTGCGCGGCACGGACATGACGGTCGCACTGAAGGTCACGTTGGTGCACGAGTTCGTGCACGTGTTGCAGGATCAGCACTTCGGCGTCGGGCGTGAACGCACCAATCAGTTCAAGACGTCGCAGGAGCAGAGCTCGTTCCGCGCACTCGTCGAGGGTGATGCGGTGCGCATCGAGAACGAGTTCATCATGAGTCTGTCGGACGCGGACCGGCAGGCGTACCAGACGACGCACAGCAAAGAGGTCGACAACGCGACGGCCGGCTTGTCGAACGTGCCGATCGCGTTGCAGGCCCTGCAGTCCGCGCCCTACCTGCTCGGTCCTCCGTTCGACGAGTTGCTCATCGCGACGGGACAACAGGCTGAGCTCGACGCCGCGTTCAAGGATCCGCCGTCGACCGACGAGCACCTGCTCGATCCGCCGCGCTTCGAAGCCAAGGAGAAGGCGATCGAGGTCAGCGAGCCGAAGCTGCCCGACGGAGTGTCCGACAAGGACGTGGTCGACAGCGGTGACTTCGGCGCGCTCGGTTTGTTCCTCGTGCTCGGCGAACGCATCGATCCATCGGTCGCACTCACCGCGTCGGACGGGTGGGGTGGCGACGCGTACGTCGCCTATCAGCAGCAGGGCAAGACCTGCATACGCATCGACATGCAGGGCGATACCGAAACTGACAGAAGCGAACTTCGCAGCGCGTTCGAGGAGTGGACGAAGGCGATGCCCTCCGGTGCTGCGTCGGTGACGCCGGGCGGCGACCTCATCGAGTTGCAGTCCTGTGATCCGGGAACGAGCTCGGATCTTGTCCTCAACAACCGCGCGAACGATCTCGTGCAGATGCCCGCGACGCGCTCGCAGTTCATGCTCGAGGCCGTGCAGCAGCTGCAGTACTCGTTCGACGCAGCGTTCAAGTTCGGCGACTGCGTCGTGCGCAAGCTCGGCTTCGACACGTTCGCCCAGGCGGACAAGGCCGGCGGCGACGCGGCTCCCTCACCCGAGTTGCAACAGAAGGTTCAGTCCGCGATCACAGCGTGCCGCTGAGCGCCTGGACGATCTCACTCAGCAGGTACGTCAAGTACTGATACACGGCCAGCGCTGGGGCGCGGGGATCGTCGATCGCCACGCGGTCCATCTCTTCGGTGACGTCGAGGCGTGTGCCGAGTACCAATCGCAGGTCGTTGATCGCGCCCATCCACGCCGTGAGTTGCTCTTCGGTGAGCGACGTCTGCGTCACGGTCTGCTCGAGGACGTCGACGGATGCCAACCGCTTCTCGAGCAGTTCGTCGTGGGTGATGAGCCGGTACTCGGTCTCCCGTTCCTCGTCGTTCGAGTAGCCCGGCGGGAACAAGCGCTCGACGCCTTCGGGCTGATCGCTGAGCAACAGCTCGCGCAGTTGCTCGGCGAGCGACGCCACGAGATCGCGTTCCTCGTCGGTGAGCTTCAGTTGGAACGTGCCGTCGCGAGCGCGACGCACGGTGCGCTTCGCCACGCGCTACTCGTCGTGCTGCATGGTGGCCCACAACCCGTGTTCGTGCAGCCGGAACACGTCGAGCTCGGCCTTCTCCCGAGGGCCGTTCGAGACCACCGCTTTGCCTTTGTGATGCACGTCGAGCATCAGCTTCGTCGCCTTCTCGCGGCTGTAACCGAAGAGCTTCTGCAGCACGAACGTCACGTAGTCCATGAGGTTGATCGGGTCGTTCCACACGATCACGACCCACGG
Source organism: Acidimicrobiales bacterium (assembly GCA_036275935.1). Lineage (GTDB taxonomy): Bacteria > Actinomycetota > Acidimicrobiia > Acidimicrobiales > JACDCH01 > DASUCS01. The sequence goes on from DASUCS010000026.1 coordinate 4,392, forward strand.
ACGATCGGGTGTGATGTCGACGTCGCTCGTCGGCTCCTTGATCTCGACCGGCGCGACCGTCATCCGCGCAATTCAACCAGTTCGCGCTCGGGAACCGGTTCGGGCGCGGGAACCCGAAGCCCCAGCACGAAGAACAGCGTCGCCGACCACACGACGACCGCGCCGACGATGTGCACTGCGACGAGCACGACGGGAACGCCGGAGAAGTACTGGATGTAGCCGACGGTCGCCTGACCGAACAGCACCGCGAGCAGCACGTTGCCGTTGTGGCGGATGTGCGCCGGCGCACCAGTGCGCGACAGCAGCCACAACGTCACGAGCACCGCGACGAGGAAGATGTTCTCGGCGATGCCGTGGATGCGCGCCGCATCGGTGATCGCGATGCCGAGCCGGTGCACGTCCTCGTCGCCTCCATGAGGGCCCGCGCCGGTGACGATCGTGCCGGTCGCGATCACGACCGCGCAGGCGGCGAGGAGCACCCACCCCATCTTGCGCACCGAGGGGGCGACGGCGGTGACGGTCCGCCGACCGTCCGGCAGACCGGCCCGGTGGTGCAGCACGACGGCGTCCGCCACCAGGAACATCGACACGACGAAGTGGGCGATGACCCACGGCGGCGAGAGCCCGAAGATCACCACCAAACCTCCGAGCACGATCTGCGCGAGCACGCCCACGACGAGCCCGACGGAAAGCCAGGTGAGGTCGGCTCGCCGAGGCCGGCGCGCGAGCGAGCCGAGCACCGCGACGATCACCAGCACCGACACCAGGCCGGTGAACAGCCGGTTCACGTACTCGACGACGCCGTGGTACCCGGTGTTGCCGTGGGGAGAGAGGTGGCCGGGATCGCAGTTCGGCCAATCCGGGCAGCCGAGACCGGAGCCCGTGAGCCGCACCGCTGCGCCGGTCACCACGATCACGCCCAGCGCGACCAACGCCGCCAGGGTGACCTTGCGGTAGACGCCCGGCGAAATCCTGTGCATACCGACACGATTTTGGGTCGGTATGCACAGGAATTGCGAGGCGGGCCCGCTTTTCGTCACTCGTAGGTCAGCGCGTAGTGTCAGAGATCGGAATGCACCACTCGGTCCGGCTTTCGACGCGCTCCAAAGCGGGTGCCTATCTCGCGCTCACGAAGCCTCGGATCATCGAGTTGCTGCTGGTGACCACCGTTCCCACGATGATCGTCGCCGAGCGAGGGCTGCCCTCGCTGTGGCTCGTGTTCGCCACGGTGTTCGGCGGCGCGATGGCCGCAGGCGGCGCCAACGCGATCAACATGTACGTCGACCGCGACATCGACAAGATCATGCGGCGCACGCAGAAGCGGCCACTGGTCACCGGCGTCGTCACGCCCCGAGCCGCGCTGACGTTCGCCGTCGGCCTCGAGATCGTGGCCTTCCTGTTCCTGTGGGCGACGGTCAACCTGCTCTCGGCCGTCCTCGCCGTCAGCGCCACCCTCTTCTACGTCTTCGTCTACACGCTCTGGCTCAAGCGCACGTCGACCCGCAACATCGTGATCGGCGGGGCCGCGGGGGCGGTACCGGTGCTGGTGGGCTGGAGCGCCGTCACGAACTCGCTGTCGTGGGCGCCCGTCGTGCTCTTCGGCGTCATCTTCTACTGGACCCCACCCCACTTCTGGGCACTGGCCATCAAGTACAAGGACGACTACGCCGCCGCGGATGTTCCGATGCTGCCGGCGGTGGCCAGCCTCGGGACCACCGCCAGTCGGATCCTCGGCTACACGCTGGTGCTGTGGGCGCTGACCTTGCTCTTCGACCCCGTCGCGGGGATGGGTGACCTCTACTTGGTGTCCGCCGTGGTGCTCGGAGCGATCTTCACCGGGCTGTGCCTGCAACTCATCCGCAAGACCACTCCAGCTGCGGCGATGCGCCTCTTCTCCTACTCGATCACGTACATCTCGCTGCTCTTCGGCGCGATGGCCCTCGACCAACTTCTTCGCTCCGGCCTGTGATGAATAGAGTCCCGACCCGATCATGGCGATGACCGAGACTCGGCCAGAGGCCGAGGCCCAAACGGCGACACCAACCACGAGCTCCGCTTCCGGATCTGGCCTCCCGCGGCCGGCGACCGGTTTGGCCGGCCTGCTCGGCACTGGCCGTCACCGCTCCATCGGTCGACTGTGGATCGGGACGTCGCTCGTCTTCCTGGTGATCTCCGGCGCGCTCGGGGGCGTCATCGGGGCCGAGCGGCTCAAGCCCGAGACCTACAACATCCTCAACAAGGACAACTTCGCCCAGACCCTGTCGCTGCACGGCGTCGCCGGCGTCTTCCTGTTCGCCCTGCCGATCCTCATCGGCATCGCCACCGTGGTCGTGCCGCGCCAGATGGGTTCGCACACCATCGCCTTCCCCCGAGCCGCGGCCCTCGCCTTCTGGGGCTATCTCGTCGGTGGCGGCATGGTCGTCGTCAGCTACCTGATCAACGGCGGCCCGTTCGGCGGCAACGAGAAGGGCGTCGACCTCTTCCTCCTGTCGCTGGCCATGGTCGTGGCCTCGCTGGTCCTGGCGTCCGTGTGCATCGCCACCACGATCGTGGGGCTGCGGGTCAAGGGCCTGCGCCTCGACCGGGTCCCCATGTTCGCCTGGTCGATGCTGGTTGCCACCGCCATCTGGATCGCCAGCCTCGGAATCCTCTTCGGCCTCCTCGTCCTGCTCTACATCGACCACCGCTACCGCACGTTCGTCTACGCCGCCGACGACAACATCTCGGTCTGGCTGCGGTGGACGATCACCTCGCCGCAGATCTTCGCCATGGCCATACCGGTGCTCGGCTTCGTCGGCGACGTCGTGCCGGTCTTCGGCCGCACCCGGGCCCGCATGCACAACGTGCAGCTCGCAGCCATCGGTGCGTTCGGCGGCCTGTCGTTCGGCGCGTGGACCTACCTCACGTTCGCGCACCCGAGGCTGCCCGAAACGGCGATCTACATCGGAGCCGCGTTCGCGATCCTTCTTCCGACGCTGGCGTTCGTTGCGGCAACGGCCGAGACGCTGCGGGCCGGTCGCATCCGCGTGCGCAGCCCGCTCCTGTTCGGCATCGCGGCGATGCTCCTCTTGCTCGCGGGCGTCGTCACCGGTGCGATCCGTGTGATCCACCGCTTTGCGCTCGTCGGCACGACGGCGGACAGCTCGATCATCCACTTCGTCGCGGGCGCCACCGCCATCGCTGCCATCGGCGCGATCCACTACTGGTGGCCCCACATCCTCACGCGTCCTCTCCGAGAAGGCCTCGCCAACCTCAGCGCGCTGGTGCTGCTGGTCGGCGTGGCGGCACTGGCGATCCCTGACGTCGTCAGCGGGTTCCTCGACGAGCCCGCGGGTTCGCTGTACACGAACGTGCGCGACGGTGTCACCGCCATGAACGCGGTATCGCTCGCCGGGGGCGCGCTGGTCGTGCTCGGCGTCGTGCTGTTCGTCGTGAACCTCGCGGTGTCGCTCGCTCGGGGTGGGAACGACGACGAAGCGATCGATCCCTGGGAAGGTCACACGCTCGAGTGGGCCACCGACGTCTCGACGGTCACCGTCACCTCCGAGGCACCCCTCCTCGACGCCCGCGAAGGGAGCGCCTGAGCCATGGCCGTCACGTTCGCTGACGACATCCTCGGCTCACCGCCGGCGGCACCGCCCGCGCGGCCGCGGGTGCTGCTGATCGGCACCGGCTTCGCGCTCGTCGGCATCGTGTTGACGTTTGCGGGACTGTTCGGCATCTACGTCGAGCAGCGGGCCCAGGTGCTCAACTCGGGTCAGAAGTGGTTGCCCAAGGAAGTCAGCATCGACCTCACGCAGTTCAACGTCGCACTCATCGGTCTGGCGATCTCGGTCGTGATCATGCACTGGGCGATCTGGTGCGTGAAGCACGAAGACAGGCCGCGGGCCTACATCGGGCTCGGTCTCACCGCGCTGCTCGGTGCGGCGTACATCAACGGCATCTGCTTCGCCTACACGCAGATGGGCTTCACGGTGCACGACACGACGGGCGTCGGCGTCCTCGTGTACGCCATCACGGGCCTCCATCTCGCGATGGTCGGTGCGGGCATCATCTTCATCGGCCTCATGGCCTTCCGCACGCTGGGCGGGCAGTACTCCGCTCGCGATCAGGAAGGCCTCGCGGCCGCCGCCCTCTACTGGTACGTCACCTGCGCCGTCTACACGGTGATCTGGTACGCGATCTTCGTCACCAAATGAGCTTTCGATGATCACCACTGGCGCCAAGTTCTTCTTCGGACTCGCGGTTCTCGCGCTCGTCGGCGCAGTCGCGTTCAGCTGGAGCCTGCACGGCGGTTTGTCCGGTGCGCTCACCCTGGGCTTCTACGGCGGCGTCGGCGATCAGAGCGGCTACATCATCCTGATGGGCGCTGCGGTGCTGTCGTTCTTCACCGGAGGGCTGATCATCGCCTTCCGCGATGCGGACTACGAGGCACAGGCGCAGGTCGCGCGCGTCGACGAACTCCCGGTCGAGCATGCGCCGCGCCATGCGAGCTACTGGCCGATCATGGGCGCGGTCGCGGCCGCCTGCGCGCTGCTCGGGCTCGTGTCCAGCTCGCTGCTCTTCATCTTCGGCGTGATCCTCGGCATCGTCGTGCTGCTCGAATGGATGGTGCTGGCGTGGTCGGAACGGGCGACGGGCGACGAGGACGTCAACCGGCGCATCCGCAACCGGATCATGAACCCACTCGAGATCCCGGTCTTCGGTGCCATCGGCGCCGTCGTGCTCGTGATCTGCGTGTCCCGCGTGCTGCTCGCCCTCAGCGAGGTGGGTGCGCCGATTGCCGCGATCACCATCGCGGTGCTGATCCTCGGCTTCGCCTCGATCTACGCGGTTGCGCCGAAGGCGGGACGCACGATCGTCGCGGTCTTGTGCCTGCTCGGCGCGCTCGGCGTCATCACAGGCGGGATCATCGGTGCCGCGCAGGGATCTCGTGACTACGAGAAGGAGAAGACCGAGCACCACTCGACGCCGGTCGACCGTCGCCAGGAGACCCCGACGACCACGGAGGGCAATTGATGTCGCGCTGGGCCCGCCGGCTCGTTCTGATCCCTGCGCTGTTCGCGCTGTCGTCCTGCTCGGGCAAGCAGAACGTCTTCTCGCCCAAGGGTCCGATCGCCGACAAGATCAACAACCTCCAGGTCCCGGTGTTCATCGCTGCGGGCGTGGTGGGCGTCATCGTCATGGCGATGCTCGTGTACGTCATGGTCGTCGGCACACGCCGCGCCAAGCAGGAAGACGTCGAGGATCCCGTCCAGATCCACGGCAACACACGTCTCGAGCTGACGTGGACGATGGTGCCCTTCCTGATCCTCGTCATCGTCGCGTTCCCGACGGTGTTCACGATTCTGAACATCAGCCACCGCCCGGCCAATGCGCTGAAGATCAGCGTCTACGGCCAGCAGTGGTGGTGGTCGTACGAGTACGACCTCAACGGTGACGGCAAGCCCGAGATCATCACGGCGAACGATCTCGTCATCCCCGTCGGCGAGAAGGTCGAGCTGCAGGTGCACTCGCGGGACGTGATCCACAGCTTCTGGATCCCGGCGCTCGCCGGCACCCGCGACGCAGTGCCCGGACGCACGCAGTACCTCGAGCTCGAGGCGTCCCAGGTCGGGACGTTCGACGGCCAGTGCAAGGAGTACTGCGGCCTTTCACACGCCAACATGCGCGCTCGCGCGGTGGTGCTGTCCCAGTCGGACTTCCAGCAGTGGCTCACCGACAACCAGAAGGACGCGGCGACGCCCGCGGCGGGCTCCGTGGCCGCCAAGGGCCTCGAGGTCTTCAAGACGAAGTGCTCGAGCTGCCACGAGATCCAAGGTGTCAACAACATCGAAGGCAACGCCGCGCTCGTGTCGAAGCACGCGCCGAACCTCACGCACCTGATGGGTCGTGACGTGTTTGCCAGCGCGTCCTTCCCGCTGTACGTCACCGACGTGAACGGTCAGCGGGTGTTCAACCGCAACCAGCTCGAGGCGTGGCTGCGCGACCCGCCCGGCCAGCTGCCGATGGCGCCCGACGAGCAGCGCGGCATGCCCAACCTCCACCTCGGTGACGCCGAAGTGGACCAGCTCGTCGAATACCTCCAGACCCTAGGTCCGTACCCGCAGGGCGTGACTCCACCATGAGGCACTGACGATGGCCATCATCGAAGCACCAGGATCCGCGCCGCTGGCGCTGCCGTCAGGCGGAACGATCGCGCCGGGCCAAGCGCTCGGCGTCTTCTCACGCCCCGGGCAGACCAAGGGCTGGCGCAGCTGGATCACGTCGGTCGACCACAAGCGCGTCGGCGTCATGTACGGCGCCGCCGCGATCTTGTTCTTCCTCATCGGCGGGATCGAGGCGCTGCTGATCCGTCTGCAGCTGGCGCACGCCAACGGCACCGTGCTGAACGCCTCGCAGTACAACCAGGTGTTCACGATGCACGGCATCACGATGATCTTCCTCGTCGTGATGCCGCTCGGCGCGGCGTTCATGAACTACCTGATGCCGTTGCAGGTCGGCGCACGCGACGTCGCGTTCCCGCGGCTCAACGCGTTCAGCTTCTGGTGCTTCCTCTTCGGCGGCCTGTTCCTGAACTCGTCGTGGTTCCTCGGCGGCGCCCCTGACGGCGGCTGGTTCGCCTACGCGCCGAACACGAACCCGATCTTCTCGCCCAGCCACGGCATGGACTTCTATGCCCTCGGTCTGCTGATCACCGGTATCGCGTCGACGGTCGGTGCGATCAACTTGGTGGTCACCGTCATCAACCTCAGAGCTCCTGGCATGACGCTGTTCAAGATGCCGGTGTTCACGTGGATGGGCTTCGTCACCCAGTTGCTCCTGGTCTTCGCCATGCCGGTCATCACCGTGGCGCTGTTCCTGCTGCTCTTCGACCGGCAGTTCGGAGCGAACTTCTTCGAAGTGCAAGCGGGCGCCGACCCGCTGCTGTGGCAACACCTGTTCTGGTTATTCGGGCATCCGGAGGTCTACATCCTCATCTTGCCCGCCTTCGGGATCGTCTCCGAGATCATCCCGGTGTTCTCGCGCAAGCCGATCTTCGGTTACCCGTTCATGGTCGTTTCCGGCATCGCCATCGGCTTCATGGGCTGGGGCGTGTGGGCGCACCACATGTTCGCCTCCGGTGTCGGGCCCATCTCGGTCGCGGCGTTCTCGGTGTCGACGATGTTCATCGCGGTGCCGACCGGCGTGAAGATCCTGAACTGGATCGCCACCATGTACGGGGGCCGGTTGTGGTGGACGACCGCCATGAAGTTCGCGGTCGGTCTCGTCGCGATGTTCACCATCGGCGGCCTGTCGGGCGTGACCCACGCGGTGTCGCCGTCGGACCTGCAGCAGACCGACACCTACTACATCGTCGCCCATTTCCACTACGTGATCTTCGGTGGTGCGCTGCTCGGCTTCTTCGGGGGCCTGTACTACTGGTGGCCGAAGGCATTCGGCTACAAGCTCAGCGAGAAGCTCGGGAACTGGCACTTCTGGCTGATCCTCATCGGCATGAACCTCACGTTCGGGCCGATGCACGTCGTCGGACTCGAAGGCCAGCCTCGTCGTACCTACACGTACGCCAAGGGCTACGGCATCGACACATGGAACCTGATCGAGACCATCGGTGCGTTCATCATCGCCATCTCGGTGGCGATCTTCCTCGTGAACGTCGTGTACAGCCGAGTCGCCGCCAAGCGCGACGGCACCGTCGTCGGTCCTGATCCATGGGACGCCCGCAGCATCGAGTGGGCGACACCGAACCCGACGCCGTCGCACAACTTCGACACCGTCCCGTTCGTCACGCACCTTGACGACTGGTGGCACCAGAAGTACGGCGAGGACGAGAAGGGTCGTCCGGTCCGTATCGCCAAGACCGAAGACGTCATCCAGAAGGGCGACCCGACAGGCGTCCATCTGCCGTCGCCGTCGTACTGGCCGATCGTCATCGCAGCGTCACTGCCGCTGATCGGCTACGGGATCATCTTCAACCTCGGCTTCGCTGCCGTCGGCGCGTTCGTGCTGTTCCTCGGCGTCTACGGCCTCGGCCTCGAGCCGTCGACCGACCCTGACGCCGGCCACGACGATCACGGCGGGCATGGTCACGATGAGGACCATGGCGGCGACGGTGATGGGCACGCGGAGGCGGAGCTCGAAGCCGGTGACGCGCCCACGCCTGAGGAGGTGACGGCCGGTGACTGACATCGCCGTTCCGACGCACGAGCCCAAGCCGGGCGAGCACGGGTGGACGCAGACCGGCGTCTCCAACGAGAAGCTCGGGATGTGGGTGTTCCTCGGGTCGGAGTGCCTGCTGTTCGGCGGGCTGATCTCGACCTACCTGCTCTACAAGAACACCGCAGTGAAGGGCCCCGTCCCGCACCAGCTGTACGACATCCCGTTCACGTCGGTCTCGTCGTTCGTGCTGCTGATGAGCTCGATGACGATGGTGCTCGCGCTCTCGGCGTTGCAGCGCGACGACCACCAGCGCTGCCGACTCTGGCTCGTGACGACCGCGCTGCTCGGTGCAACCTTCATCTCCGGCCAGGTCTACGAGTTCACCTCGTTCGTGAAGGAAGGGATGGGCTACACGACCAACACGGCCTCGTCCGCCTTCTACACGCTCACCGGCTTCCACGGCGTGCACGTGAGCCTCGGCATCGTGATGCTGATGTCGCTGTTCATGATGTCGTTGCGGGGCCGACTGCCCAAGGAGCGATCCGAGGTCGTCGAGATCGTCGGCCTGTACTGGCACTTCGTCGACGTGGTGTGGATCCTCATCTTCACCGTCGTCTACCTGATCCCGTGACTGCTGGAGGCGCGCACCAGTGAGCATGATGACCGCCCACGAAGTCGACGAGGAACGGCACAGCCACCCCAGCGACGCGCAGTACATCGCCATCGCCGCGATCTTGGCGGTGATCACCGCCGCCGAAGTGTCCGTCTACTACATCAATTTCTTCAAGGACAGCTTCATCGCGACGGTCGCCGCGCTCATCCCGATGATGATCGCCAAGTTCGCGTTGGTGGCCGCGTTCTTCATGCACCTGCGGTTCGACAACAAGCTCTTCCGTGCGGTCTTCCTGACCGGGATCATCCTGGCGGTCACCGTCTACATGGTCGTGCTGTTCACATTCCACGTCTTCGCGCACTGAGCTTGTGATGAAGCCGGACCCCTGGCAGTTCCACGCTCACCCCGAGGTGTGGTTGCTGGTGGCCGGGATCATCGGGTTCGCCGTGTATGCGGTGAAGGTGATCGGACCGAAGGCGGTGCGAGACGGTTCGCCCATCGTGACGACCCGACAGAAGCTCTGGTTCGTCCTCGCTGTGGTGACGATGTGGATCGCGGCGGACTGGCCGGTTCACGACATCGGCGAGCGCTACCTCTACTTCGTGCACATGTTCCAGCACCTGCTGCTCACGATGGTGGTCGCGCCGTTGTTCCTGCTCGCGACTCCGACGTGGCTGGCGCGGCTCATCGTCGGTGAGGGCTGGTTCGCCGGCAAGTTCATCCGCAATTTGTGCCGGCCGGTTGTTGCCGCGGTGCTCTTCAACGCTGCGTTCGTGTTCGTGCACTACCCGCCGACGGTGAACGCGTCAGCGACGAATGGCGCGCTCCACTTCGGGCTGCACGTACTGATCATGTCGACGGCGATGATCATGTGGATGTGCGTGTGCGGGCCGCTGCCCGAACTGCGCATCTCGCTGCCGGGCCAGATGATCTACCTGTTCTGCCAGTCGATCGTGCCGACGGTGCCATCCGCGTGGCTCATCTTCGCCGAGAAGCCGCTCTATCGCGTGTACGACACCGCCTATCGGTTCGGGAACATCGATGCCATCTCCGACCAGCAGACCGCGGGCGTGCTCATGAAGCTCGGCGGCGGCATCTTCCTTTGGGCCGTGATCTTCGTCTTGTTCTTCAAGTGGGCAGCGCGGCACGAGGAGGCGGAACGCCAGGGCGTCCTCGTCACCGAACACGACGTCTTGACCTGGGACACGGTGAAGGCGGAGCTGGACGAGCTGGAGAAGCACTCCACCAAGTAGGCGGTTGCCGTTGTCAACCGATCGGGTAGGCGGCGCGTTGAGTCCGATCATGAAGGTCCGTCTTCTTCTCGCGCTGCTGCTTGGTGTCGGTTGTCTCATTGGCGTCGCCCGTCCTGCGCACGCCGAAGCGGGGGATCCGATTGGATCCTTCGACAGCACCAGTGTCCGCTGGTCGGGCGTCTACTACTACGGACTCTCGAGCTGGGAGATCTACGGCTGGGCGGCGGATCCCGACGCTCCCGGCGCGAGCCTCGATGTGCACGTGTACATCGACGGGCAGAAGCAGGGCGTGATCCAGACCGGCGATCCCCGCCCGGATGTCGCGGCGGTGTATCCGTTCGCGGGCGAGAACTCGGGATGGGACACCGGGATCACGGCCGCCAGCAACCAGCCGCACACCGCGTGTGCCTACGCCATCAACGTCGGTCCTGGAGCGAACAACACCACCCTCGGCTGCGTCGACCTTCCGGCCCAGGGACCGCAGCCCGGTGACCCCGTCGGCAACCTCGAGGCCGTCACCGCGCCGGCCGGCCTGTTGCGGTTCCAAGGTTGGGCCGGCGATCCCGACACGAACGTCGTCGACCCGTCCGAGGTTCGTCCGTACATCGACGGCCAGCCCTACACGGCCTTCCCTGCGGATCAGCAACGACCGGATGTCCACCAAGCGCTCCCGGCGATCGGCAACGCCGGTGGCTTCGACGCCACGATCGCCGCCCTCCCCGGCCGGCACCTCTACTGCGTCGACATCGACAACGCGGGAACGCGCGGCGGCACCAACACCTCCCTCGGCTGCGGCGTGATCGATGTCCCGGGCGCCGTCGGCCCCAACGTGGCGAACGGGGGCGGCTCCTGGGACTCTCAGACGAACACGGCGGCGACCAGTGGCGCCGGTAACCCGTCAACCACCTATGACGGGTGGGCGTGGGACCCCGACACGAACGGACCGGCCACGGTACGGGTGCGCGCGATCGCGATGAACAACTTCTACACGGGCTTCCAGAACACGCAATCGGTGAGCGACTTCCAGACGGGCGAGCCGCGCCCCGACGTGCAGGCCGCGTACCCGAGTGCACCACCGAACAGTGGCTTCTCGCGGACGGAGGTGCACTACTACAACCCGCACACGCCGCAGGAACTCTTCCGGTGCTTCTATGTGGTCGAGTCCGCGGGTGAGCGACTGATCAGCTGCGCTCCGCTGGAGACGCACAACAACTGACCAGGCGTCACTCCCAGCGGAACGTGCGGGCCGCGGCGAGCGGCGCGGCGACGGCCCACACGGCGAGCACGATCCACGCCTTCGCCGGTACGCCACCGCCCTCGGACATGGTGCCGACGAGCGCCTGCGCGAGCGCGCCGGACGGCAACAGCTCGGCCAGCCAGCGCAGGCCCTCGGGGAGCTCCGAGAGAGGTACGACCATGCCGCCGATGAGCAGCAGCACGAGGTAGAGGCCGTTGGCGGCGGCGAGCGTGACCTCGCCGCGCAGCAGGCCGGCCATCAGCAGGCCGATGCCGCTGAACGCGATCGTGCCGAGGATCACCGCGGGCACGACCCCGGCAGTGAGGTGTGGATCCCAACCGAGCGCGAGCCCGGCCCCCACCACCAGCACGATCTGCACGACCTCGACCGCGATGATCGACGCCGTCTTGGCGGCGAGCAGCCTCGGTCGACCGAGCGGGGTCGAGCCCAATCGCTTCAGCACGCCGTACTGACGCTCGAACGAGGTGCCGATCGCGAGCTGCACCATCCCCGTCGACATGATCGCCAGCGCGAGCACACCGGGAACGAGGAAGTCGACCGAGTGCTCGAAGTCGCCCTTCGGGAGCACGTCGACCAGTGAGAAGAACCCCAGCAGCAGCAGCGGGATCGCGAGTATCAGCAGCAGCGACTCGCCGCGCCGCAGGGTGAGCACGACCTCCGTGCGCGTCTGCGCCGTCAATGCAGTCACTCGCTGTTCTCCGGCTTCACGATCGGGTGCTCGCCGGTGATCGCCGTGAGCCGCAGGAACACGTCCTCGAGCCGTTGTCGTCCGGCCCGCAGGTCGAGCAGTGGCAGGTCGTGCTCCGCCAGCCACGCGGTCAACGCTGCGACGTTGTTGGGAGTCGGCGGCAAGGCGACCTTGTACTCACCC
>DASUCS010000027.1:0-3020 GCA_036275935.1 Acidimicrobiales bacterium
GATGGCGCCGAGGCCGATGTCGTGGGCCGGCATCGGGCCGCCACCGTCCCGCTTGAACTTCCGTCCGAGACGAGGTCCGAGGACGATGCAGCCGGCCAGTGCGATGACACCACCGACCGTGTGCACGACGGTCGAGCCGGCGAAGTCCCGGAACACGACGCCACTCGAGTTGTTCACGAAGCCGCCGAACCAGCCCATGGTGTTGCCCAGCCAGCCGCCCGGTCCCCAGACCCAGTGGCCGAAGATCGGGTAGATCAGGCCCGACACGAAGATGCTGTAGATGATGTCGCCCTTGAAGCTCGTGCGGCCGACGAGCGCGCCCGTCGTGACGGTAGACGCCGTGTCAGCGAACGCGAACTGGAACAGGAAGAAGGCGAGGAACGCCACTTTCGTCGTTCCGTACGCGGCCGTCATGCCGTGCAGGAAGAAGTACTGGTGCCCGATGAACCCGTTGCCGGCGCCGAACTGGAACGCGAAGCCGATCGCCCAGTACAAGATGCCGCACACGCAGGTGTCGAACACGCACGAGATCAGCACGTTCACCGACTCACGTGAACGAGCAAATCCCGCTTCGAGGGCCATGAAGCCCGCCTGCATGAAGAACACAAGGAAGGCGGTGACCAACACCCAGACGGTGTTGATCGGGTTGACGATGTCGCCCGCTTGCACGGCGACGTCCTGCAGTGGTGCTGCGCCCGCAGCGTTCTCGAGGAAGAACGAGAACGTCTTGATGATCGCCAACAGCGAGGCGATCCCGAGCATCTTCCCACCGAGGATGATCGCGAACTGCTTGCGAACGTCCTTTTCTTTGAATCGCCTCAGCGAGCGTTGTTTCATGACAGGCGAACGTAAGGAGTCGACGTTTCGCAGTTGTGTGCCGGTCGTTGCGGCTAGTGGGCGACTTTCTGACGGCTTCCTGTCAGATCGTGCGCAAATCCGATCGAACTCGGATCAACCGGCCTGTGCCGCGACCTCCGCGGCGCCCGCGGCAGCCGCGTCGGGGTCGAGATAACGCGAACTGGTCGGCGTCAACGTGTCGTCGAGCTCGTACACGAGTGGGTTGCCGGTCGGGATGTTGAGCTCGGTGATGGCGTCGTCCGCGATGCCGTCGAGGTGCTTCACCAGCGCCCGAAGTGAGTTGCCGTGGGCGGCGACGAGCACGGTACGACCGGCACGAAGATCCGGCACGATCGCGTCTTCCCAGTACGGAAGCGTGCGCTCGAGGGTGTCCTCGAGACATTCGGTGCGGGGCACGACGTGCGGCGGCAGCTCGCGATATCTCGGGTCGGCCGACACGTCGAACTGGCTGCCGGGCTCGATGGGCTCGGGCGGGATGTCGTAGCTACGGCGCCAGATCTTCACCTGGTCCGCGCCGTACTTCTCCGCGGTCTCGGCCTTGTTGAGCCCTTGCAGGGCGCCGTAGTGGCGTTCGTTGAGCCGCCAGCTGCGGTGCACGGGCAACCAGGTCATCTGCATCTCGTCGAGGGCCAGCCACGCGGTGCGGATGGCGCGCACCAACACGGACGTGTGCACGACGTCGGGTCGGATGTCGTGCTCGACCATCAACGCGCCGGCGCGGCGTGCTTCTTGCACGCCGCGCTCGGACAGATCGGAGTCGACCCAACCGGTGAACAGGTTGCGATCGTTCCAGTCGCTGCGTCCGTGACGCAGCAGAACGAGGGTGTGGGTCACGCCTCAGACGCTACGGCACCGCTCGAAGCCCTGATCGGGAATACGGCGAGCAGCTCGGTGACGGTGATGAGTCCGTCACCGAGGTTGCCGGTGGCGGCACCGCGTGCGATCGCGTTCGCCGCACTCTCCACCTCGTCGTCCTCGACGATCACGCTGATCTCGAGCTTGTGCGTCACCGTGACCTCGTAGGCGACGCCACGCCATTCACCTTTGCGCTCCGGTGAGCGGCCGTGTCCTCGTGCATCGGAGATCGTGAACCCGTCGAAGCCCGCTTCGTTGAGCGACGTGACGACGTTGTCGAGTCGCTCGGGCCGGAAGACCGCGTGAACTTGTTTCATCGCACGAGCTCCTCTCGCAGCGCCTTGGCCGATACCGCTCCTGCTTGCTCGACCGGAGCGAACACCGGACCTTGGGCTTCGAGGAAGTCGGGATACGCCATCGCCCCCATCTCCGGCATGTCGAGGCCATTGATCTCCGCCTCTTCCGCGCTGCGCATTCCCAGCGTCTTGTTCAGGATCGTGAAGAACAGGATCGTCATGATCGAGCAGAAGACGACGATGACAATCGCATCGGTGAGCTGCGCCATGAACTGCCCGGCATCGCCGTAGAAGAGGCCCTTCACGCCGCCGGCCACGCCGTTGAGCCCGTCTCCGTACTTGCCGTCTGCGAACAGCCCGACGGCAAGCACGCCCCACAGGCCGTTGGCACCATGCACCGCCACGGCGCCGACCGGGTCGTCGACCTTTGCGATGCGCTCGACACCGAGCACGACGAACACGACGATGACACCGGCCACGATGCCGATGACACTGGCCGCCCACGGAGCGACGAACGCACACGGAGCGGTGATCGCTACGAGGCCCGCGAGCAAGCCGTTCGCCGTCATCGACGGGTCCGGCTTGCCGAACATCTTCCACATCACGAACATCGCCGCGAGGCACCCGGTGGCCGACGCGAGGATCGTGTTGGTGATCACGACGGTCAGCCGCAGGTCGGTGCCGGCGAACGTAGAACCACCGTTGAAGCCCATCCACCCGACGAGGAGGATGAAGGTTCCGAGGATGGCCATCGGCAGGTGATGGCCCGGGATGGCCCGCGGTGAGCCGTCCTTGGCGAACTTGCCGATGCGAGGGCCGAGGATCTTCGCGCCCCAGAAGGCGGCTACGCCGCCCATGGCGTGCACGACCCCCGATCCGGCGAAGTCGACCGCGCCGTGCCCCCACTGCGGGCCGAGCGTGCCGAGCTGCGACAGCCAGCCGCCGCCCCAGACCCAGTTGCCGTAGATCGGGTAGAGCAGCATCGAGGCGAACAGGCCCCAGACGCAGAAC
>DASUCS010000028.1:0-9714 GCA_036275935.1 Acidimicrobiales bacterium
ACGCCGGGGCGCCGAGCAGGCTCACGCCGAGATTCAACAGGTAGAGCAGCAGGCCGAGGGCGATCGCCTGCTCGGTCGGCACACCGAGCGGCGTGAGGAAGAGCACGAATGCACCCTCACGCACGCCGAGACCGGCGATCGAGATCGGCAGCACCTGCGCGATCAGCACTGCCGGGAAGAACGCCAGCAGCGCGGTCGGGCCGACGGCCACGCTCATGCCCACGGCCTTGGCCGCCATCAGCGCGGCGAAGACGAGCACGAGTTGGTACGCGAAGCCGGTCAGCAACACGTTCACGGCCGCGGCGGGGTGACGGCGAAGACGCTCGACACCGAGGTGGACCGCAGCCGCGAAGCGGCGCCAGCCGTCGCTGTCCGCCACGCGCGCCCCGAAGCGGTGACTGGCGACGGCGACGATGACGAGCGACAGCGCGATCAGCGTGCCCGCCGCCAGCGCGAACGCGACTTCGGTGGCACTTCCCAACTCCCGCAGCCCCGGGTTGATCATGAAGCCGACGAGTGTGATGACGGGCAGCACGAGCCAGCCGGTCAGTCGTTCCAGCACCACTGACGCGAACGAAGTGGTCGACTCTCCGTTGTCCTTGGACAATCGGGAGACGCGCAACACGTCGCCGCCGATGGTCGTCGGCAAGACGTTCGACACGAACAAGCCGGCGAGGTTGTGCGAGAGGAGCTTGGTGAGCTTCGCGTCCTGGCCGAGCGCGTTGAGCACCGCGCGCCAACGCATCGTCGACAGCACGATGCCGAAGAGCGTGAGGATGATCGCGAGCGACAGGAAGATCGCGGTGTCGCGGTTCCAGTCGGGAAGCAGTCGGTCGACGCTGAAGTGCGGCATGCGCTTCACGAGCACGACGAGCATGGCGAGGCTCAACCCGATGCGCACGAGGGTGACGAGGGGACGACGACGGGCGCGCGGCGTCGGTAGGTCGATCGCGTCGGTCGACGCATCGGCTGGCACTGGCGCCGACTCGCTCAATCGCCCCCCTTCCACGGCGGTCACTCTACGAGGCCGTCTGTCCTCGTGGACCACCGGTTCGCCACTAACCTCGCGCTCGAACTCGGCCGAGTCTACGGGGCTGGCCTGCGGTTCTTCGGCCATCTGCATGGTCCCGACAACGGATCACAGATGGAGGTCGAAAAACCAATGAGGACGCGCCTCGCCGCCAGGGCGTTGTGTGCGGTCGCGCTCACTGCCTGTGTGGGTGGACCGGTCGCGGGACGAGCCGCTCCGCCGGACGCGGCGGACACGACGCCGCAGTCCGGCAGGTTCACTGTGGCGTTCGCCGCGAATGGGACTCGCCAGGACGTTCTGCTCTCTGCGTCCGGCGCCTTCGACAAAGGCCGCCGGCGTTACATGATGGAGGTCAGCGGCGCGGCGCTCGAGGGGAGATGGGCGAGCGTGCCCCGGCGCACGATCGCGATCGACGGCGTCGCGTACGTCGACTTCCCGGCGCTCGCGCGCCGGGTCGGCGCGTCCACACCCTGGATCAGCGCGCGTGTCGGGGGTGACGACGTGCTCGGCGTGCAGTCGCTCGACCCGACTCGCATCCTCGACACGCTCGGATCGCACGGCGCGCAGGTGGAGCGTGGGCCGCACGGACTTGTCCGGCGCGTCACCATGCGATTCGATGCGCCGGGGGAGGACGGTGTCGTCCTCACGGTGGCGTACTCCGACCTCGGTGCGCCGGTGACCATCGAGCCTCCACCGCCCGACCAGGTGACCGACGAGACCGAGACGCTGACCCACCGCAGCACACGGACAGGGGGATGATGGCCAGGCTCGAGTACGCCGAGGAGGGTGCCGGAGGACGGCCGTTCCTGTTGCTGCACGGCTTCACCGGTGGGAAGGAGGACTTCACCGAGTGGTTGCCGCGGCTCGCAGAAGCGGGTTGGCACGCGGTTGCACCGGACAACCGTGGTCACGGCGCCAGTGACAAACCCGAGGGCGTGGAGCACTACACGTTGTCGCACTTGGGAGATGACGCGATGTCGCTGGCCGATTCGCTCTGGGGCGAGTCGACACCATTCGTGCTGCTCGGGCACTCGATGGGGGGCATGGTCGCCCAGTTGATGGCGCTGCGGTCGCCGGAACGCATTGCCGGGCTCGTGCTGATGGACACGCTTTCGGGACCGTTGCCGTTCGTGTCTCGCGAGGACATCGACGCGGCGACCGCGGTCGTGCGCCAGCGCGGCATCGACGGGTTGCACGCGATCTTCGAGGAGCGCGGTTCGACGCTGGACTCACCCGCCCACTTGCGGGTCGTCGCCGAACGACCGGGTTACAAGGAGTTCAACGATCGCAAGTTCCTCGCAACCGCGCCCGACGCGTACGCGGGCCTCTTGTCGGCGATGTTCGAGGCCGAGGAGCGGCTCGGTTCGTTGCACGTACTGGCGATGCCCACGCTGGTGATCACCGGCGAACAGGACAAGCCGATCGTGAAGCCGTCGCGGGCGATGGCCGACGCGATCCCGAACGCGGAGCTCGCGGTCATTCCCGACGCCGGCCACAGCCCACAATTCGAGAACCCCGACGCTTGGTGGGCTGCGCTGTCGACATTCCTCGCACGTGTGGACGCACGAGTGTGAACGGCCACGGCGGTGAGCTGGCGCTCGCGGCACTGTCGGGCTACGGCGTGCGCGAGATGTTCACGCTGTCCGGCGGCCACATCTTTCCGTTCTACGACGCAGTGGCGAAGGGGACGTTCGACGACTGGCGCATCATCGACGTGCGCCACGAGCAGACGGCGACGTTTGCGGCCGAGGCGACGGCCAAGCTGACGCGCCGGCCGGGCGTTGCGGTGCTCACCGCGGGACCGGGGGTCACGAACGGGATCTCGGCGGTGACGTCGGCGTGGTTCAACGGCACGCCTCTCGTGGTGCTCGGTGGTCGGGCGCCGCAGGCCCGCTGGGGTTCGGGTTCGTTGCAGGAGTTCGATCACGTCCCCGTGTTGACGCCGATCACCAAGCGCGCTGCCACCGCGACCGATGTGGCCGAGATCCCCGCGCTGGTGGACGCGTTGACGCGTGAGTCGCTCATGCCGCACCGCGGTCCTGTGTTCTGCGACTTCCCACTCGACGTCGTGTTCCGCCACGCGGATGCGTCCGTTCCCGAGCCGGAGGTGCCTCGGGGCGCGGAACCGGACGACGACGAGGTACAGCGCGCCGCGGCCTTGATCGCGGGCGCCCAGCGACCGGCGATCATCGCCGGGACGGACGTGTACTTCGCGAGCGCGTGGGATGCGTTGCGCGCCGCGGCCGAGACGCTGCGGGTGCCCGTGTTCGCCAACGGGCTGGGCCGGGGATGCGTGCCCGCCGATCACGAGCTCGCGTTCTCGCGCACGCGTGGGCTGCTGAAGGCCGAAGCGGACGTCGTCGTCGTGGTCGGCGCACCGCTCGACTTCCGGTTGTCGTTCGGGTCGTTCGGTGACGCGCAGGTGGTGCACGTCGTCGACAGCGACTCGCAGCGCTCGTCGCACGCTTCGCCCGTCGCCGTGCCCTGCGGAGATCTCGCGACGATCCTCACCGGGTTCGCGAACTTCTCGGGTGACCGCACCGATCACGAGCCGTGGATCGCCCGCTTGCGCGAGGCCGAGTCGGCCGGGGCGGCGGCGGACGCGGCGTTGCTCGAAGCCGACAGCGATCCGATCAAACCGACGCGTGTGTACGGCGAACTGCGCAAGCGGCTCGATCGAGATGCGGTCGTGGTGTGCGACGGCGGCGACTTCGTGTCGTACGCCGGGAAGTACATCGACTCCTACGGTCCCGGTTGCTGGCTCGACGCCGGGCCCTACGGCTGCCTCGGGACCGGCATGGGTTACGCGATGGCGGCGCGCGTCGCTCGGCCCGACACGCAAGTCGTCGTGATGTTGGGCGACGGTGCTGCGGGGTTCTCGTTGATGGACGCCGATTCGCTGGTCCGCCACGACCTTCCGGTGGTGATCGTCGTCGGCAACAACGGGATCTGGGGACTCGAGAAGCACCCGATGCAGGCGCTCTACGGCTACGACGTCGCCGCCGATCTGCAGCCCGGTTGCCGCTACGACGAAGTGGTCAAGGCTCTGGGCGGCGCAGGTGAGGTCGTGTCGGCGCCGGGCGAGCTCGGCGCGGCCCTGGACAGAGGGTTCGCGGCGGGCGTTCCGTACGTCGTGAACGTCCTCACGGACCCGGCCGACCAGTACCCGCGCTCGTCGAACCTCGCATGAGGCCGGACGAGCTGGCCGCCCGGGAAGCGGTGCGCGAGACCATCGCCCGGTACGCGCACGCCGTGGACAGAGCCAAGTACGACGACGCCGCACAGTGCTTCACGGTCGACGGTGTGCTCGACGTGCGCGACGCCGGGCGTCACGAAGGACGTGAGGCCATCGCCGGGATGTTCAAAGGGGCGGGCGATCGGCTGCTGAAGGCGTCGCGCGACAAGGCGTTGGTGCGGCACCACGTGTCGAGCATCCAGATCGACGTCGACGTCACCGCAGGGCGCGCCACGGCGGGTTCGTACTTCTTCGTCGTGACCGACATCGGCCCCGACCACTGGGGCACCTACCGCGACACCCTTGCCCGCGATGACGCCACCGGCCGGTGGCTGTTCACCGAACGCACGGTCACGGTCGACGGCCGCGTCCCCAAGTCCCGCATGGCCTGAACGGCTACTTGGCCTTGTCCATGAAGCGGTCGATGTCGACGATGACGCGGGTGACCTTGCCGGCGGCGACCAGACCGCGCTCATCCCGTACGGACACCGCGAACACGAGTCGCCGGCCCTCGACCTCCCGCAGCGTCGCTTCCGCCCGCACCTTGTGACCCACCGCCGTCGGCGCGAGGTGGTCGAGCTGCACGCGCATGCCGACCGACGTGGTCCCGGGGTCCATTCGGGCCTCGAGGGCCTTCATCGCCGCTTCCTCCACCAACGCGATGACACGCGGCGTCGCGAGGACGGGTACCTCTCCTGATCCGAGTGCGATGGCGGTGTCGTCGTCGGTCACCGCGAGCATCACTTCCGCGGTCAGACCAGGTTCCAAATGCACCGGGGTACGATACGCACCCTCCGAATCACCAGCGAAACCGGGCGAAAACAACGAAGGGGAGCCTGTGCTCGAAGAGTCAGTCATCCAGCGCGTGCTCGGTACGGCACTGCGAACCGGCGGCGAGTTCGCCGAGATCTTCGTCGAGGACAAGCGCTCGTCGTCCGCCCGGCTCGACGACGGCAAGATCGAGGAGCTGAGCTCCGGCCGCGACCGCGGCGCGGGGATTCGCGTGCTCGTCGGCGAGACGACCGGGTATGCCCACACCGCCGACCTGTCCGAAGCCGGTCTGCGTGCCGCGGCCGAAGCGGCAGCCGCGGCCGCCCGCGGGAACCCCGGTGGCGAACGCGTCGTCGCGCTCACTCGCGTCAACGCACCCGCGCCGAACGAGGTCGCGATCCAGCCGGACACGATCGAGAAGTCGGTGAAGGTCGGGCTCCTCGAACGCGCCGACGCCGCCGCCCGCGCCGAAGGTGGCGCCATCAAGCAGGTCACCGCGCGCATCGGCAACAGCCGCCGCCGCATCCTCGTCGCCAACAGCGACGGCCATCTCGCCGAGGACGATCAGGTCAAGACGTTGTTCGCGGTGCAGTGCGTCGCCCTCGGTGACACCGGCATGCAGACCGGCTACGAGTCCGTCGGTCACACGATCGGGTGGGAACTGTTCGACCGCCTCTCCGTCGAGGACCATGCGCGCAAGGTCGCCCGGCAGGCGCTCACGAAGCTGAACGCCCGTCCGGCACCGTCCGGGTCGATGCCCGTCGTCATCGGTTCCGGCGGCGGCGGCGTCCTGTTCCACGAGGCCTGCGGGCACGGACTCGAAGCCGACGCCATCGCCAAGGGCGCCTCGGTCTTCAAGGGTCGCAAGGGTGAACAGGTCGCGTCGCCGCTCGTGACGCTGGTCGACGACGGCACCTGGGGTGAGGAGTGGGGCTGCTTCGCCATCGACGACGAAGGCACGCCGGCACAGCGCAACGTCCTCATCGAGGACGGCATCCTCACCGACTACATGTACGACTTCCTGCGGTCGCGCAAAGAAGGCCGTGCGCTCTCCGGCAACGGCCGGCGTGAGAGCTACCAGCACCTGCCGATGGTGCGCATGACCAACACGTACGTTCTCGCCGGTCAAGAAGAACCGGACGAGATCGTCGCCTCCACCGAGCGCGGGGTGTACGTGAAGGCGCTCGGCGGCGGGTCGGTCAACACCGCCACCGGCGACTTCGTGTTCGGCATGACCGAGGCGTACCTGATCGAGAACGGCGAGATCACCGACCCGCTGCGCGAGGGCAACCTCATCGGCAACGGCCCCGAGGTCCTCACGTTGATCGACGCGGTCGGCAACGACTTCGCGATGGGTCCGCCCGGGACGTGCGGCAAGGACGGACAGGGTGTGCCGGTGGGCGACGGTGTCCCGACCCTTCGCGTGCAGGCGCTGACCATCGGCGGAACCGCGGCGTGAGCGTCGACCTCGACGAACTGCTCGCCATCGGGGATCGAGTCGCGGGTTGGGCGCGCGACGGCGAACAGATCGAAGCGGTCGTCGTCCATTCCAAGGACACCGAGATCCGGGCCTACGAGGGTGAGGTCGAGCAGCTCTCGTCGGCGGAAACGCAGGGTGTCGGCATCCGCGTCGTACGCGACCAAAGAGTCGGGTTCGCGTACGCCGGTGCGCTCGACGACGACCTGTTGGCCGAGACCCTCGCGGACGCTCGCGACAACGCGGGCTTCGGGACGATCGACGAGTTCGTCGGCCTCGCCGAGCCCGACGGCGTCGCGCTCGCTGATCTCGATCTCTTTCGCGACGAACTCGCGTCGTTCCCCACCGACAAGAAGGTGGAGCTCGCGATCGCGCTCGAGAAGGCGTCGCGCGCTGCCGACCCGCGGATCTCCGTCGTCGAGTCCGCCGACTACGTCGACTCGACAGCCGAGGGCGCGGTGGTCACGTCCACCGGTATCCGCGCCGCGGCGCGGGAGACCGCCGCGTATGTGACTGCGTCCGTCCTCGCCGCCGACGGCGACGAGACCCAGACCGGATTCGGATTCTCCGTCGGTCGAGGCCCGAGTGAGATCGACATCGAGGTCGCGGCCGTCGATGCCGCCACGCGCGCCACTCGCATGTTGGGAGCGACGAAACCGCCGAGCGCGCGCATGACGATCGTGCTCGACCCGTGGGTCAGCGCCATGCTCCTCGGAATCATCGCGTCGACGCTGTCCGGCGAAGCGGTGTTGAAGGGCCGGTCGCCGTTCGCGGATCGCGTCGGCGAGCAGATCGGCAGCGACCTCCTCACGCTCGTCGACGACCCGACCAATCCGTTGGCGTTCACCGCGACGCAGACCGACGGCGAAGGGCTGGCGACGCGCCGCAACGCGCTCATCGAGGGCGGTGTG
Organism: Acidimicrobiales bacterium; assembly: GCA_036275935.1. GTDB lineage: Bacteria > Actinomycetota > Acidimicrobiia > Acidimicrobiales > JACDCH01 > DASUCS01. The sequence continues at coordinate 7,425 of DASUCS010000028.1, forward strand.
CTGCGCGGTTTCCTGCACAACACGTACACGGCGCGCCGGCTCGGTACGCGCTCGACCGGCTCTGCGGTTCGTGGTTTCAAGTCGACGCCCAGCGCCGGTGCGCGGGCGGTGTCGCTGCAACCTGGCAACGCCACCCAGCCCGAGTTGATTGCGTCCGTCGGCGACGGTCTCCTCGTGCAGTCCGTGCAAGGTCTGCACTCCGGCGTGAACCCGGTGTCGGGTGACTTCTCGACCGGCGCCGAAGGTCTGCGCATCTCGGGTGGGGAAGTCGGTGCGCCGCACCGCGAGTTCACGATCGCCTCGACGTTGCAGAAGATCCTGCACGACGTCGTGGCGGTGGGTAGCGACATCGAGTGGCTGCCGATGTCCGCGGCGGGGGTGTCCTTGGTCGTGAACGACGTGACTGTCTCGGGGGTCTAGCCACCGACTAAGAAACACCGGTGCCCCTTCTGCATGCGATTGTCCTGGGGATCGTTCAGGGGCTCTCCGAATTCCTTCCGATCTCCTCGAGTGGCCACCTGCTGCTCGTCCCGTGGCTGTTCGGCTGGCACGACTTCGCGAACGCGGACATCGAAAAGACGTTCGACGTCGCGCTGCACCTGGGCACGCTGATCGCCGTTCTGGCCTACTTCCGGGCCGACATCGTCACGCTGGTGCGCGCCGGGCTCACGCCCAAGCGTGCACCCGTCTTGGTCACGTCCGGCACGCTCGCGGCCGACAACCCGACGCCTGACACCGAACGGCGGCTCGCGTGGCTGCTGCTCCTGTCCGCCGTGCCCGGCGCGATCACAGGGGCGCTCCTCGAGTCGACGATCGAGGACCATCTCGGTCAGTTCTGGTTGATCGGCGTCATGCTGATCCTGTTCGGCCTGATCCTCTACTGGGCCGACACGCTCGGCGGCGAACGCAAGGTGACCGACTTCCGGCTTCGCGACGCGCTGTGGATGGGTGCCGGTCAGGCCCTTGCGCTGCAGCCGGGCGTGTCCCGGTCCGGCGTCACCATGACGGTCGGCCGCATGTTGAAGCTCGATCGCGACGCGTCGGCGCGCATCTCGTTCCTGATGGGCATCCCGATCATTGGTGGTGCCGTCGTCTTCAAGCTGGGCAAGCAACTCGCGCGCGGGTTCCCGTCCGGCATGGCTGCACCGTTCTTCTGGGGCACGGCGGCGTCCGCGATCAGTGGCTACATCGCGGTGTGGGGCTTGTTGAAGCTGATCCGCAGCCGAGGATTCACGCCGTTCGTGATCTACCGCGTGCTCGCCGGCCTCGCGGTGCTCACCATCTTCCTCAGCGGGATCCGCTAGTCCGCAAGGCGGGCACGACGGTTCCCGAGACGATCGCGAACGCGACGCGCTCGGCGTCGTTGTCGGGAACGGCCACGGTCACGCGTTGCTCGTCGACGGCCACGACGACGGCGTCGCGCGCCACGACCAACGTTGGCGACCGATCGCTGGTGGCGTTGCCGATGTCGAAGCCCGCGATGAGATCCACGTGGTCGCCGACCGCCAGTGTGAGCACGGTCGGCGCGACCGGCACCGCGAGCGCGCGCCAACCGGTCGGGACGAGCGCCGCCATCCCGTGCACTCCGTCCGGAGCGAGGCGCGTTGCCAGCACCGCTTCACCCGCCTCGATCGTCGCGGTGGCAGTGCGGCCGGCGAGAACGGACTCGACGGCGCCGTCAGGGATCATCGCCAGGGGCCACGAGCGCGACTCGATGTCGCCGGCGTCGATCGTGGACCCCATCGCGATGTGGTGACGGGCAACGGCGACAGTGCGGGTCGCGCCCCACTGACGACGCTCGTCCGCCGCGCTCGCGCTGGTCCGGTGCAGCACGGCGAAGGCCAGGGCCAATAGCGCGGCCAGCGCGATCCACCGGGTGGCGGGGTGATATCGCAGCCGTGGGGGCAGCAATCGGCGGCGGACGGTGAGACGACGACGGGTGCGCATGTGCGCGTTCCTCCCTCGAACGAACGAAGTGAGGGGGAAGGCAGGCCGCCGGCGTCAGCGCGGCAGGCGGGGGATCGCAGTGAAGAGTAGGTCGCGGACGCGGTGCACGTTGTCCTCGAAGAAGCCGAAGACCTGTTCCTGCGTCACCGGCTCGACGCCGGGCATGCCTTCGAGGCCTGTGTCGTAGTCGGTGACGAGCGCGACGGCCGCGTACGAGATGCCGGCCTCGCACGCGAGTGCCGCCTCCGGATGCTGCGTCATGTTGACGACGTGCCAGCCCTGCGCCCGGAACCACGCCGACTCTGCCCGCGTCGAGAACCGAGGGCCCTGCACGACGACCACC
>DASUCS010000029.1:0-2958 GCA_036275935.1 Acidimicrobiales bacterium
ACAGGCTTCGCAGTCATCGCAGCATCCTTCCGGTCGGGAACGTCGACGGGCAGCCTTGCGCGCGCCACACGGCCGCGGCCACCGCGGCGAACACCGCGTCGCTGCCGTTGCGGGGTGCCGACCCGTCGTCCTCGATGTGCACGTTGATCGGCGGAGTGTCCACCGCCCGCAGCACGCCGAAGGACCGGATCGTGAGGTTTAACGGCTCACCGTCCTCGGCCACGGCGAGACCCTCGCTGGTCACCCACCCGAGCGCCATGTGCGCGGCGCCGACGCAGTACGACTTCAGCACGACCTGGTCGAGGGGAGCGCCGGCTCGCACCGTCACGTGGATGCCGTCCCCGTCGACTGACGCCCACGCCTCCGCTCCGTTCGGCGCGACCACTGCTTCATCGCGCACGCGTGCGCCCGCTCGCAGCACCGCGGCTTCGGCCCACCCCGCGGCGCGTAACGCGGTCGACGTCGGTGGACCGGCGACGTCGACCTCTTGGACGATCAATTCCGGCGCGTAGGCCGACACGATCTCGGCGATGCCGGTCGTGCGGGCGACGCGTACGACGCCCGTGCCGTCGTCGCGGACACCGCCCGCGATCGGCGGACGCTTCGGTCCCATACGCACGCTGTCCTCGCGCGACAGCAGCACGCGCACCACGCGGCCGTGCCGATCCGCGAGCTCGCGCGCGGCAGACATCACGATGGAATCGACCTTTCCACCGAACGCGCCACCGTTCGCGAGCGGTGACACCGGCTCGCCTCCCGGCGCGCACCACGACGCGTCGGTCTCGAGGTACGCAGGTTCCACCCACGTCGTCTGCAGCGTGACCGCCCAATCACCGTCCGGCACCGCGATCGGATGCGCGACGTCGACGGTGGTACGTCGTCCCTGCGTCTTGGCTGCGGCGCGTCGCGCCTCGGTCAAGGTCTCCGCAACCGCCCACCCACCCGCGCCATCAGGTACCGCGACAAGCGCGTTCGCGGGTGCGGTGTCGTCGGCGAACCCGCCGAGACCGAGTGCGACCTCAGGGGCGACGGATTGCGCCGTTCCTCCCTCGAGCGCCGCGCGTCGTTGCGCCGCGTCACGATCGCGCGGCGCACGCGGAACCTCGTCGAGGGTCCGCCACGCATCCTCGATCGTCCGCCAGCCAGTGCAACGGCAGAGGTGCGCGAGCAGGGCCCGTTCGAGCTTGTCGACGTCGTCCGCACCCGCACCGCCCGCTCGCAACGCGTCGAGGCGCACAATGATCCCCGGCGTGCAGAACCCGCACTGGCTCGCACCCGTCGCGCAGAAGGCTTCAGCCCACTGCGGTGCCCGTTCGAGCCCGGCAATGGTCGTGATCGACCGACCATCCACCCGTCGTACGGGCGTCACGCACGCGACACGCGGCGCACCGTCCACGAGCACCGTGCAGCAACCGCATTGCCCCTGCGGGCTGCACCCGTCCTTCGGCCCCCGCACGTCGAGCCGATCACGCAGCACCTCCAACAACGACGCACCGTCATCGGGCACCGTGACGTCGCGTCCGTCAACGGTGAGCCGCACGTGACCGTCGGGGGACATGCCGTGACGATAGGTTCGTCTCTCACCATGTCTGACCGTCTGGATCGGCGTTCGTTCCTCCTCGCAGGTGCCAGCGCGGCCGTACTCGCGGCCTGCGGCAGCAGCAGCAAGACCGCGTCGAGCTCGTCGAGCGGCGCGCCGGCGACGTCATCAGGCGGCGTGTCGAGCTCCGGAGGGCTCACGATGGTGAGCTTCTCCGACAGCAGCGCACTGACGCCGGGCATACCGCAGCGGCTCACGTTCGGGTTCGCCGACGCCGACGGGGTCATCGGGACCACGCCCCCGGCGTCCATCGTGGACTTCAAGGTCGTCCTCGGCCAGGACACCGTCGCGACGCTCAAGGCCGCCGCCCATCAAGAGGGGCTGCCCCGGCCGTACTACCCGGTCGTGTTCACCCCGCCGTCCGACGGCGACTACACCGTCAACGCCACGGTCAACGGGGCAACGTTGCAGTCCACGATCCAGATCCCGAAATCCACCTCGGTTGTCGGCATCGGCCAGAAGATGGTGCCCGTCGACACCCCCACCACCGCCGACCTCCACGGGGTCGAACTGCTGTGCACCCGGGATCCGGTGTGCCCGCTCCACGACGTGACGCTGACGAATGCGCTCGGTGGCGGCACCCCCGTCGCCTTCTTCGTCGGGACCCCCAAGTACTGCCAGACGGCGATCTGCGGCCCGGTCCTCGACGTCGTGCTGCAACAGAAGGACCAATTCCCTCAGATCAAGATGCTGCATGCCGAGGTGTATCCATCGGATGCGGACGCCCAGCCGGGCCACCAGCAGGTCACCGAGGCCGTCAAGGCCTACGGGCTCAGCTTCGAGCCCGTGCTGTACCTGGCCAAACCCGACGGCACGATCTCGAATCGCATCGACACCATCTTCGATGGGGTAGAACTCCACGACGCACTCGCGCAGCTGGTGAGCTGACGGTCCGGTCGGCGGACCAGCTCGCGGTACCACCGGGATGACGATGTCGATGCAGGGCGACAGCGCCGAATCGAGCAATGGCCACGCGCAGGCGGGCTCGTTCGACTCGCCGCACATGCTGGGGGTCCGCGTGGTCGTCGACCCCGACCCGGCGATCGCCGGTGCGCGGCTGGCCGACGAGCTCCGCGGCGACCTGATCTTCGACGTGGAAACGGCCCGGACCGCGTTCGCGGCCCGCGCCGATGCCGCCCGGGTGGATCCGGTCGTGCTCGACGACGACGAGCTGACCCACCTCCTGCGCCAGGCCGATGAGATCGACGCGCTGGAGGCCAGTGCGGACAGCGGGCTGGACATCGACGACGCGAGCTTGGCCGAGTTGCGCGAGCTCGCCGCCGCCCTCGGGACCACAGAACGCATCCGCACCCGCACCGAGCTCGAATTCACCGAGAACCTCAATCGCCGGCTGTCGG
>DASUCS010000030.1:0-4752 GCA_036275935.1 Acidimicrobiales bacterium
ACCCCGAAGCGCAGCTCATCGACGCGCTGGCCGAGAAGTACAACGTCGTGTGGACGATCGCGGCGGGTAACCAAGGCCCGACGCTGCAGAGCCTCGGGTCGCCCGCGACCGCGTCGCAGTCCATCGCGGTGGGCGCGTCGGTTGCGGATTGGGATCGCTTCCACGCCACCGACGACACATTGCACGGGATGCACGGCAACGTGTTGCCGGACAGCGCGAAGGCACAGAACCCGCATGCCATCGCGAACTTCAGCTCGCGCGGCCCGTCGGGTGACCGTTTGATCAAGCCTGACATCACCGCGCCGGGCGCGTACGTCGTGTCGGTCGAGGCGTCGACCGGCGGCGAAGTACACGCCGGCGATGCCGCAGTGAACAACAACTACTCCAGCGACCCGAACTACGCGGTCCTCTCCGGAACGTCCATGGCCGCGCCGTCTGCTGCCGGAGCCGCGGCGCTGGTCATCGACGGCTACCACAAGGCGACCGGCAACAACCCGGCGTACTACGTGCTGAAGGCGGCGATGGCGAACACCGCCGACGCCAACACGTTCGAAGGGCCGATCACCGGACTCATCTCGTCGATCAAGGCCAACGATCTCGGCATGGATCCCGAGTCACTGTTCCCGAGCCGCAACGACGGTGAGGTCGGCGTCACGGGCGTCGGTGCGGGTCGCGTGAACGTTCCGAACGCGGTGCTCGCGAGCTCCGCCGGTGTCGTGGCCTACACGCCGCGCGTCCGCAACTCGGACGGTCTCCTCACGATCAACGCGTGGCAGCCGAGCTGGTCGTTGCAAGACGTCGCGCCGGGTGAGTCGCGATCGCAGCACTTCATCCTCCGCGGAGGTCCGAACCTCCCGCAGAACGCCAACGTGACGTTCGCAGTCGAGAGCGGTCCCGAGGCGAGCGGCATCCAAGCGGCGCCCGCGAGCTGGTTCTCATTGCCCGCGTCGGCAACTGCGGTGCCCGGCTCTCCCGCGGGCGGCTTCGATGTGAGCCTCAACGTGCCGGGCGGCAACATCGCACCCGGTCAGTACACCGCCAACATCATCGCGACCGCCGACCTCGGCGGCGGCAACGTCGAGCACCTGCGAATCCCGGTGTCGTTCTTCGTGCCGATGACGACGGGTTCGACGATCACGGGTCCGATCTGGGCGAGCGACACGACGGATTACTCGATCGTCGGCTTCGAGAACCCCGAAGGCCAGATCTACTCGGACTGGTCGATGGTCCCGATGCGCGTGCCGACCTCCGCGGCCGGCACCAGCCTCACATTCAATGTGTGGGATCAGGCGAACACCTCGACGATGGACGTGTTCGTGTTCGACAACTCAGGCCTCGAAGTGGATTCAACCGTCGACGAGCCATTGCACGCCGTGCCGGCCGGCGCCGCGTTGCAACCGACATCGAAGGACGCGCCCGGCACCGTATCCATCAAGGTCGTGAAGCCGGGAGCAACACTCGGCTTCGGCGAGGTGCACGCTGGTGATGTCGTGTGGCTCGTGCTCAGCGACACGAAACCGAAGAACCCCGCTCAGTTCGAGACCTACAACCTGTCGGTGTCGTGAGGAGTCAGCGCGAGCGCGTCTTGCCCTCGTAGAGCATCATCGCCTGCTTCAGCGGAACCAGGTCACGTCGATATTGCCGATGAGCGCGGTCGATGGCCGCGCTCATCTGCGCGCGCAAGTCGGACAGCTCGCGGTCCATCTGGTCGACCATCGCTTCCAGCTCGAGCACGCGCTTCACGCCCGCGAGGTTGAGACCCTCGTTGGTGAGCTCTTGGATGCGCCGCAGCTGATTGATGTCCGCGTCGCTGTAGCGGCGGCTTCCGCCTTCGGTGCGTGCAGGATCGACGAGACCCTTGCGCTCGTAGATGCGCAGGGTCTGCGGATGCACGCCCGCCAACTCCGCAGCCACGGAGATCACGTAGACCGCTCGACTCGGCTCGTTGCGTTGGGCCATCGTGCTCACACTCCGAGATGGGCTCGTGGCGACTCGCTCGACGCCGCGGCCAATGCTTCGACTGCCTTGCGCTCCTCGCTCGACAGTTTCGCGGGGACGGCCACCTCGACCGTGACCATCAGATCGCCGGCGCCCTTCGTCTTGGGCACGCCTCGCCCCTTCACGCGGAACGTGCGGCCGGTGCGGGTGCCGGCTGGCACCTTGATGGTGACCGGCGGGCCGTCGAGCGTTGGGACCTTCACCTCCGCGCCGAGCGCAGCCTCGGCAAAGGTGATCGGGACGTTGATCGTCAGATCGTCGTTGCGACGGCCGAACAACGGGTGGGGCTCCACGCGCGCGATCACGTAGAGGTCACCGTTCGGGCCGCCATGACGACCGGGGCCCCCGCGTCCTTTGAGCCGGATTCGCTGACCGTCGTTCACGCCCGCCGGGATGCGGACCTTCACCTGCCGCGCGCGGCGTTCGACGCCCGCACCGCGACACGTTGGGCAGGGTTCGTCGACGACCGCTCCCGTTCCGCCGCACTCGGGGCACACCTGACTGAACGAGAAGAAGCCTTGGTTCTCGTCGATCACACCACGACCGCCGCAGTGCGGGCACTGCCGGGGCGCGGTTCCGGGCTTCGCGCCGGTGCCGTGACACGTGTGGCACGCGACGTCACTGGTGATGTTCACCGTCGTCGTGACGCCTTGCACCGCGCCGAGGAACGAAAGCTGCAACTCGGTCTCCAGATCCGCGCCGCGTTGTGGCCCTGCGCCGCGCGGTTCACGGGCGCCGGCGCGACCGCGTCCGAACAAGTTGCCGAACAGATCGCCGAGGTCACCGAGGTTGTCGGTGGTGAAGTTGAAGTTGCCTCCGCCGGGCCCACCGAACCCGCCGGCCATCGGCCCGAGACGACGCGCTTCGTCGTACTCCTTGCGCTTCGTCTCGTCGCCGATCACGTCGTACGCCGCGGAGATCTCCTTGAAGCGATCCTCCGACGCCTTGTCGCCCGGGTTGTTGTCCGGGTGGTACTGGCGCGAGAGCTTCCGGTACGCGCTCTTGATCTCCTTGGCGGTCGCGGTGTCCGACACGCCGAGGATCGCGTAGTAGTCCTTCTCAAACCACTCGCGCTGAGGCGCCATGGCTCAGCCCTTGACTTTCACCATCGCAGGACGGAGGACCTTGCCCTTCCACGTGTAACCGGTGCGCATCGTCTCGGCGACGACCGGCTCGCGCTGATCGGTGTCACCTTCCTCGTGCATCACCGCTTCGTGGAGGTTCGGGTCGAACACGACGCCGTCCGTGTCGATGACGTCGAGCCCTTCCTTCTGCAACACGTCGAGGATCACCTTGTACAGGGGGCCGACACCGTCGATGCCGTGGATGATCGCGTTGTCGAACGCGTCGAGCACCGGCAGGAGCTTCTCCGCGAGCTGCGCGCCCGCGTGCTCGAGCACCTCGGTGTTCCGACGCATCGTCTGCTTCTTGTAGTTCTCGAACTCCGCTTGCAGTCGCTGCGCGAGCGCGAGGTACTCGTCGCGCTGCGCGGCGATCGAGGCGATGTCCGCCTCGATCTCCTGCTCGACTTCCTCGAGCTCGAGATCGGGGACGGACACCTCCTCGTCATCACCTGGAGTTGGTTCCTGCTCGGTCATGAGGTCAGGCCGACTTGTCCTCGTCGACGATCTCCGCGTCGACGACGTCGTCGTCACTCGGCGGCGGCGTGCTGCTGCCACCGGCGCTGGGGTTCTGCTGGTAGTCGCGGTCGGCGGCCGACGCCTGCTCGTAGAGCTTCTGCGTGAAGTTCTGACTGGTGTTCATCAGACGCTCGGTCGTGGTCTTGATGAGCTCCACATCCGTACCGCCGAGCGCGGCCTTCAGGTCCGCGAGTGCCTTCTCGACCGACTCCTTCTCGTCACCCGAGATCTTCTCGCCTTGCTCACGGAGCAGCTTCTCGGTCTGGTACACGAGCGTGTCGGCGTTGTTGCGAGCTTCGGCCTCGTCACGACGACGACGGTCTTCCTCCGCGTGCGACTCGGCATCGCGAACCATCTGATCGATCTGGTCCTTGCCGAGCGACGACTGACCGGTGATGGTCATCGACTGCTCCTTGCCCGTCGCGCGGTCCTTCGCGGACACGTGCACGATGCCGTTGGCGTCGATGTCGAACGTGACCTCGATCTGCGGCACACCGCGCGGCGCGGGCGGAAGGTCGACGAGCTGGAACTTGCCGAGCGTCTTGTTGAACTGCGACATCTCGCGCTCGCCCTGCAGCACATGGATCTCCACCGACGGCTGCATGTCCTCCGCCGTGGTGAACACCTCGGTGCGGCGCGTCGGGATCGTCGTGTTGCGCTCGATGAGCTTGGTCATCACGCCGCCCTTGGTCTCGATGCCGAGCGACAGCGGGGTGACGTCGAGGAGCAGGACGTCCTTCACGTCGCCCTTCAGCACGCCGGCCTGGATCGCAGCGCCGACGGCGACGACCTCGTCCGGGTTCACGCCTTTGTTGGGCTCCTTGCCGGTGATGCTCTGCACCAGGTCGGCGACGGCCGGCATGCGCGTGGAACCACCCACGAGGATGACGTGGTCGATCTGTTCCTTGGTGAGGCCGGCGTCTTTGATGGCCTGCTCGAACGGGGTCCGGCACCGGTCCAGGAGGTCCGACGTCATCTCCTGGAACTTCGCCCGGCTGAGCGACTCGTCCAGGTGCAGCGGACCCTCGGCGGTCGCGGTGATGAACGGCAGGTTGATCTGCGTCTGCTGCACCTGCGAGAGCTCGATCTTGGCCTTCTCGGCCGCTTCCTTCAG
>DASUCS010000031.1:0-4972 GCA_036275935.1 Acidimicrobiales bacterium
TGGAGAGATCGAGGCCGAGCTCGCTCATTGCCTCCACGACCGCCGGGTTGATCTCGCGTGCCGGTGTGCTCCCCGCGGAGCGGACGTGCACGCGTCCTCGGGCGTGATGGTCGAGCAGCGCGGCGGCCATCTGGCTGCGCCCCGCGTTGTGCACGCACACGAAGAGCACCTCGGGGACGTCCGCCGTGGTCATGCCACCTCCTCGTCGTGGGGTGGAGTTGCCCTCAGTGCCTGCCATGACTCCATCCTCGCTTCCAGCGATGGAGTCTCCAGAAGACCCAGGCCGGTTCAGACGCAACAAAGCGGCTCCACGCTCTTGCTGCGGCGGCGCTCTACAAGGTGATGCGGTCCTCGAGCACCGAGACCACCGCGATGTTCCAACTGTGAGCCGTGAGCGGCGCGCGCTGCTACTCGACGAGCTCGAAGTAGCCGAGCAGCCCGGCGACCGCGAGCGCGTCACGTACCGGCCCGGCCCCGAGACGGACGTGGAACGACACGCCCGCTTGGGACGCCTGCTTCTGTCCGACGAGAAGAAGCGTGATCCCCGCGGAATCCAGGAATGTCACGTCGCAGAGATCGACGACAACAACGCGCTCGAACGCGATGGCTTGTTGGATTGAGCAAGTGATGACGCGCAGGGCGGCGGGGAGGCTGGCGCAGTCCAGCTCATCTGCGAGCCGAACGAATTCGACGTCCGCTCGTCGTTGTTCGCTCATCGTCATGACGCCGTCGTTCCGCTGGTTGTCGGCGCGCGCTCGGGCCGGATCTTGCGAAGCAGTTGGTGCAGCTCGTGTTCGGACAGCCCCGTGGCATCGTCGCTGTTGCCACCGCCGGCGGCGATGAGCGCTTCGAGGACTTCGACGATCGCGCGGCATTCGAGCTCAGTGAGCGCGATCCGACGCGTGTCACCGCGTGGATCGAGCGTGAGGACCGCGAACACGTTCGCGAGGTGTGCAAGCGTCACCCATGGCGTACCGGGCGCTTCTTGGTAGCGGGCGTGTTGGAACGCGATTCCGCGGCCATGCTGCGGGCGAGCGAAGCGCACACGCAGGCGTCGACCGGCACGCCGGTACGCGAGCAGCATCCCGTGTTCGCCGGTGTCCGAGGCGAGCAGCTCCCAACCGTTCTCGTGCGCTGCGGCGCGCACGACGCGCCAGTCCGCGCCTGGCATCGTCCCTCCATGGCTCGCGATCCATGCGCTCCCGCACACATTCAATCGGTCCCGGTGTTGCGGACATGAGCCGTTCAGACGCGAGCCAGCCGGGGGTTAGTCCGAAGGGCGCACGCGGTCAGAGAGAGGTCGTCCCGCTGACGTGCCGTGACGATCGGCCGACTGCGAGCGCGCTGAAAGGTTCCACTCAACCAGCGTGGGCTACGGCGCCGATACATCAGGGCAGAGGCGGCCCTGACCCCCGTCTCCGTCCCGGACGGTCTCCCCGACGCGACCGGGGTATCCCAGCAGCCACCCGAGCCACCCCCGGCTTCCGACTCTTCGGCCGGGGGCGGCTCGCGTCCAGCACCTCCTCAGACATGCGCGGCGCGGGGTCTTTGCGCGTTGCGACGGCCTACGAGTCGTCTGCGGACGCGATCTCGAAAGATCTCGGACTAGCCGCACTCGCGTCCTCCCTGCACGGGCGCAATCGGACGCCAGAGTCGGTCGCCGACGCGGCATGCACACCATCGGCGTGCCCGAAGGTTCAAGCCGCCCGCGCCGACGCCGATCGCGCCGACCGACTGTGTATGCGTCGCAGTTCGTTCGCTGGCCGCTGCGAGACGTGGATACTTGTCACGATCGTCCTCGTCATCTGGGCGATCGTCGCGCTGAGCTGTATCAGCGACCGCGGCTTTACGCGTACGACGAACGTCGGTCCCGGCTCCGCGCCGTCCGCTCGGGTGGTCGTCGACCAGCCGCCGTCGAAGTAGGCCGATCGGCCCATTGCATTCTTCATGTCGTGGCGCGATGTTCCCCTGGCGTGGGGAGTGCGCCCCGAGGTAGGGCGGCACGAGTGGAAGCAACAGTCGACACGACGAGTACATCCGGGGCGGGGCCCTTCGAACCGGTCGACTTCGCTCGACGCACGGCGTTCCGCACTCGCGTTGAGTCGTGCGCGCAGATCTGTCTTCTGCGACCCGACACGGCAACGGCAGGATGGCGACGGTGCCACTTGCACGACCTGTCCGCGTCGGGAGCCGGCGTCGAGGCCGTCGATCTCGACATCGAGTGCGGTGACCGCGTTTTGTTCCGCTTCGACGGCGTCGTGAGCAGCGAGCAATTCCAGCTGCACGCCACCGTCGTTCGTGCTGCCCCGAGCGCCGCCCGAACGATGTACGGCTTGAAGTTCGATCGGCTGGTCGACCGCCAGGTCGAGCAGCTGTACGCGCTCGTGATGACGTTCGCCCGGCTCCGCCAGAGCAACGCTTCCTAGGAAGGCCGGCACGTGCCAATAGGAAGCGCCGCGCGGAATGTTGAAGTCGTCAGCCGTCACCCGGCAAGGCCACACACGGAGGGGTCCGCGACGTGGCTGACGACATTTGCGCACGGGCGCACGCCACCGCCATCTTGCTGACCGCTGTCCATGCGCACGACCGGGAGGGATGCGAGGAGGATGGAGGCAGGACCTGTTCGACCGCCTCACGAACCTCGAGCAGCGCCGGACGCTGCCCGTCGTATGGCGAGCACGTCTCGTGCGTTAGCGTTCGATCGCGAGCAGCTCGTCGAGACGGGCGAATTCGAGTACGCGCTGGACGAGCTTGCCCGGTGCGTACACGACGTGAAAGCCGCCGCGTTGCGCTTGGTGGTGCCAGCGGATGTACACGTCCAGCCCGGTCGAGTCGGGGAACTCGACGCCCGAGCGATGGCCCGACAACGTGCCGATGGACGACGAAGAGTTCGGCGCGCTCGCCGTACGATCCGAAACTGGGCGCATGACACGCCGTCGTTCCGTCAGGGTCGACACGCGGCGAGCTCGCCCGGTCGCCGCCTGCCTTCGGCACGCCCTTGCCCGGCAGGTCTGGCGGCGTGCCGAGGCTCGGCCGTCCGGTCGGGCTGTCGGTTGCGACTCGCGGTCTCATCCCGTCGGTGCGCGACCGAGACGTGCGTTACCCCGCGGTCGAGTCCGTGATGCGCACTTGAAATCGAGCAACTCGTCGAGGTGGGTGTGAGCGCGAAGCCGCGTCGCATGGCGCGACGGCTCCCGAATCAGTCGCCTTATCACGGTCGCGTTCGTCGCGCTCCGGCGAACGCACCAGGACCCCCAGGGCGGACCGGTCGGCCCCGATGGTCGGCCAGACGCCGAGCCCCTCGTGCACGGTGAGCACAGGTCCGCAGTCGTCGAGCGCGGCGTACCGCGGGCCAACGACGTCACCGAGATCGCGTCCTGCGGGTGGTTGGGCCGCACCATCACGCCGACGATCGAGGCGCGCGGCCTCCCGGCCGACGTCCGCGGCGAGCTCCGTATCGCGCCGGGGCACGACTCCAACCGCGGTCATACGCGACGGATCGACGGCCCCGATGTCAACGTGACCGCACGTCACCGGCTGTTGTCTCATCCAGCATCGCCGTGCGCCGATGACCGATGCATGACCGACGACTTCTCGATGACCCACGACGAGCTCGAGGAACTGGCGGAGGCCATCATCACGGCCCGTCAGCCGATGCCGGTGCATCTCAAGCCCGCGATCGTCGAGTTCCTCGCGAGCGGCGACGACGCGTATGCGGCGCTTCTCGCTGCGATCGGGATTGGCGCGTCGCGGGAGCTGGAGCAGCGAGTCTCGACCGAGAACGTTGCCGACGCGGCATATGTCGCCGCCGCCGTGATCATGATTCACCTTGAGGGGCTGGAGGACCACTTCGCGGCGTAGTGATCCGCGACGCCGCTCGTGAGCGAACCACGGGCGGCGACGGCGGGAGCGGCGCGAACCGGATTCGGATACGGCCGCTCCCGCCGTGCCTTGCGCGCGTCGGCTCGGGCAGGGTGAGGGCCTGACGCGCGCGCCGTGATCCTGGCACGGCGTGGCATCCGCGCGACGGTCCGCGCGGGATGCGAGGATGCCGTCGGGGTGAGGGCCATGCATTCCCGGAGGAAGCGTGAGCCCGGAAGAGATCGTCGCCGACGAGTGGCGGCGACTCCTCGGAGAGACGATCACCGAGGACGTCGTCACGCGACTCGTGTTCGACGCGTTCGCAGCGCTCGAGCGTGAACGCTGGAGCATCGTGCAGCTTCGGCATCCGACCCGTCCGGTCTACGAGGTCGATGCGGGGACGATCGTGCCATCGCGACCGTGAACGGGTGGCCGACTCCCCTGTGGCGAACCGTCCAGCGTCAAGCCGACCGGAACGGATGGACGCGGGTTGGCTCGAACGCTGGCAGCGACGGCCTCGTCATCCACTATGAGCGGCGCGATGAGTGGCTCGAACTTCGCTTCGGTCCGAGTCGCGACGTAGGCATTCCGTTCCTTGTCGCCCGTTACCGCCCGTCACGCGACTCGACGCTCGTGACGATCTCGGCGCCGGATGCGGTCCTCAAGATCCTCGAGGCGCCGCGCCAGTAGACGCCGAAGTCCTAGGCCGGCGTCGCGGTCGCCGAACACGAGCGCACCCGCGCCGGATCGACCGCGGCGTGGACGATCCAGCCGGCGGTTTCGTACGCCTCGGCGTGGACGCGTGTCGTTGCCGCGTCGACGACCCGGCCGGTGTCGTCATGGAATCGCACGTCCACGGTGAAGTCTCGGCCCGGTCCGCGGTTCGCGATCGCGCCCAGGAACGACGCGCCGCCTGCGTCGGGCTGGCATCCCGCGACGTTCGGCTCGAGCGTCCACGAGTGGTCCCCGTGAACATTCGCCGTCGTGGTGAAGCCTCGCCTGCTCATGCAGTCGAGAGCGACTGTCGCCCAGACGACCAGGACGACGAACACGAGGGCACGGGTTTCCCAACGCTCTAAGGGGCCTGGCTGCGCGTTCGCGCGCTCTCGCG
>DASUCS010000032.1:0-2589 GCA_036275935.1 Acidimicrobiales bacterium
CGCAAGGACCGCGGCGACTTCCTGCGCTAC
Organism: Acidimicrobiales bacterium; assembly: GCA_036275935.1. Classification (GTDB taxonomy): domain Bacteria; phylum Actinomycetota; class Acidimicrobiia; order Acidimicrobiales; family JACDCH01; genus DASUCS01. The sequence continues at coordinate 31 of DASUCS010000032.1, forward strand.
TTCTACCGTCGCTTCGAGGACGCCCCCGTGGGGCAGATCGACGTCGACTCCACGGAGATGTTCAGCGACCTCATCCTGACGAAGTCGTTCCCGGCAGCGATTCGTCGTGTCCGTGCTCACCGCGCGCTCGGTCATCGCACACTGCTCATCACCGGCGCGCTCGACTTCGTCGTCAAGCCGCTCGAGCCGCTGTTCGACGACATCGTGTGCGCGTCGCTCGGGCGAGCCCCCGACGGCACCTATGCCGGGGAGCTCACCGACGTACCGCCGACGGGCGAAGCGAGGGCACAGTTGCTCTTCGACTACGCGGACGCCGAGAACCTGTCGCTCGCAGAATCCGTGGCGTATGCCGACTCGGCCTCGGACCTCCCGATGCTCGAAGCCGTCGGCTTCCCAGTGGCGGTGAACCCCGAGACCCGCCTCGCCGCGATCGCCCGTAAACGCGGTTGGCTCGTCGAGCACTTCGAGAAGGCGCCCGGCGGGCCCCGCAAGCTCATCCCCATCGCGCCGCCGCGAGTGGTGGCGCGATGAAAGCGCTCCTGTTCGAGCGAAAGATCGCGAAGTACGCCGCCGCGGCAGTCGCCGGGAGGTTCTCCCCTGGACGGGGGGCAGCGGTCGGGCCCCTCTCCTTGACCGACATCGACGAACCCGATCTTCCCGGCGAGGGCTGGGTCCGGGTCCGGCCCCGGCTGTCGGGCATCTGCGGCAGCGATCTCGCCACGATCGACGGCCATTCGTCGCGCTACTTCGAGCCGATCGTGTCGTTCCCGTTCGTTCCCGGCCACGAGGTCGTGGGCGAGCTCGACGACGGCTCCCGGGTCGCGTTGGTGCCGATCCTCACGTGCACGGTTCGTGGCATGGATCCGATGTGCCCGCAGTGCTCCGCCGGCCGCCCGAACCGCTGTGAGCGAATCGCGTTCCCGGGTCACAACCATCTCGAACCGGGGCTGCAGACCGGCTTCTGCGAGTCCACCGGTGGTGGCTGGTCGCTCGCGTTCGTCGCACACGAGTCGCAGCTGGTCGCCGTACCGGACTCGCTGACCGATGAGCAGGCCGTGCTCATCGAACCGACGGCGTGCGCAGTGCACGCAGCGCGATCGATCACCTCTGGCGACGTCGCGATCATCGGTGCGGGGACGCTCGGCCTGCTGACGGTCGCGGCGCTGCGCTCGATCGGTCACGTCGACTCGATCGTCGTCGCCGCCAAGCACCCCGCCCAGCGCGAGCTCGCCCGCGAGCTCGGAGCCTCGCACGTCGTGGCACCGAACGAGCTCGCGCGAGCCGTCCGGGCACGCACGCGATCGATGGTGATCGGGGACCAATTGACCAACGGTGCATCCACCGTCGTCGACTGCGTCGGCAGCGACGACTCGCTCACACAAGCGCTGTCGGTCGTCGCACCCGGTGGTGACGTCGTGCTCCTCGGCATGCCCGGCGGACACTCGACGATCGACCTCACGTCGTTGTGGCACCGCGAGTCGGCACTGCGCGGCTGCTACGCGTACACCCCCGACGACTTCACGGCGGCGACGGCTCTGGTCGCCGGCGCCGACCTCGGACGGCTCGTCAGCGCGACGTATCCGCTCGCCCGCTACCGCGACGCGATCGACCACGCGGCCAACGCCGGGCGTCGTGGTTCCGTGAAGATCGCCTTCGACCTCCGCAACGAAAGGGGCCGGTGACCATGCCTCGCCCGGGCTTCGTACTCGACGTCGACCGCTCGACGCCCCCACTGCTGATGTGGCACGGCGAGGGGTTCAAGCTCGAGAAGTTCCCCGCGGACCGCACCCGCGTGATCTATCCGCCGGAGCCGCTCGACCCGCTCCCCCACCCCGACGCCGCCATCCGTCACGCGCTGCTGCATCCTCTGGGCGATTCGAAGCCGTTGCCGGAGTTGCTGTTTCCGGGGATGAGGCTGACGATCGCGTTCGACGACATCTCGTTGCCGCTGCCTCCCATGCAACGTCCCGACGTGCGTCAACGGGTCATCGAAGCCGTGCTCGACATGGCGGCCGAAGCGGGTGTCGACGACGTGCACCTCATCGCTGCGCTCGCGCTGCACCGCCGCATGACCGAGGCGGAGCTGCGCCATGCCGTCGGTGACCGCGTGTACGACGCGTTTGCGCCGAGCGGCCATCTGTACAACATGGACGCCGAGGACACCGAGAACATGGCGTTTCTCGGCACGACCGATCAGGGCGAAGAGGTCGAGATCGTCAAGCGGGCCGCGGAATCCGACCTGCTCGTGTACGTCAACATCAACCTCGTCGCCATGGACGGCGGGTGGAAGTCGACGGCCACCGGGCTCGCGTCGTACCGGTCGCTGCGCCACCACCACAACGTGCGCACGTTGCAGCAGTCCCGCTCGTTGATGGACCGTCACAACAGCGCGCTGCACACGAGCAACTGGCGCATGGGCAAGGTGCTCACCGACGCCGGCGTGAAGATCTTCCAGATCGAGACCACGCTCAACAACGAGCTGTTCCCGGCGCCGTTCGAATTCCTGATGAAGCGCGAGTGGGAGTGGTCCGCCAAGGACCGAGGGCTGTTCCTCGCGTC
>DASUCS010000033.1:0-9725 GCA_036275935.1 Acidimicrobiales bacterium
CGACGACCGACACGTTCGCCCATGCCTGGGATCTCGCGAAGGCGACCGGGCAGAGCACCGACATCGCGCCTGCGTTGGCGGATCAGTTGCTCGTCGGCGCCCGTCAGGCCATCCCCGACGCACTTCGCGGAGACGAGCCGATGCCGTTCGCGGCAGAGCAGCCCTGCCCGGACGGCGCGTCGTCCGCGGATCGCCTCGCCGCGTTTCTCGGCCGCTCCGTGTAGCGACGTTCGGTTACTTCGGCGGCGCGTACGACTCGATGTATTCGTCGGCGAGCAGGGCGTAGACGTACGCGTCGAGCCACTGGCCCGAACGATGGAGCGACTCGCGGACGGCGTGGCCTTCGCGGCGCAGGCCGAGTCGTTCCATCAACCGCCACGACGCGGTGTTGTCGGCGAAGCAGTTGGCGGTGATGCGGCGCAGGCCCAGATCCTCGAAGCAGATGCGCAGCATCTCGGCGACGGCCTCGGTCGCGTAGCCGTTGCCGGTGTGGTCGGGATGCAGGCACCACCCGAGGTCCGCCTGCACCTGCTTTGCCTCGTCGACGACTTCGGCCTGCGCCCATGCGTCCTCGACGCGCAGCATCAAGTCACCGATGACGACGCCGTCGAGCTCGATGACCAGCGTCTTGGCCAGCGACTCGAGATCCTCGAACTGCGGACGGAACTCGTCGATGGTCTGCGGCGCTCGCGTGATCCAACGGCTGACCGACTCCAGGCGTCGAAACGACCATGTGGCTTCGGTGTCGGCCGCGCCCGCGCGTCGCAGCGTCAACCGCTTCGTCCGACGCGGCCACTCGATCTGGTCGAGCGCAGATGTGACGAGCTCGGTCATGACGCCTCCTGTTGCGCGGCCCCGGCATCGGTGATGCGGGCGAGCACCTCAGTGTCGTCCGGGAACTCCGCGGTGTGGATCATCGCAAGCCCCTGCGCGCGTTCGTGCGCGCCAGCGACGACGAGGCTGGCGATCTCGCCGAGTTGGCGTTGTCGACGGGCATTGGTGGTCGAGTCCATGAGACAACCATGGACGTGCGCGCTTACCGCACGCTGACCGCGGGCGACGGATCACCGGTACGGTCGTGTTCGTGCGGGTTGGGTTGCTGGGCGGGCTCGAAGTTCATGATGCGGACAATCGGGACATCGTGATCCCGACTGGCAAGCAGCAAGCGCTGCTGGCCCTGCTCGCAGTGAACGTTGGCCGGGTGGTGCAGACAGAGCACGTCGTGGACGCACTGTGGGGCGAGGACCCTCCACCGCGCGTGCGCAACGGACTCCAGGCGCTCGCGTCGAAGCTGCGCAGCGCGCTCGGCGCCGCCGAACTCATCCTCATGCGCGGTGGGGGCTACGTCCTCGATCTTCCGTCGGACGCCGTCGACATCAACCGCTTCGAGGCCTTGGTGGCCGATGCGCGCGCTGCGGCGGCCGATGAGGCCGAGCGCGCGGTGGCCCTGTTCGTGCAAGCGGACGCGCTCTGGCGCGGCGACGTGCTCGCCGACTTCGCCTACGACGACTTCGCGCAACCGACGATCGCCCGCCTGACCGAGCTGCGGCTCGCAGCGATCGAGGAGCGTCTCGACCTCGAGGCCGCGCTCGGCGGTGCCGACAACGCGATCATCGAGCTCGAGGCCCTGGTGGCTGCACATCCGCTCCGCGAGCGGCTCCGTGGGCAGCTCATGATCGCCTTGTACCGCGCCGGTCGACAGGCCGACGCGTTGCAGGTCTTCCAAGAGGGGAGGCGCGTCCTGGCCGAAGAGCTCGGCCTCGATCCCGGGCCCGAGCTGCGACGGTTGGAGGCGGCGATCCTCGCCCAGGATCCGGTGCTCGACGCACCAACTGCGCGCGGTGCGGCCGCTCAGCGCGCCGGCGCGCGTCGGGGGACGATCCCCGAGGCACTCACTCCGATGATCGGTCGAGAGCAAGAGCTGCGCGAGCTCACGGGTCTCGCCGCAGACAATCGATTCATCTCACTCGTCGGGCCGGGCGGAGTGGGCAAGACACGCTTGGCGGTCGAAGTCGCTCGCGTCGAGTCGAGAACGTTGGAGGACGGGGGCTACCTCGTCGAGCTCGCGCCGGTCGGCGACCCCGGCGCCGTCGGCGCGGCCATCGCATCCGCCCTCGATGTGCCCGATGCGGCGCGTCTGGACGAGCTGATCGGTGATCGTGAGCTGCTCATCGTCTTGGACAACTGTGAGCACGTCATCGACGCGGCCGCGGCGGTCGCCGAGCACCTCCTTCGGAGCTGCGCGCGGCTTCGACTCGTCGTCACCAGCCGCGAGGCGCTGCGCGTCGGAGGTGAAACGGTGTGGCCAGTGTCGCCACTGGCGCTGGACGACGCCGAGCAGCTGTTCGTTGACCGGGCGCGCGCCGCCGGCGCCAGCTTCGAGCTGAACGACGAGCTGACACCTGTCGTCGCCGACATCTGTGCACGCCTCGACGGACTGCCGCTGGCCATCGAGTTGGCGGCGGCGCGGAGTCGAGCCCTTCCCATGCAGCAGATCGCGTCGCGCCTGAACGACCGCTTCCGGCTCTTGACCGGCGGATCGCGCACCGCGTTGCCGCGCCAGCAGACGCTCCGGGCGGTCGTCGACTGGAGCTACGAGCTGCTGTTCGACGCCGAGCAGCGCGTGTTCGAGCGCCTGTCGGTGTTCCCGGGCGGCTGCGATCTCGCGACGGCTGAGGCAGTGTGTGCCGACGACATCGTCGCAGCGGACGACGTCGCCGACCTCATCCAGGCGCTGGTCGACAAGTCGCTGGTCGTCGCGCAATCGACGCATGATGCTGTCCGGTTCACCCAGCTCCAGACGTTGGCGCAGTACGGGCACGAGAAGCTCACGGCCCGCGGCGATGCGAAGCGAATGCGCGACGCGATGGCCGCGCATTTCGTTCGGTTCTGTTCGGAAGGAAAGGCTGCGTTCACCGGTCCGACGCAGCGCTCGTGGCTGATGACGATCAACCAGGAACGGGACAACGTCCGAGCTGCGCTCGAGTGGGCGGTTGCCAACGACGACACCGAATCGGCGATGGTGATCGCAGGCGGCTCGAGCTGGGCGCATTGGCTGGCCGGTACCCACGCCGAAGGACGTAGGTGGCTCGACGACGCGTTTGCGTGCACTGGCACCGCATCCGAGCCGACGCGGGCATTGGCGCTCACCGGGCGCGGTCTCCTTCGGTTCATCGCCGGCAACATCCCCGCAGCCGACCAAGACCTGGCCGAGGCCAGGGAGATCTTTCGACATCACGCCGACGTCGAGGGCTTGAGCTTCACGCTGTCCATGTACGCCGAGACGGCGAGAGTGACAGGGCAGCTCGAAGAAGCGCGCGCCCGTCGACTCGAGACCCTCGACCTCCATCTCGGCCAACCCGACAGCCCGTTCGTGGTCGGGGTCCGCTCGTACTCGCGCGCGATCCTCGCGATGATCGATGGCGATCTCGCGTCGGCGGAATCTCACTACCGTGTCGCCGCCGATGGCTTTCGCGCCGCCGATCGTCCGGTCATGCTGTCGATGACCCTCGGTGTTCTCTCTGACTTCGACGAACGCCACGGCAAGTATCGCGATGCGGTAGAGGAGCTCGAGGAAGCGGTCGAGCTGGCCGAGACGGTCGGCATGCGCGGTTTCGTCGGCTCGTTGTACGCGCGGCTCGCCTGGTCGCTGCTCGAGGACGGCGACATCGCTCGCGCCGAGCTGATGATCGAGAAGTCGTTCGACGCGGGTCGGCGACTGCGCAGTGCGCACATCCTGTTCCTCGCCCATGCGGCCGCAGCGACGCTGCACCGGCTCCATGGCCGCAACGAGGCGGCGGCGATCGATGCGGCCGAAGCCCTGCACATCCACGAGGTGGAAGGCCCGAGCCGCTTCCGCAACCGGATCGATCCGGATTTCGAGATCGCCGCCGTGCTCGCCGTGTGCTGCACGTTGCTGGGCGTGATTGCGGCCGAGTCGGGCGATTTGGACAGGAGCCTGTCATTGCTGGAACAAGCCGACCGTCTTCGCGCCGGCGTCGGCGCCGCGGTCCCGAAGTTCCAGGTCAGCGACCTGGAACGCACCCGCGCCACGCGTGTCCCGACCTGAGTAAGCGAGTCCCAAGGCCTCGGTAAGGGCCTCATCGGATCCTGCGAATCGTCCGCACACGGCGGGCCAGATCCAGGAGGAAATCCGTGAGTGCATTCCTGTACCGCCTCGGCCGCAGCTGTGCCCGCCATCCGTTCCGGGTGTTGGGGCTCTGGCTGGTGGCTGCGATCACCGTCGTTTCGCTCCAAGGACAGTTCGGCGGTCGGTTCGAGAACAGCTTCCGCGTCCCCGGCGTCGAGTCGCAGCGCGCCGCCGACACCCTGAAGGAGAAGTTCCCGAGCCAGAGCGGCAAGTCCGCTCGCATCGTGTTCCACACCACCAACGGCCGCGTCGACGACACCAACGATAAGGCCGCGATCGAACGCACACGTGCGCAGCTGACGAGCGGACACGACGTCGCCGCCGTCACTGATCCGTTCGGCCCGCAGTCCGTTGCCGTCAGCGCCGACGGTCGGACCGCGTACGTCGACGTCGCCTACACCGTCGACAAGTTCACGAACACGCACTGGAACGAGGCCACGGCCGCGGCGTCAGTGTCACGCGCTGCAGGCGTGCAGACGGACTTCACCGGTGAGCTCGCGCAGGTCGTGAAGGACGATCCCAGCAGTGAGCTGATCGGGATCGCCGTGGCGATCATTGTCCTGTTGATCGCGTTCGGCTCCGTCGTGGCGATGGGTCTTCCGATCGTCACCGCGCTGATGGGCGTCTTTGTGGGAGCCGCGTCCGTCGGCTTGCTCACCGTCTTCATGGACGTTCCCGACTTCTCGCTGATCCTCTGCATGATGGTCGGCCTGGGCGTCGGCATCGACTACGCGCTGTTCGTCGTCACCCGCCACCGCCAGAACCTCCACGACGGCATGAGCGTCGCCGACGCCGCGGGCGCTGCCAACGCGACCGCCGGCATGTCGGTGCTGTTCGCCGGTTCCACCGTGGTCATCGCCATCCTGGGACTGTTCCTTGCCGGACTGCCCGCCATCAGCTCGATGGGCGCCGCAATCGCTGTCGTCGTCATCGCCTCGATGGTCGCCGCTGTCACCCTGCTCCCCGGTCTTCTGGGCCTCGTCGGCACGAAGATCGACAAGCTGTCGATCCACCGCAAGTCGCACGTGAACAAGCCGGCGCACGCGACGATCTCCGGCCGCTGGGCGCATCACGTCGGTCAGCATCCGGTTCGCTACGCAGTTGCGAGCTTCGTCGCCCTGTGCGTGATCGCCGTGCCCGCCCTCAGCATGCACATCGGAACGCCCGACGACGGCAACGCGGCGGAAGGCAAGACCCAACGGATCGCCTACGACGCGCTCGCCGATGGTTTCGGCAAGGGCTTCAACGCTCCGATCGTCGCGGTCGTCGCAGTTCCCGACGCCGCCGATCGCGTTGCAGTCGCCCGAGTGCACGATGCACTGCAGGCCGATCCAGGTGTCGCGGCGGTGACCGCGCCGACCTTCAACGCCGCCGGCGACACCGCGGTGCTCACTGTCAACCCGACGACCGGCCCACAGGACGAGAAGACCGACGCGCTCGTGCGTCATCTCCGGGCCGACGTGCTGCCCGCGACGGTCGCCGGAACCAATGCGAAAGCGCTGCTCACCGGCCAGGCCATGGCGACCGACCTCGCCGAGCGGCTCATGGACCGTCTGCCGATCTTCATCGTCGCGGTCGTGGCGATGTCGTTCCTGCTGCTGATGATCGTGTTCCGGTCGGTCCTCGTGCCGGTCAAGGCCGCGGTCATGAACCTGCTGTCGATCGCCGCCGCCTACGGCGTCGTGGTCGCGGTGTTCCAGTGGGGTTGGGGCCAAGGGCTCATCGGTCTCGAGCACACCGTGCCGATCAACCCGTTCCTGCCCCTGATGATGTTCGCCATCCTGTTCGGACTCTCGATGGACTACGAGGTCTTCCTCCTCTCGCGAGTTCGTGAGGAGTACGTCGCCACCGGCGACAGCCACACGTCGGTCGTCGGTGGTCTGTCGAGCACGGCACGGGTCATCACCTCGGCCGCGCTGATCATGATGAGCGTCTTCGGCGCCTTCGTCCTCGGTGACGATGTCAACGGCAAGATGTTCGGCGTCGGCCTCTCGGTCGCCGTCTTCCTCGACGCCACTCTCGTTCGGATGGTGCTCGTGCCCGCGACGATGAGCCTCGTCGGCCGCGCCAACTGGTGGCTGCCGAACTGGCTCGACCGCATCCTTCCGCACCTCGACCTCGAAGGCGGTGCAGAGGACGCGGTGGTCATCGAGACCACACCCGAGCGCGAGCTCGTCGCTGCCTGATCCATCAGGTCTGCCACACCACATCCACACTCACATCGAAGGAGACGTTCCGATGGCCATGTCCACCACCTATCCCGTCCAACTCGAGCTCACCGGCGACAACCGAGTCGCACGATGGCGGCCACTCGTTCAATGGCTGCTCGCCATCCCGCACTTCGCGGTCGCCTCGGCGCTGTCGACTCTGCGCAACGTGCTCACCGCAATCAGCTTGTTCACCGTGCTGTTCACCAAGCGGATCCCGCGCCAGGTGTTCGACGCCATCGCCATGACGTACCGGTACGAGTGGCGGTCGGCGAGCTATGGACTGTTCCTGCACGACCAGTATCCGCCGTTCGACTTCGAATCGACTGCTGGTGACGACGGCACCGCGCCGTACACCGCGATGCACTTCACCTATCCGGAGGAGCTTTCGAGGTGGAAGCCGCTGTACAAGTGGCTGTTGGCCGTGCCGCACTACGTCGTGCTGTTCGGGCTGCTCGTGGTGTCGCTGTTCGTGATGGTGTTCGGATTCTTCGCCGTCGTCGTCACCGGTGCGTATCCGGTAGGAGCGCGTGACTTCCTGGTCGGCGTGTACCGCTACGGGCTCCGCGTCCAGGCCTACGTCGGGCTGCTCACCGATCAGTACCCACCCTTCGCGGTGCGGTCGTGATCCGGGCGACGATGGACACCTACGACGTGATCGTCATCGGGGGAGGGGCAGCGGGCCTGAACGGCGCGCTGCTCCTCGCCCGCTCACGGCGCTCGGTGCTGGTCGTGGACGCGGGGATGCCGCGCAACGCGCCCGCCGCCGGTGTGCACGGCCTCCTCGGACACGACGGACGTCCGCCCGCAGAGCTCTTGGATCGGGGTCGCGCCGAGGTTCGCCGCTACGGCGGTGAGATCACGTCCGGCGCCGTTGCGAGCGTGCGGCGTCGCGACGACGGATTCGTCGTGACGCTGGCCGATGGCCGTGCATCGGCGGCGCGGCGGCTCCTCGTCACCGCAGGACTGGTCGACGAACTGCCCGACATACCAGGCCTCCACGAGCGGTGGGGCCGCGACGTCCTGCACTGCCCGTACTGCCACGGTTGGGAAGTTCGCGACGAGAAGATCGGCGTGATCGCCAACGGGCCACGATCCGTTCATCAAGCGCTCTTGTTCCGCCAACTGAGTGACGACATCACGTACTTCACGAATGAGAGCTCGCTCACGGACGAGGAGGTCGAGCAGTTCGCCGCCCGTGGCATCACGGTCGTGTCCGGTCGTGTGGGTTCAGTGGTCGTGGTCGATGATCGGATCACCGGTGTGCGGCTCGACAGCGGAACCGCAGTCGGTGTCGACGTCGTCGCCGTGATGTCCCGCATGGTTGCCCGGGCGGCTTTCCTGTCCGACCTCGGGTTGCATCCTGTACCGCATCCGTCAGGGATCGGTGAGCACATCCCGGTCGACGCGGGCGGCCGCACGGCCGTGCCAGGCGTCTGGGCGGCTGGCAACGTGACCGACATCGCGGCCCAAGTCGGTGCGTCCGCAGCCGCCGGCGCGTTCGCGGCACAACAGATCAACGCGGATCTCGTCGCCGAAGACACCGCCACGGCCGTGGCGGCGTGGCGCGCGCCGGTCGCGGGACGGTCATGATGACGGTGATGGACAGTCTCGAAGGAAAGGGCGCCGTCGTCACGGGTGGCGCGAGCGGCATCGGCTTCGCGACGGCGAAGGAGCTCGGACGCCGCAAGGCGCGCGTGGTGCTCGCCGACATCGAGGCGGATGCACTCGATCGTGCGGTCGAGCAGCTGCGCGGCGACGGCATCGAGGCTCACGGAGTGGAGTGCGACGTCACCTCACTCGACGCGGTGGACGCGCTGGCGGAGGAATCGTTCGACCGCCTCGGTCGCGTGCACGTGGTGTTCAACAACGCCGGCGTCGCCATCGGCGGCCCAGTCGCCGCACTCACGCACGACGAGTGGCGGTGGATCATCGACGTCGACCTGTGGGGTCCCGTCCACGGCGTCGAAGCATTCCTGCCGCGCTTGCTCGAGCAGAACGACGGCGGGCACCTGCTCTTCACCGCGTCGTTCGCGGGCCTTGTTCCGAACGTCGGTCTCGGTGCGTACTGCGTCGCGAAGTACGGCGTCGTCGCGCTGGCCGAGGTGCTGCACCGTGAGCTGCGACCGTCACAGATCGGTGTGTCGGTGCTGTGTCCGATGCGCGTCGCCACGAACATCGGTACGTCGGGCCGCAACCGTGGCGCGGCCTATGGCGGTCCACCCGATGCGCCGCCGCTGCTCGATGCCGAAGCGAGCGACGAGCTCGCCGGGCGCATCCTCGCGGTCGACGACGTCGCCCGGATGACAGTCGACGCAATCCTTCCCAATCGTCTCTACGTGTTGCCGCACGAAGAGGCGCGCGAACCGATCCGGCGGCGCTTCCAACGCATCGATCACACCTTCGACGAGACAGCCCCATCATGACCGAGCGGGTGTTCCGCTACGGCCTCGACGCGCCTGGCGCGCTGATCGGCATCGCGTCTGTGGGCATCGTTCTTCTCGTCGTCGGAGTCGTCACGCTGCCCGCCGTGGCGATCGTCGGGATCGTGTTGCTCGCCTACGCCGTGCTGCACGTGTGGGGGAGCGCGGTGGCCAAGGTGCGTCGGGCGAGGCGCATGCTGGATCGCATCCCGTGGCGTGGTGATGAAGAGGTCCTCGACGTGGGCTGCGGGCACGGGCTCCTTCTGGTCGAGTCGGCGCGCCACCTGACGACCGGCCGTGCGGTGGGTATCGACGTCTGGCGTCAGAAGGACCAGTGGCACAACAGTCGCGAGGCGACGATCGAGACCGCGAGACGAGCCGGGGTGGCCGACCGCGTCGACGTGCGCGATGGCGACGCCACAGCGCTCGTGTTCGAGGACGCGTCGTTCGATGTCGTCGTCTCGAGTCTCGTCCTCCACAACATCAGGGATCGAGACGAGCGGACGCGCGCGATCCGCGAGATCGCACGAGTACTGAAACCAGGCGGCCACGTCGCCATCCTGGACCTCGCGCACACCTCCGACTACGCGAAGACCCTGCTCAGCGAAGGGCTTGTTGCGGTGCAGCGATCGCGCACCGGTGTGCTCTTCGTGCCGTCGGCGCGCGTACTCACGGCCCGCCGACCCGGCTAGTGGGTGCGCGTCGTGAAGGCGTTGCGGGTCCGTTGAGTCAGCCCGCCAACTGCTCGACCAGGCGAACGAGATCGTCCGTTTCGTCGACCGTGACGGTCACGGCGGGGTGACACACCTGGTCGAACGGCAGCAGCGCGGGCACGGCCTGGCGGAACCGGATGCAGACTCCCTCTTCCGTCGCCGTTGCGAACGTGATGCCGCGATCTCGCAACGAGAGATGCGGCGGACCCACGACCTTCCACCACTGATACGG